>JBDGUP010000064.1:0-16863 GCA_042215815.1 Haloquadratum sp. | reverse complement strand
GAGTCCGAGATGGCCGGCGACACCGACGACGGCGAGAAGTCGCCCGTGACGGCCACGACGTGGGGGAACACCCGGACGCGCCGGAACTTCCACCGCGAGGGGCGCGGTCACGTCCAGTTCGTCTCGGACCCGCGGACGTTCGTCGAGGCGGCGGTGACGATCCGCGAGGAAGACGAACCGGTGCTCCCCGAGGCGCACGCCCGGGTCGCGGTCGCGGTCGAGCGGATCGACGCCGGGGAGTCCGGCGGAACGCGCCGGGAACGGTGGGCGCTTTGTCCCGTCGAGAGCGCGGTCGTCGACGAGACCGTGCCGACGATCAACCGGGGGTTCGGCGCCGTGATCGAGGCGACCGTCGCGGCCTCGCGGCTCGACGTGGCCGCCTACGACACCGACGCCCTCCTCTCGCGGCTCCGGTTCTTCGCCGAGACGGTCGCCCGCTGTGGCGGCCGTCCCGAGCGCGAGGCGTTCGCGACGCTCGACGCCGCGACCGACTGGCGCGAGCGGTTGCCCGACGACGCCGAGGACGACGTCCCGCGGTTCGACGGGCAGAGTCGCTGACGAGGATCGGGCCCGCGTTCCCGCCCGCTCCCGCGCGTCGATCGCGGGCGATCGGACGGCCGTGTCGACCCCCACCGCGCATCGAAGACTCCTTGTTCTCCCTCTTCGAGAGACCGAGTATGAGTGCCGACTCCCCCGACGACGCCGGACCGGCTTCCGAGACGACGACCGGCGAGGACGGCGTCCACGAGAACGCCTCCCAGGACGTGATCGCGGTCGATCCGGACGACACCCGGACGGGGCTCGTCAACCGGCTGGAGGCGCACACGGGCGAGGGCGTCCGCCACCGCGCCTTCACCTGTCTCGTCTTCGACGGCGAGGGCCGCATCCTGCTCGCCCAGCGCGCCCCGGGCAAACGGCTCTGGGACACCCACTGGGACGGGACGGTCGCCTCCCACCCGGTCGACGGCCAGTCACAGATGGACGCGACCCGTCAGCGTCTCGAAGAGGAACTCGGCGTCACCCCCGATCAGTACGGCGACCTCCGGGTGACGGACAAGTTCGAGTACAAGCGCTACTACGAGAACGCCGGCCTGGAGTGGGAGGTCTGTTCGGTCCTGAAAGTCACCCTCGACGACGTCGCGATCGCCCCCGACGAAGACGAGATCGCGGGCCTGCTGTGGGCCGACTACGACCACCTCTACGAACACCCGAAATGGTACCGGCAGCTCCGGCTGTGCCCGTGGTTCGAGATCGCGATGCGGCGGGACTTCGAGGAGTAGCGTCCGCGCGGACGGAGCCGAGGCGGAACCGCCTTTTGTGCCCGCGTCCTTGGGTCGGGCGATGACCGACGAGCCACCGGAGCCGGAGCTGTACGACTCGCTCGACGGACAGGTCGCCCTCGTCACCGGCGCGAACCGCGGGATCGGCCGCCAGATCGCCGCGAACCTCCACGAACTGGGCGCGACCGTCTTCGCGGCCACGCGCTCTATCACGCACGAGGTGCCCGACGCGTGGGAACACCTCGTCGTCGACGTGACCCAGGAGGGCGAGATCTCCGATGCGGCCGACGAGATCTTCCGGTCGGCCGGCCGACTGGACGTCGTCGTCAACAACGCCGGGGTGGGCGACTTCGGTGCCGACATCGTCTCCGAAGACGTCTCGACGATCGATCGCACCCTCGCGACGAACCTCCGCGGCCCGATGCTGGTCTGCAAGCACACGGTCCCGCTGCTCCTCCAGACAGAGGGCGGCCGCGTGGTCAACCTCTCGTCGAAGATGGGCGCGCTCGGCGAAGTGCAGTCCGGGGGCTCGCCGGCCTACCGGGTCTCGAAGACCGGCCTGAACGGTCTCACGGCGTACCTCCACGGCGAGTACGGCGACGAGGGGCTGCTCGCGAACGCTGTCACCCCCGGCTGGGTGCGGACGGAGATGGGCGGCGAGGAGGCCGACCGCTCCGTCGAGGAGGGCGCCGAGACGCCGACCTGGCTCTGCCGGTTCCGTCCCGGTTCCCCCGCCGGGCGGTTCTGGCGCGACCGCGAGGCAATCGACTGGTGATCGGCGCGGTCGGGAGCCGGCCGCGTCGCGGCCGGCGGGCGGGCGGCGATCGTCGGGACGGACCGGTGTCCGACAATATATGACCCCCGGCCGCGTTGGCTCCGGTATGGACGAGACGGGACTCGGAGCACTCCCGGGCGCGATCGGCGACTACGCGGCGGGCGTCGCCGACGTGGTCGCCCGCGGACTGGTCGTCGTCGCCGTGCCGGTGCTGCTGCTCGCGGCGCTCGCGCTGGCGGTCGTCGGCGGGGGCATCGCGCTCGTCTTCCTCGCCGTCGTCGGGCCCGCTATCGCCGCCGCCCTCTGGTTGGAAGTGCCGTCGCGGCTCCGCGACCGCGGGGCGTAGCCGACGCTCGTCGGCGCGTAACGGCGGTCAGAAGGGGGGAGAAGACGCCGGTGGATGCCACGGACAGGATTTGAACCTGCGGACCCCTACGGGAGGGCATCTTGAGTGCCCCGCATTTTCCAGACTTTGCTACCGTGGCCCGGTCGAACGGTAGCCGTCGGCGGGTCTAAAGTAATGCGATTTCGCCGCCGGTCGGCGCCGCCGCCGATCGATCCGGGACGCGAACCTTGAAATCCGCGGCGGCTGTGGTCTCGCCTATGCAGGTCAGCATCGTCGGCAGCGGCTACGTCGGGACGACGATCGCGGCGTGTTTCGCCGAGGTCGGCCACGACGTCGTCAACGTCGACATCGACGAGGAGGTCGTCGCGGCCCTGAACGACGGCCGCGCGCCGATCCACGAGCCGGGCCTCGACGACCTCGTCGCGACGCACGCGGGCGACAGACTGCGCGCGACCACCGACTACGCGGCGGTCTGCGACACCGACGTGACGTTCCTGGCGCTCCCGACGCCCTCGGAGGCGGACGGGCACATCGACCTCTCGGTTATGGAGGCCGGCGCGCGGTCGCTCGGCGCGGCGCTCGCCGACGCGGACGGCCACCACGTCGTCGTCACGAAGAGCACCGTCGTCCCGACAACCACCGAGGACGTGATCGCGCCCATCCTCGAAGAAGAGTCGGGCAAGACGCTGGGGGCGGACTTAGACGTCGGGATGAACCCCGAGTTCCTGCGGGAGGGTAGCGCCGTCGAGGACTTCCTCTCGCCCGACAAGGTGGTCCTCGGCGCCGAGCGCGAGCCCGCGGCGGCGGCGCTCGGCGACGTCTTCGATCCGCTCGTCGCCCGGGCCGGCGACCCGCCGGTGGTCGAGACCGGGATCGCCGAGGCGGAGATGATCAAGTACGCCAACAACGGCTTCCTCGCGGCCAAGGTGTCGCTGGCGAACGACCTCGCCAACATCTGCAAGGAGTACGGGATCGACTCCGAGCAGGTCCTCTCTGCGATCGGGCTGGACCACCGGATCGGTTCGGCGTTCCTCGACGCCGGCGTCGGCTGGGGCGGGAGCTGCTTTCCGAAGGACGTCGCGGCGATCATCGCGGCGGCCCGCGACGTCGGCTACGAGCCCGCGATGCTCGAAGCGGCCGTCGAGGTCAACGACCGGCAGCCCGTCCGGCTGCTCGATGTCCTCCGCGATCACGTCGACCCCGCGGGCGCCCGCGTCGCGGTCCTGGGGCTGGCGTTCAAACCCGGCACCGACGACGTCCGCAACTCCCGCGCGATCCCGCTCGTGGAGGCGCTGTGCGACGCCGGCGCCGACGTGGTGGGCTATGACCCCGTCGCGACCGAGAACTTCCGGGAGCGGTACCCCGACATCGAGTACGCCGGCACCGCCGCGTCGGCGCTCGACGGAGCAGACGCGGCGCTCGTCGTCACGGACTGGCCCGAGTTCGCCGACCTCGACGGGGAGTTCGACGCGATGGCGACCCCCGTCGTCGTCGACGGCCGCCGGATCGTCACCCGGCGCGAGGGGATCGTCTACGAGTCACTCGTGTAGTCTCCGACATCTCCCGCCGCCCGGATCGGCGGACGCCGGCAACCCCCTGAGGAAGGCTTATGTGTGTGGGTCCCTCACACACTCTCAGTCTCGGTCGATCGGATCGAGCGACTGCCCGTCCATCCACGCACCGTCCGCCGAACCCTCGACGTTCTGTCGCCGCTCGACGACCTGTCGCCGTTGCTCTGTGCCGGTCCGCCGCCCGACGACGGTCGCCACGCGCGTGCTCTGTGGTACGTGTACGCGTGCCGCGCCGGTCGCGAGCGCACGGCTGCCGCTCGCGGTCGGTTCCCGTACCGGGGGAGACGCCCCGCACCGGGGGAGACGCGAGGTCGCTCGCCGAGACGGACAAACAATGAACGGTGACAGAGAAACCCTCGAAACCCTGAGTCGGCAATACAAAGACTCCGTGCCCGAAGACCTGCGGGAGGCGAAATCGTTCGACTGGTACCTCGAGGCCGTCCACGAGGACCCCCGAATCGCGCGCAACGCCCACCAGCGCGTCGCGGACATGTTCGACTACTACGGCACGGACTACGACGAGGACGCCGGCGTCGTCGAGTACCGGATGGCCTCGGAGGATCCGCTGCACGACGGCGAGAACACGTTCTACGGGAGAGAGGTCCACGAGTCGATCCACGAGTTCGTGAACAAGGTGAAGTCGGGGGCGCGCGGACTCGGACCGGAGAAACGGATCAAACTCCTGCTCGGCCCGGTCGGCTCCGGGAAGTCCCACTTCGACTGGATGGTCCGTCGCTACTTCGAGGACTACACCTCGACGGACGCCGGGCGGATGTACACCTTCCGGTGGACGGACCTCGGCGACGTCATCCGCGACCAGGACCCCGAAGACGACGCCGTCCGGTCACCGATGAACCAGGACCCGCTCGTCTTGCTCCCCCAAGAACAGCGCGACGAGGTCGTCGATCGACTCAACGAGGCGCTGGACGCCCCCTACACCATCCGGAACGACCAGGCGCTCGACCCCGCCTCGGAGTTCTATCTCGACGCCCTCCTGGCGCACTACGACGACGACCTCCAGGCGGTCTTGGAGAACCACGTCGAGGTCGTCCGCCTGGTCGCCTCCGAGAACAAGCGCCAGTGCATCGAGACGTTCGAGCCGAAGGACAAGAAGAACCAAGACGAGACCGAACTCACCGGCGACGTCAACTACTCGAAGCTGGCGGTCTACGGCGAGTCGGACCCGCGGGCCTTCGATTACGCCGGCGCGTTCTGCAACGCCAACCGGGGGCTGTTCTCCGGCGAGGAACTCCTGAAACTCCAGCGTGAGTTCCTCTATGACTTCCTGCACGCCTCCCAAGAGCAGACGATCAAGCCGAAGAACAACCCCCGGATCGACATCGACCAGGTGATCGTCGGGCGGACGAACATGCCCGAGTACCGGGACAAGAAGGGCGACGAGAAGATGGAGGCGTTCAACGACCGGACGAAGCGGATCGACTTCCCGTACGTCCTCGAGTACGACGAGGAGGCCGAGATCTACCGGAAGATGCTCCGGAACGCCGACGTCCCGGATATGCACATCGAGCCGCACACCCTGGAGATGGCGGGGCTGTTCGGCGTCCTGACCCGCATCGTCGAACCCGACGAGAACGTCTCGCTGGTGCAGAAGGCGAAGGCCTACAACGGGGAGATCGACGACGGCGACGACATCGACGTCCGGAAGCTCCGCGAGAGCGGCGAGGAGAAGGCCGACGTCGCAGAGGGGATGGACGGCGTCTCCGCGCGGTTCATCGGCGACGAGATCGCCGAGGCGATCATGAACTCGACCCACCGCGGCCGGTCGTACCTCTCGCCGTTGACCGTCTTTTCGCACTTCGAGGCCAACCTGGAGAACCACGGCTCGATCCCCGAGGACAACCTCGATCGCTACTACCGCTATCTCGAACTGGTCCGCGAGGAGTACAAAGAGCGCGCCATCGAGGACGTCCGCCACGCGCTCGCCTACGACATCGACGAGATCCGGCGACAGGGAGAGAAGTACATGGACCACGTGATGGCCTACATCGACGACGACACCGTCGAGGACGAGATCACCGGCCGCGAGCAGGAGCCCGACGAGACGTTCCTCCGCAGCGTCGAGGAGAAACTCGACGTCCCCGAGGACCGGAAGGACGACTTCCGCCAGGAGGTCTCGAACTGGGTCTCCCGGCGCGCCCGCGACGGCACCTCTTTCGACCCGCAGGACAACGACCGGCTCCGCCGCGCGCTGGAGCGCAAACTCTGGGAGGACAAAAAGCACAACATCAACTTCTCGGCGCTCGTGAGCGCGAACGAACTCGACGACGACGAGCGCAGCGCGTGGATCGACGCGCTGATCGAGCAGGGCTACTCGTCGGAGGGCGCCCGCGAGGTGCTGGAGTTCGCCGGCGCGGAGGTGGCCAAGACGGAACTCGAAGAGTGAGATGACTCCGATGCCACCCAACGACGTCCGCGAGTACGTCGACCGCGCCGACGAGCACCTTCGGGGAACGTACGAGGAGCCGATGAGCCTCGAAGCCTACGTCGAGGCCGCCTTCGAGCAGCCGTCGATCGCCGCCCACGCCTCGAAGTACCTGCTCGACGCCATCGAGTCGATGGGCACCCGCACCGTCCTCGAAGAGGGCGAGACGCGCGAGCGCTACCGCTTCTTCGACGACCCCGCGAACGGCGGCGAACACGCCCTCCTGGGCAACACCGAGGTGCTGAACCGCTTCGTCGACGACCTCAGGACGATCGCCGCCGACCGCGGGAAGTCCGAGAAGATCCTGTGGTTCGACGGTCCCACCGCCACCGGGAAGTCGGAGCTGAAGCGGTGTCTGATCAACGGCCTGCGCGCTTACTCCAAGACCGACGCCGGGCGGCGCTACACCGTCGAGTGGAACGTCGCCGCCGGCGGCGACACGCGCGGACTCTCCTACGGCGGCGAGACCACCGGGACCGAGCGCGAAGACGACTGGTACGAGAGCCCGGTCCAGTCGCACCCGCTTTCTGTCTTCCCGCCGGACGTCCGCGAGGACCTGCTGGCGTCGCTCAACCGCGAGTCCGACGACCACGTGCCGGTCACCGTCGACCAGGAACTCGACCCGTTCTCCCGGGAGGCCTACGACCACCTCGAAGAGCGGTACCGCCGCGGCGGGACGCGACAGCTGTTCTCGGCGGTGACAGACCCCTCCCACCTCCGGGTGAAGAACTACGTCGTCGACGTGGGCCGGGGGATCGGCGTGCTCCACTCCGAGGACGACGGCACGCCAAAAGAGCGGCTCGTGGGGTCGTGGATGCCGGGGATGCTCCGCGAACTCGACTCCCGCGGGCGGAAGAACCCGCAGGCGTTCAGCTACGACGGCGTGCTCTCGCAGGGCAACGGCCTGCTCACCATCGTCGAGGACGCCGCCCAGCACGCGGACCTGCTCCGGAAGCTGCTGAACGTCCCCGACGAGGGGCGCGTGAAGCTCGACAAGGGGATCGGGATGGACGTCGACACCCAGCTCGTCATCATCTCGAACCCCGACCTCGACGCCGAACTCGACAAGTACGCCGACCGAAACGGGAGAGACCCCCTGAAGGCGCTCAAGCGCCGGCTCGACAAGCACGAGTTCCAGTACCTCACCAACGTCTCGCTGGAGGTGGAGTTGATCCGGCGAGAACTCACGAACGAGACCGCCGTCTGGGACGTCGACGACGAGGCCGAACTGCGCGAGCGGATCCGCGCGCCGCTCACGATCGACGTCCAGCGCGACACCGGGTCGATCGCGACGCGCGAACTCGCGCCCCACGCCGTCGAGGCGGCGGCGATGTACAGCGTGCTCACCCGGCTCGACGGCGAGGACGTCCCGCCCGACTACGACCTCGTCGACAAGGCGCTGCTCTTCGACTTCGGCTCCATCGACGAGGGAGAAACCAGGACCGACATCGAGGAGTTCGACTTCGACGGCGACGGCGAGGGCGTCCACGGCATCCCGGTCACGTTCACCCGCGACGTCATCGCCGACCTGCTGCACGAGGAGCCGGGCCGGCGCCACCCCGACCTCGACGTCGAACGCGTGGTGCTGCCCGGGGACGTCCTGGACGCGATGGCCGAGGGGCTCCACGACGCCCCCCTCTTCTCGCGCTCGGAGCGCTCGGAGTTCGAGGGCCGGGTGACGATGGCGAAAGAGTACGCCCTGGACCGCCAGGAGTCGGACGTGCTCGCGGCGTTGCTCTCGGACCGCTCGGTCGAGCGCGAGACCGTCGCCGAGTACGTCGAGCACGTCTACGCCTGGGAGGGCGGAGAGCAAGTCGAGACCGAGCGGGGACCGGCCGATCCGGACCCCCTCCTGATGAAGCTCTTCGAGACCGAACAGCTCGGGCGCTTCGACGAGGGCGACTACCTCGGCAACCAGCCCACAGAGACGGTCAAGGAGTTCCGCAGAGAGAAGATCATCACGGCGCTGAACCGCTACGCCTGGGAGAACCGCGACGAGGGCTTCGCCGTCGACGACGTCGACCTCTCGGAGATCCCGGTGATCCGGTCGGTGCTCGACAGTCACGGCTGGGACGACGTCGAGCGGCTCTACGAGGACTTCGACCCGGCGCAGTGGGAGGACCCGCCGGAGAACACAGAGACGGCCCGGCTGAAGGCGAAGACGATCGACGAACTGACAGACCGCGGCTACACGGCGGCGTCGGCAGAGCTGACGAGCCGCGCGGTGATGCGGGAGGTGCGCCACCGATGGGACTGAGAGAAGACCTCGAACGCTTCCGCGAGATCGGCGAAGAGCGTCGCGAAGACCTCGAATCGTTCATCCGCTACGGCGACCTCGGCGGCCCGGAGTCGGACTCGATCGAGATCCCGATCAAGGTCGTCGACCTCCCGGCGTTCGAATACGACAGGCTCGACCGCGGCGGCGTCGGGCAGGGGCAGGGCGGCATCCCCGACGTCGGTCAGCCCGTCGGCCAACCGCAGCCCGGCGACGAAGAGGGCGACGACGGCGACGAGGAGGGCGATCCCGGCGAGGAGGCCGGCGAGCACGGCTACTACGAGATGGACCCCGAGGAGTTCGCCGAGGAACTCGACGAGGAACTCGGTCTCGACCTCGAACCCAAGGGAAAGGAGGTGATCGAGGAGGTCGAAGGCGACTTCACCGACGTGACGCGCACGGGACCGAACAGCACCCTCGACTTCGAGCGGTTGTTCAAACGGGGGCTCAAGCGGAAGCTCGCGACCGACTTCGACGAGGACTTCGTCCGCGAGGCGATGAAGGTCGACGGCGCGACGCCGGAGGCGGTCTACCGGTGGTGTCGCGAGAAGAACATCCTCGTCTCGCTGGCGTGGATCGAGACCGAGTGGGACGACCTCCCCGACGCGGAGCGCGGGACGTGGGACTCCTTCGCGGCCGTCGAAGAGAACGTCGAGCGCACGAGTCCGGTACAGCGCATCCGGCGCAAGGGGCTGCGCGAGATCCCGTTCCGCCGCGACGACGAGCGCTACCGCCACCCCGAGATCACAGAGAAGAAACAGAAGAACGTGGTCGTCGTCAACATCCGCGACGTCTCGGGATCGATGCGCGAGACCAAGCGCGAACTCGTCGAGCGGACGTTCACGCCGCTGGACTGGTACCTCCAGGGCAAGTACGACAACGCCGAGTTCGTCTACATCGCCCACGACGCCGACGCCTGGGAGGTCGACCGCGAGGAGTTCTTCGGCATCCGCTCGGGAGGCGGCACGCGCATCTCCAGCGCCTACGAACTGGCGGAGGAGATCCTCGAAGCCGAGTACCCCTGGTCGGAGTGGAACCGCTATGTCTTCGCCGCCGGCGACTCGGAGAACTCGGCGAACGACACGACAGAGAGGGTGATCCCGCTGATGCGCGAGATCCCCGCGAACCGCCACGCGTACGTCGAGACCCAGCCCGGCGGGACGGCGATCAACGCCACCCACGCCGAGGAGGTCGAAAGCGCGTTCGCCGACGACTCCGACGTCGTCGTCGCCCGCGTCAGCGCCCCCGAGGACGTCACAGACGCGATCTACGACGTCCTCCAGGGGAGCGGGTCGGGGCCGACCGGCGGCGCGACAGCCGGATCGACGGAGGCGTCGTGAGCGATGCACCGGCTCGCCGACATCGAACACTGAGACACCCCACAACACTATGACCACCCGATTGCAGCGGTTCAGACGCGCAGCGCGCGAAGAGGCCGAGCGGCTCGAAGAGCCGGTGACCGAAGCCGCCGCGCTCGCCCGGAAGCTCGGGCTCGACCCCTACCCCGTGAACTACTGGATCGTCGACCACGACGAGATGAACGAACTCATCGCCTACGGCGGCTTCCAGACCCGCTATCCGCACTGGCGCTGGGGGATGACCTACGACCGACAGCAGAAGCAGGACCAGTTCGGGATGGGCAAGGCCTTCGAGATCGTCAACAACGACGACCCGAGCCACGCCTTCCTCCAGGAGTCGAACTCGCTGGCCGACCAGAAGGCGGTCATCACGCACGTCGAGGCCCACGCCGACTTCTTCCGGAACAACGAGTGGTTCTCGCGGTTCGCCGGCGACGGCGACCTCGACGCCGCCGGGATGCTGCAGCGGCACGCGGAGACGATCGAGCGATACCTCGCGGACCCCGAGATCGGCCGGGAGGACGTCGAGCGGTTCATCGACGCCGTCACGTGTCTGGAAGACACGATCGACCAGCACCGCCCGCTCGCGGCCGACCGCGACACCGAACGGACCCGGCCCGAGGACCTCCGCGAGCGGCTCGACGAGATGGACCTCTCTGCGACGGTCAAGGGCGCGGTGTTCGACGAGGAGTGGCTCGACGAACTCGCGGAGGCGGAGGCGGCCGCGGCCGACCTCGATCGCCCCCGCTCGGACGTCCTGGGCTTCCTCCGCGAGCACGCGACCGTCTACGACGACGAGGAGGGCGCGGCCGTCGAGATGGAAGACTGGCAGAAGGAGGTGCTGGATCTGCTCCGCCGCGAGGCGTACTACTTCGCCCCCCAGAAGATGACGAAGACGATGAACGAGGGCTGGGCGGCCTTCTGGGAGTCGCTGATGATGGGCGAAGAGCGCTTCGCGACGGCCGAGGAGTTCGTCACCTACGCCGACCACCAGTCGCGCGTGCTCGGCTCGCCCGGTCTCAATCCCTACAAGCTGGGCAAGGAACTCTGGGAGTACGTCGAGAACACGGCGAACCGCCGCGAGGTGACCGACAGGCTCCTCCGCGTGGAGGGGATCACCTGGCGGAACTTCCACGACGCCATCGACTTCGAGGAGGTCCAGCGGCTGCTGGAGCCGCCCGAGGCGATCGATACGATTCGGCGCGAGACCCTCTCGGATCTCGCCGCCCTCCCGGAAGACGATCCCCGAGTGGACTGGGAGACGCTGGACCGGGCGCTGTCGGACCCGGACGCCGTCGGCGTGGACCGCTATCCCTGGAAGGTCCTCACCTACGAGGGGCTGGCCGCGCGACACTACTCGCTCGTGAAGCCGCAGAACCGCGGGTTCCTCCGCCGCGTCCGGCGCACAGAGCTCGAACAGCGCGCCAGGTATATGTTCGACACCGACAAGTACGCGAGCGTCGACGAGGCGATCGCGGCCGTCGACAGGACCGCGGGCTGGGACCGGATGCGCGAGGTCCGCGAGAGCCACAACGACGTGACGTTCGTCGACGCCTTCCTCTCGTCGGAGTTCGTCGAGGAGAACAACTACTTCACCTACGAGTACACCCGCTCGGCGGGCGACTTCCGCGTCGCCTCTACCGACCCCGAAGACGTCAAGAAGAAGCTCCTCTTGCGGTTCACCAACTTCGGAAAGCCGACGATCGCGGTCTTCGACGACAACTTCGAAAACCGGGGCGAGCTGCTCCTCGGTCACCGTTACAACGGGATCGTGCTGGATCTGGAGGAGGCGCGAGACGTGCTCGAACGGGTCCACCAGCTCTGGGGCCGCCCCGTGAACTTGATGACGATCCGCAAGGAGTACGACGACCACGAGATGGAGGTGGCCCGGCGCCGCAACCGCGAGCCGGAGCCGACCGAGGTCGGCGTCCGGATCCGCTACGACGGCGACGGCTTCGAGGAGTTCGAGCTGGCGCCCGAACTGGAGTCTCGCATCCAGGCCGCCGACATCGACTACGACACGAAGCCCGACGAGTGGCTCTCCTAGCGGGTGAGGTCTCGACCTCTATCTGCGGTCGACAGTCCCCGGCCCGGGCGAGACGCCGCTGCCGCCCGTCACCGGCGGGAACAGCGCGAGTTCGTCGCCGTCTGCGACCGGGTCCGAGAGCGACGCGGGCGAGCCGTTCCGCATCAGATTCACGTCGTCTGCGAGTTCGTCGCCGTCGAAGACGCGTTCGCGGAGACCGTCGCACTCTTCGAGGAGGGGAGAGAGCGCGTCCGAGACGTTCTCTGCGGCGTCGAGCGAGACCGTGTGTTCGCGCCCGCCCGCCGTCTCGGCGAGGTCTGCGAACAGTCGCCAGGTGACCGTGGCCATACGTCCCCTCGTTCGCCGGCGGGGTTGAGCGTTACGCTGTGGCCGAGCGGCGTCGAACGTCACGCCGTGGCGAGCGCGGAGACCGCTCGGAGACGCTCGGGGCGGGCCACGAGGTAGAGCACGTCGCCGGGCGAAAGCTCGCGGTGGCGGGGCGGGATCGCCTGGACGCCGCCGCCGGCGGGACGGACGGCCGCGACCGTGGCCTCGACTCGCCCGATCGTGGCGCCGTCGAGGGCGCTCCCGGCCGCGACCGTGACGACGTCCATCGCCTCGTCGGCGGTCCGGAGCAGCGACGTGAACTCCCCTTCCGCGCCGGGATCCCGCGGGAGCGTGAGCAAGCGGTACCTCGCAGTGGGGTCCAGCGACGCGGCGTCGGTCTCGTCGAGGATGACGGTCGCGACGTCCTCGGTCGCGGCGCGGAGTTCGCCGCTTGCGACCTGCTCGGGCGCGGGCGCGGCCGCGGACGGCTCCGCGTTCGCCTCGGCGTCCGCCCCGCGCCGCCACAGCTGCACCGCGTCGCCCGCCGAGGCCCCCGCTCCGGGGTCGGCGCGGACGGCCACGGCGGCGAATCCGGGTGCGAGCGTCGCGCCGAGTCCGGCGACGCGAGCGCCGAGCGCCAGCCGCGTGACGGTGCCGTCGCCGTCGAGATCCAGGTCCACGTAGCCGACGCCGTAGTCCTCTTTGATGCGCGCGACGACCCGGTCGCGGAGGTCCTCGCCGCGGAGCCGACGGGGGACCAAGAGCGTCTTGCCCGCGAGTTCGGCTTTCGTCGACTCGGGAACGGGCTCGTAGCCCTCGATGTCGTCGACGTCGTCGGCGGTCTCGGGGAGTTCGACGGGCCGCACCCGGCCGACGTTGCTCACGAGCTGGCTCACGCGGGTGTCGAGCTGGCGCGAGCCCGTCACGGCGAAGACGCTCGTCACGAGCCGATCCCCGACGGCTCGCCCGGCCGGCGAGACGACGACCGCGGCGCCGAGCGTCGCCACGTTGACGAGCACGACCGTCGGATCGAACACCGCCGCCGGGTCGGCGCCGACCGCTCGCCGGAAGAGCCCGACGGCGTTGAGATAGACCGCGACGCTCGACGCGCCGGTGAGCGTCGCCAGCCAGGCGGGGATCGCCTCGCGCGTGTACCAGCGGTAGACGACGGCACCGAGCAGGGCGACCCCGGCCGCGAGCACTGTCAGCCCCAGCACGCGCGTCAGTGCCTCGACGAGCGTTGGATCGGTCGGGAAGTTCGGGCCGACCTGCAGCGCGCGCGTCTCCGGTCCGAGTCGGCTCACGCCACCGCCTCCCCGAAGCGATCGAGGTCCGTCCGGCTCCCGACGGCGATGACGTCGTCGCCCGCGGCGACCGACTGGTCGCCCCGGGGCGCGATCGTCCACGATCCCTCGTGTCTGACCGCGAGGATCGCCACGCGGTGGGCGTCGCGAACGGCCGCGTCCCCGAGCGTCGAGCCGGCGAGCGGACTCTCGCCGCCGACGGTGAACCGGCGGAACCGCTTTCCGGCCCGCCGGAAAAGCCCCACCAGCTCGAACTCGCGGCGGCTGCCCCGAGAGCGCACCCAGAACCTGACGTCGTCGGCCGAGAGCAGTGTCGTCGCCGCCGCTCGACTCGCCGCGAGCGTGACCCGGGCGCGCCCGCCGGCTGCGGTCGGAACGGCCGGCTCCGGACCCGCCGCGGCCGCGGCGTCTCCGCCGTCGGTCGCGGCCGTCGACTCCGTCGGACGCTCGGCCGTCGATTCGGCCGGCTGAGTCGACGGCCCCTCCTCCACGACGCCGAGGAACCGAGCGTCGAACCGCTCTCCGTCCGCGAGGACGGTCACCTCGTCGCCGCGGGCCGCGCCCGTCGGGACCAGCGCGTCGACGGAGACGGCCCGCTCGCCGGAATCGAGATGCTTCGAGAGGCCACTCGACGGCGGCGCCGCGGCGACCGCCGCCCGCCCGCGCTCGTCGAGGGAGACCGACACCTCGACGAGGTCGTACTCGGTCCGGAGTGCGGCTTCGACCCGCGATTCGAGTTCGACGAGCGGGAGGTCGGCCGGAAAGGTCCACGTCTCCTCGCGGAGCGACGCCCGGAGCGCCGCCGGCAGCGGCGGGTGGCCTTCGACGTCCGAGACCTCGCCGACGACGGATATGCGGACCTGTCCGCGTCCCCCGACGAGTTCCACCACGTCGGCCGAGAGCGTCCGCTTCGTGAGTTCGCGGAGGTTGAGCCGACGGGGGAGCGACGCGCCCATCTTGTCGCCCTGGGCGTGCGCGTACAGCGTTCCCATCAGGACCACAAGGAGCGCGATGGTGAGCCGCAGCTGGTTCGTCGACCCGGTGAGCGAGGGATCTGCGAGCGCGAGGAGTCCGCCGTTGAACCCGGCGATGGCGACGCCGAGCGCGACGACCCCGAGCCCGGGGATCGTGATCCCGGTGAAGTACTTGAACCCGAAGCCGAGCGCCCACGCGATCAGCGCGGGGACAAGCCCGGTCAACACGCCGAGGTAGAGCCCATAGAGGATTTCGACGGGGAGTGCAGCCATCGGTGTGTGCTCTCGCGGCGGCGGTTTACAGTTATCGCTGCCGGGCGCCGCACCGTCGCTGTCCGAGGCCGTTCCCGAAACATACGAGTCGCGCCCGGCCGATACCCGGACGATGGCGCGACCCCCGATTTCGAACCTGGAGTCGGACCGACGGGCCTACCTCAAGTCACTCGGTGCGTTCGCGGGCCTGTCGGCGCTGTCGGGATGTGTGGATCTGTCGTCCGGCTTCGAATCGGACCGGGCTGTGCGCACGGTGGGCGCGCTGCCCGCCCACCAACTCGAACGCAGAACGCGGCGGGTCGGCGAGCCGAAATCGGGAGGTTCGAAGGCCTTGCCGACAGACGGACTGGTGTCGCAGTTCGCTGCGACCGGATCCGCAGAGCGGTTCGAGCTACGCGCGAGCGTCGACGGGCGCGACATCGCCAAAGCGGGCACGGTCAGCGCGGCGAGCACCGTCTCCCGGTCGACGTACTGGGAGGCCCCACACGACGGTGCGTATCAGGTAGCCGCCGCCTACGACGGTAACGGGGCGTTTCGCGGCTCGTTACAGTGCCCGGAGGTGTCCGACGACAAGGCCCTCCTGTTCAGCGCGACGGAACTATCGATCCTGCAGGGCGAAGACGACCCCCTCGCCTCCGTGCAGCGGGTTCACCTGGAGCACGGAGACGACGGAACAGGAAAGCTAGCCAAGAAGATCGTCACAGAGCTGGTCGAGTTCATCGTCTCGAAGATCCTCTCGCGCTGGTTCGGTCCGCTGGCCGAACTCATCGCCGACGAGGTCGCGACTGCGGTAGTCGCCTACGGCGAGGCGATCGTCGACGTTCTCACCGGCGACTGCTATACGGTCTATTTCGCTCCCAGGTACGACAACGAGTTCCGCGTCTCCGCGTCGGAAGGCGGGTCGATCGCGGCCTCCTTCGGCGCCGAGGCCGGGCGGACGTACAAGATCCGATTCTCCCCGGTCGTCGGCAGCGTCCTCTCGTCGAAGACCTATACGACGGCGTCCCGTGCGGTGATGAAGAGCGAGTACGACGTGCGATCGTTGACGGTCTCCCGGCAGTGACACAGACGGCGCGGCACCAGGTCCCGGTCTCCACCGACACCGACCGGCGCAGTTCGTCCGTCCGCTTCGGACACATTCATGTAGATCGACCGATGAATAGCACCTAATGAGCGAGGGGGAGGTCGAGAGCGACGCCGACGACGAGGGGCTGGCGCCCGCGGACATCCACGACGTGCTCCGGAACGACCGGCGGCGGCTCGTCCTGGAGCGACTCCGCGCCGGCGACGGCACCGAGACGGTGTCCGACCTGTCGGAACACATCGGCGAAGTCGAGTCCGGCGAGTCGCCGCCGCCGCGGAACGTCCGACAGAGCGTCTACGTTTCGCTCCACCAGACGCACCTCCCGAAGCTCGACGACCTCGGGATCGTCGAGTACGACCCCGACGCGAAGACGGTCTCGATCGCCGACAACGCCGACGACGTCGCCGTGTATATGGAGGTGGTCCCGAAGTACGCCATCTCGTGGGCGGAGTACTACCTCGGTCTCGGGCTGCTCTCCGCTCTCGCGTTCGTCGCCGACGCGATCGGTGTCCCCCTCGTCCGGGCGCTGAGCCCGACGCTGATCGGAATGGGCGTGTCACTTCTGGTGGTCGTCTCGGCCGGCTACCAGCTCGTCGAACAGCGGCAGTCGGCGATCGGGTGGCCGAAGCGCGAGTGATTTCGTCTAGCAAATATCGATGTCGTCGCCACGAATACGGCGAGTATCGGTCAATGAGACGGCATACACAGCGTCCGAAGCAGTGTCTGCAGAAACCGGTTCTCCATTTCTCTCGACCCTGTACGCATAGGGCACAGTAAACTACCCCACCCTACTTCGCTCGGTCTGACGACCTCGCTTCGTTGAGGGT
>JBDGUP010000086.1:11050-39573 GCA_042215815.1 Haloquadratum sp. | reverse complement strand
GAAAGACCACGAACGCTACAGTGACCTCCATTCTCATAATGACTAGTCTCACTGTGTACCGGTGATCGCCACCCACGTTCACGGCGATCACCGGTAAGAAACGAGACTAGTCATTATCAGTCAAGTCAGCGAGTTCTTGAGGAGCCTGCTGAGGCGGTCACGGGCTGGTACAACTCCGACGACGGCAACAACTCGCCGGGCTACCGGAAACGTGGTGACAGACACCCACGCTCGACTGTGACGTGGAAACAGAAAGACATCAACCACGACGACAAACACGGGCAGGTTCGCCTCTCGAAAGGCTGGAACCTGAAAGACGGGCGGTCAGACTTCGTCCTCGCGGAATACGAGACGCGACCGGACGTGACGAGAGTATCGTCCGTCCGGTAGGGCCGCGTCGCATTCTCGCCGGACGGCGGCCAGAACAGATCGGCGCCGCGCGCTACCGGCCGTCGACGCTGGCTTCGGTGGGGTCGCTCGACTCGGAGTCCGCGTCCGCGGGCCGAGACGACCCCGCGGCGTCTTCGGCTTCCACCTCGGCCGCTTTGGCCCGCGCCTGCTCGACGATCGCGGGGCGGGCGGAGAACTCGACGAGCACTTCCTCGCCGGTGTATTCTTCCTCTCGGACGTGTCCGCGGTCGTAGAGCCACGAGACGAGGCTCATCGCATCGTCCGACAGCGGCAAGAGGAGCCGCTCCTCGCGCCAGTCCGGCAGTTCGGCCTCGATGCGGTCTGTCAGTTCGTCGACGTTCTCGCCGGTGAGTCCCGAGACGGCGACCGGGTTCGGCGCGAGCGCGTCAAGCGCCTCCCGCTTCGCCGCGAGTTCGTCGTCGTCGACGCGGTCGATCTTGTTGAGGACGGTGACGATGGGCGCCTCGTTCCGCTCGTAGAGGGTGTCGTGACAGGTGACGAGCTTCTCGCGCATCTCCTCGATCGGCTCGGAGGCGTCGACGACGAGCAACACGAGGTCGGCGCGGTAGACCGAATCGAGCGTCGACTCGAAGGACTCGACGAGCCAGTGGGGGAGATCGGAGATGAAGCCGACCGTGTCGGTCAGGAGGACGTCGCGCGTCCCCGTGTCCGCGCGGCGCGTCGTCGTGCCGAGCGTCGTGAACAGGCGGTCTTCGGACTCGGCCGTCGGATCGAGGTCCGGGTGGAGGTCTTCGTTCTCGCCGACGTCGAGGTCGTCTGCGAGCCGGCGCATCAGCGTCGACTTGCCGGCGTTGGTGTAGCCCGCGAGCGCGACGAGGTCGAACCCGGACTCGCGCCGCTGTTCGCGCCGCGTCTCTTCTTTGTCGGCGATGTCGTCGAGTTCCTCTTTGATCCGCGAGATCTGGGCCTTGATGTCCCGTTCGCGGCTCTCGTCGTACTCGCCGAGCCCCATGAACCCGGGCCGCTCGTCGCGCTTCGCAAGCGACGTCTTCGCCTCGGCGCGGGGGAGCTCATAGCGGAGTTCTGCGAGTTCGACCTGCAACTGCGCCTTGCGGGTGTTGGCTCGCTGGCCGAAGATCTCGAGGATGAGCGTGAAGCGGTCGATCACCTCGACGCCGTCGGGGAGCTTGCCGCCGATGTTGTAGGTCTGATACGGTCCCAGGCGGTTGTCGACGATGACCGCCTCGGCGCCCGTCTCGCGCACGAGCGAGGCGAGTTCCTCTACCTTCCCCTCGCCGAAGTGGTATGCGGCGTCTTCCGTGCGCGACTGCGAGAGGCGGCCGACGACGTCGTAGCCGGCCGCTTCCGCCAGGTCGACGATCTCGGTCAGGTCGGCGCTCTCGCCGCCGTCGACGCGCTTTGCGACGACGACCGGGCTGTCTCCGCTCATTTTCTCACCGCGGGGTCGTTCACCTGCACTGTCTACCCGAAGTACGACGTCGAGGCACTTGAACGCTACCCGGGCGCCCCGCCGTCCATCGCAGTGTCGATCGGCTCCCCTCGCCCGGAATTCCGAACGGTCTATCACCCGGTTTATATAGAGATGTTTAAACTTCTTCGGGATATAGAAAGAATATCTCTATGAATACGAGAATGCGTTCCAGATCTCTCTCGTCGGAGGCGCTGTTCGCGGCGTTGGCGACCATCTGGGGACTGTCGTTCGTGGCCATCGAAGTCGGACTCGAGACCGTCCCGCCGCTGTTCTTCGCCGGCGCCCGGTACGCCCTGGCCGGGGGGCTCGTCCTCGGCTACGCCGCGCTCACCCGAGACCGGGTTCGTCCTCGCGGGTGGGCCGAGTGGGCGAACGTCGCCGTCGTCGGCGGCTTCCTCATCGCGGCCTACCACGCGCTGCTCTATCTCGGCCAGACCGCCGTACCGGGGGCTGTCGCGGCCGTGATCGTCAGCCTCTCGCCCCTCCTGACGGCCGTCTTCTCGGCCGTGCTCCTCGACGACTCGCTCGACGCCGTCGTCGGCGGGGGATTCGCGCTCGGACTCGTCGGGGTCGCCGTCGTGGCCGACCTCGATCCCGCGAACCTCCTCGGGGCGGACGCGGTCGGGATCGCCTTCGTCCTCGTGGCCGCGGGGAGTTTCGCGCTCGGCTCTGTGCTCTCGACGCCGCTGCGGACCACGCTCGCCGACGTGTCGATGCAGGGCTGGGCGATGCTCGCGGGCGCGGCCGCCCTCTTCGTCGGCTCGATCGCGAGCGGCGAGTCGCCGGCGGACGTCGCGTGGACGCCGACCGCGCTGGCCGCGCTTGCGTACCTGACGGTCGCGTCCGGCGTGATCGGCTTCCTCCTGTACTTCGCGCTCCACGCCCGGATCGGACCGAGCGAGACCAACCTCGTCGGCTACTTCCAGCCGGTCGTCGCCGCCGTCGGCGGGTGGGCGCTCTTCGGGCAGACGGTCGGCACGACGACCGTCCTCGGCTTCCTGGCGATCTTCGCGGGGTTCGCCCTCGTCCAGCACCGGTCGATCCGGCGCCGGGTGAGTCCGATACACGTCCGTCCCCAGAACCGCGGATATCGGATCGGAAAGCGCCTCTTCGGAGTACTCGGCTGTAGCCTCTATCGACAGGGCCGGGGGCAGTCACGGTGTGCGGACGCCCCCGCCACCACGGGGTTCGCGAACGACGCCGATTGATCACCCATCGAAAAATGACAGCAGACTGTCTATCGAGCGCGTGTTCAGCACGTCGCCGGTCTCACACCACCCCCGTCGCGCCTGTGCGACGCCGAGGTGGAGGAAGTCCAGTTCGCCGGTCGTGTGCGCATCCGTACTGACGACGTACTGGACCTGATCGCGATACTCTTTGACGGACGCCCAATCGAGGTCCAGCCGCTCGGGGTGGGCGTTGATCTCGATCGCGACGCCCTCTTTTGCGGCCGTCTCTATCACCGTCTCCATCTCGAGATCCAGCGGTTCCCGCTCGTTGAGCAGCCGGTTCGAGGGGTGTGCGAAGACGTCTATGGGCCACTCCTGCAGCGCCGTGACTACCCGCTCTGTCGGGTTCGACGGATCGCTGTGCATCCCCGCGACGATCAGCTCACACAGGTCGTACCAGTCGTCGGGGAGGTCCAGCCCCGACTCGGTGATCTCGGCTTCGACGCCCTGGAGGACCGCGACGTCGAGGTCCTCGGACGCCGCCTCGACGTCCGCCCGCTGTTTTTCGAACGAGTCGGGATCGAGTGTGCCGGCAGTCGGTGCGTTCGGGCCGTGGTCGGTCACGAGGACGTATTCGAGACCTCGCTCGTCTGCGGCCTCGGCCATCTCGCGGACGCTGTGGGCGCCGTCCGAGTAGTCGCTGTGCACCTGCAAATCGCCGCGAACGTCGTCGCACTCGAGGAGGTCGGGGAGGTCGCCCGAGGCCGCGGCGTCGACCTCGCCTGTGTCCTCGCGGAGTTCCGGCGGGATCCACTCGAGGTCGAGCGTGTCGTAGAGCCCCTCTTCTGTCTCGCCGGCGAGGCGCTCGCCCGCGCGTCGGTCGTCCGCCGCATCTCCACCGTCGTCGCCGGCCGCCGCCCGGTCGAAGAGACCGTACTCGTTGAGTTTCCAGTCGCGGTCGATCGCCCGGTTCCGGAGGGTGATGTTGTGGTCCTTCGAGCCGGTGAAGTAGACGAGCGCGGCGCCGTAGGCCGTCTCGTCGACGATCCGGAGATCCATCTGGAGGTCGCCGGCGACGACGACCGACGACTTCGTCTCGCCCCGCGAGAGGACCTCCTTCACGTCGTCGTGGCCGCAGAAGACCTCCATCGCCTGCTCGGGGTCGGGCGCGGTCGCCAGCACGTCGATATCGCCGACGGTCGGGCGGCGCCGTCGGAACGAGCCCACGACGTCAACCCGATCGAACGCATCGTCGTCGCGAAGGCGGGTTTCGACGTCCGCTGCGATCGGGAAGGCCCGGCCGAGGAGCATCCGCGCCTCGCTCTCTTTCGCCCGCTCGATGTGGTCGAGAATGTTCTGCTGTGATTTCTCGCCGAATCCTTCGAGGTCGGCGATCTCGCCCGCCTCTGCCGCGCTCTCGAGTTCGTCGAGCGTCTGGATGCCGAGTTCCCGGTACAGTTCCTTGGCCGTCTTCGGGCCGACCCCCTCGACGCTCGTGAGCGCTTCGATGTCGACGGGGAGGTCAGATTTGAGTTCCTCGTAGTACTCCAGTTCGCCGGTCTCGAGGTACTCTGCGATCTTCTCGCCGATGGACTCTCCGACCCCCTCGATCTCTTCGAGTTCTCCCCGCTCGTAGACGCCTTCGACGTCTTCGGAGAGCGACTCGATACTCCTGGCGGCCGTCCGATAGGCGCGGGGTTTGTACTCGACGTCTCGAATCTCGAGGAAGTCCGCGATCTCGCGGAGTAGGTGTGCGATCTCCTGGTTTTTCATCTCGGCCGAGTCCTCCTGGGAGTGACTATCGGCGGCCTCGCGTAATAGTGATTATCGCAAGTCTTGATAGACTTCTCGCCGGACGGTACGGCGAGGATCTATGCACAGTTGCGATAATCACTATCAGTAATCGTGCCCCGGATCGGGCGGTCCCCGACGAGCGGTCCTACAGACCGTTCTCCGCTTCGACGTCGACGCCCCGGTCGTCGAGCAGGTCGAAGAACCCCTCGGGGTCCAGTTCCGAGACGTCGTTGGCCGCGGCGTCGTCTCGTTTCGTCTCGCCGGGGTTGTCGCCGACGACGAGGTAGTCCGTGTTCCCGGAGACGCTCCCGGCCGCGGTCCCGCCGTGCCGTTCGACGAGCGCCTCCAGTTCGTCGCGAGTCCAGCCCTCGACGCTCCCGGTGAAGACGATCGTCAGCCCGGCGAGTTCGTCGTCGGTCTCCGCGCGCGTCCGTTCCGGGTCGACGCCCGCCTCGCGGAGGCGCTCGATGACCTCGCGGTTCCGCTCGTTTTCGAAGAAGTTTCGGATCTCTGCGGCCATCTTCGATCCGATCCCGTCGACGGCCTCCAGTTCGTCGGTATCCGCCTCTATGAGCGCGTCGAGATCGCCGAACTCTCGGGCGAGGTCGCGCGCGACGGTCGGTCCGACTTCGGGGATGCCGATGGCCGAGAGGAACGCGGCGAGCGACGGCTCTTTCGAGTCGTCGAGTTCTGCGAGGAGGTTGTCCGCGCTCTTTTCCCCCCACCCTTCCAGGTCGAGCAACTCGCCTCTGGAGACGTCATAGAGGTCTGCGACGTCGTCTTCGATCAGTCCTTCCTCGACCAGTTGGTCGGCGGTCTCCGCGCCGATCCCCTCGATTTCGAGGCCGTCGTCGCTCGCGAAGTGTTCGACCGAGCGCTTGAGCTGGGCCGGACACGAGAGCCCGCCCGTGCAGTAGTGGATCGGCCCCCGCCTCTCGACGTCGCTTCCGCAGACGGGACACGCCGCGGGGAGGCGGAAGTAGCCCTCGCTGTGGGATTCGACCACCTCGTCCACGTAGGGGATGACGTCGCCAGCGCGCTCGACTCGGATTTCGTCGCCGACGTCCACGCCGAGGTCGGCGATCTCGTCTTGGTTGTGGAGGCTGGCTCTGGACACCGTGACGCCCGACACCTCCACGGGCGCGAGCAGCGCCACCGGAGTGAGTCGCCCCGTGCGCCCGACCTGGACGACGATGTCTCGGATCTCGGTCGTCTCGGTCCGGGCCGGGAACTTGTATCCGTAGGCCCACCGGTAGTGCCGGCTTGTCGTCCCGAGTTCTTCGCACGCCGCCCGGTCGTCGACCTTGCACACGATGCCGTCGACGTCGTAGTTCAGGTCGTCTCGGACCGCCTGGATCTCGTTGCGGTACTCGATGACGGCGTCGACGTCGTCGACCAGCTCGCAGCGGTCGCTCACCGTGAGCCCCCAGTCGGGCAGCCGTTCGTGTTCTGCCCAGTGGGTCTCGAGACCGTCGTACTCCCGGGCACCCCGCGACGCGTTGGTCTCTCCGAGTTCGTCTCGGCTCTCGCCGGCGGCGAGCACGTCGTAGAAGAAGCACGCGAGCGGTCGCTCGGCGGTCACCGACGGGTCGTGCTGTCGGAGCGTGCCCGCGGCGGCGTTTCGGGGGTTCGCGAACGGCTCTTCGTTCTCCTGGATTCGTTCTTTGTTGTACGCCTGGAAGGCGTCCTTGGGCATATACACCTCGCCGCGGACCGCGAGGAAGCCCGGATAGTCCCCGCGCAGCCGACTCGGCACGCTCCGGATCGTTCGCACGTTCTGGGTGACGTCGTCGCCGGTGGCGCCGTCGCCGCGGGTCGCCGCGCGCTGGTACTCGCCGTCCTCGTAGACGACCTCCACGGAGAGTCCGTCGAACTTGGGTTCACAGACGTATTGTATGTCCTCGCCGACGGCGTCACGAACGCGCTCGTCGAACTCGCGGACGTCCGCTTCCTCGCCGCTCGAATCGAGAGACAGGAGTTCGACCACGTGCTCGACGCTCGCGAGTTCGTCGACGGGCTCGCCGCCGACCCGCTGGGTCGGGCTGTTTTCGGTCTGGAGGTCGAACGCGTCTTCGAGCCTCCGCAGGCGGTCGAAGAGCCTGTCGTAGGCGCGGTCCGCGATGACGGGATCGTTCAGCACGTAGTAGCGGTAGTCGTGGAACCGGATCGCCTCGCGGAGGTACTCGGCCTGCCGTGTCGCGTCCGCCTCGCTCAACTCGTCGACCGGCTCGAAGTCCGTCTCCGGTTCGAGGACGTAGGGGTTGTCCTCGCTGACCTCCTCGGCGCCGTCGAGGTCTGCGAGGTCCGGTTGGGCCATACTACCGACTATTTTCTCGGGTCACATATACTGTCGGACGAAACCGTTAGGATAGTCCCTCTAAGCAGTCGTGCAGCATCGAGAGCGATCAGTCTGCGATGAAGTCGGGTTCGACCCGCTTTTCTGCGTACTCCGCTTCGAGGTGTGCCCGGAACGCCTCGATGTCGACGTCGTTGCGCTCGCGTTCCTTGCGGTCGCGGACCGAGATGGTGCCGGCCGCTTCCTCGTCGTCGCCGACGATGATCATATAGGGGACGCGGTCTTCCTGTGCCTCGCGGATCTTCCGTCCCAGGGTCCACGACCGGTCTTCGACCTCGACGCGGAACCCGTCGAGTTCGTTCTTCACCCGGTGTGCGTACCCGAGCTGGTCGTCGCTGATCGGGAGGATGCGCACCTGTTCGGGCGCGAGCCAGAACGGGAACTTCCCGTCGAAGTGCTCGATCAGCACCATGAAGAAGCGCTCGTAGGAGCCATACAGCGCGCGGTGGATCATCACCGGCCGGTGCTCGGCGTTGTCCTCGCCCGTGTAGGAGAGTCCGAAGCGCTCGGGCATATTGAAATCGAGCTGGACCGTCGGGCCGTCCCACTTCCGCCCGAGGGCGTCCTCGAACGCGAAGTCGATCTTCGGACCGTAGAAGGCGCCGTCGCCGGGTTCGAGGTCGTAGTCGATGCCCTGGCTTTCGAGGACCGACCGGAGCTGGGACTCGGCTTGCTCCCAGATCTCGTCGCCGCCGACGGACTTCTCCGGCCGGGTCGCGAGCGCGACGTGGGCCTCTAAGTCGAACGTGTCGAGCACCTCGTAGATGTGGTCCATCACCTGGTTCACTTCCGCTTCGATCTGTTCGGGCCGACAGAACAGGTGGCCGTCGTCGATGGTGAACGCCCAGACGCGCGAGAGCCCCGAGAGTTCGCCGCGCTGTTCCTTCCGGTAGACCTTCCCGTCTTCGAAGTACCGGACCGGGAGGTCGCGGTAGGACCACGACTTCTGGTCGAAGATGGTCGCGTGTCCCGGGCAGTTCATCGGTTTCAGGCCGTATTCCTCGTCGTTGACGTCCAAGAGGAACATATCGTCGACGTAGTTCTCGTAGTGGCCCGACTGCTTCCACAGTTCCGTCCGGAAGAGGTGCGGCGTCTCTACGGGCTCGTAGCCGGCGTCGAGGTTGAGGCCGCGCGCGTACGCGGAGAGTTCGTCGAGGATCTTCTTGCCGTTGGGGTGATACAGCGGCAGGCCCGGGCCCGTGACGTCGGGGATCGAAAAGAGGTCGAGTTCCTGGCCGAGTTTGCGGTGATCGCGCTCTTTGGCTTCCTCCCGCAGGGTGAGGTACTCTTCGAGGTCGGACTCGGACTCGAAGGCCGTCCCGTAGACGCGCGTCAGGGTGTCGTTTTCCTCTTCGCCGCGCCAGTACGCCGACGAGATGTTGAGAAGCGTCACGGCGCCGATCTCGCCCGTCGAGTCGACGTGGGGTCCCTGACAGAGGTCCTCGAAGTCGCCCTGGACGTAGAAGGAGACCGGGTCTTCGCCCGCGGCCTCGGTCTCGAGGATGTCGCGCTTGTAGGGGTTGTCCTCGTAGATCTCGAAGGCCTCCTCGCGCGGGCGGAGCTCCCGCTCGATCGGCAGGTCCGCTTCGATGATCGCTTCCATCTCGTCTTCGATCGCGTCGAGGTCGTCCTGGTCGAGGTCGACGTTCGCGACGTCGTAGTAGAAGCCCTCGTCGGTCGGCGGGCCGATGGCGAGCTTGGCCTCGGGGTGGAGCCGCTGGAGCGCCTGGGCGAAGACGTGAGCCGCAGAGTGGCGCAGCACGCGGAGGTACTCCTCGCTCCCCTCGGTGACGATGACGACCTCCGCCCCGTCCTGGACGGGTGCCGCCGCGTCGACGAGTTCGCCGTCGACGACGCCCGCGACCGTATCGCGGCCCAGCCCCGGACCGATCTCGTAGGCGACGTCCTCGACGGTCGCGCCCTCCTCGACGGAGAGTTCCGACCCGTCGGGGAGTCTCACAACGATTTCGCTCATACGCGTTGGGAGTGCGAGCGCACGAATAAGTGTTTTCGAGTCGCCGTCGAGGGCGGCGCTCCCTCTCGTCCGTCATTATGATACGCCTGGGAATCCCCCGGAGGGGAGACGAGCGTCTCAACGGGTTC
The DNA here is from genome assembly GCA_042215815.1 of Haloquadratum sp. GTDB lineage: Archaea > Halobacteriota > Halobacteria > Halobacteriales > Haloferacaceae > Haloquadratum. Next base: position 30,287 of record JBDGUP010000086.1, on the reverse strand, counting down.
GTCCGACAGTATAATCAACAGATCGCGTAGTACAGATACAGCGTCCCGTCCTCTGTGATCTCCACATAGACGTTCCCGTAGCACGCGTTCGTCTCGATGGTGACGCTCTCGGTCGTGTTCAGCGCGGTCGCGACGACGCGGAACGACTCGATGCCGTCCGGATCGGCCTCCGCGATGCTGTAGACGTCGCGGTCCGCCCCAGGATCGAACGTCTCGGTCCCCGCATAGACCGTCTCGTTCGTCGCGACGCGGACGACGCGGATCCGGACTTCGACAGAGCGGTTCCACCTGTTTTCGACGTGAACCGCCTTGTCGGCGTCGGGGATCTCGGAGGCCCGCGTGGTCGGCTCCCACGTCTCCGTGGGCGTCTCGCCCGGCGTCGGATCGGGCGTCGGGGTCGGGCTTCCGGGCGCGGCGGTCGCCGTCGGCGTCTGTGTCGGCGTCGCCGTCGCCGTGTCGGTCCCGGCCGACGGCGGCCCGCCCAGACAGCCGGCGGCGAGAAACAGAACGACGAAGAGCGTCCCAACGGCTCGGGTTCGTCGCATAGACGTACCACGGGGGGCAGACGGAAAGGGTCTTGTGGAGGCACAAAGAGCCGATTCACCTCCCGGCGTCGCCGTCGTCGCCCGCGTCGCCGACGTGCGCCTTCACCTCGTCGGCGTAGGCGTCAGCGAGCCGCGTCGGCTCCGGGAGCTTGTAGCCCGCACAGAGCCGTTCGACGAGGTCTGTCGCGGTCCCGACGCTCACCCGGTGGCCGGGGCTGACATAGAGCGGATTGACGATCGGGTTCGAGTCGTACTGCCGGGACTGGAACGCGTGGCCGAGGACCGTCCCCGATTCGGCGTTCTCGACGTCGTCGCCGGCCAGGATGGGCGTCCGCCAGCCTTCGGGTCGGCCGTCGACGGCCGCTTCGGGCCGCCCACAGAGGAGGTTCTTCGCGACGCCGACGCTCGGGACGTCGAGCGCGACGCCCAGGTGCGTCGCGAGTCCGGCCTGTCGAAAGTGGATCCGGCCGCTGCCGTCGAAGACGACGAGGTCCGGCTCGCAGTCCAGTGCTGCGAACGCCGCGAGGATCGGCCCCCCTTCGCGGAACGAGAGCAGCCCCGGAACGTAGGGGATGTCGAGATCGGTCACCGCGTGGACCCGTTCTTCGACGGTCTCGCCCCGGCGGACGACCACGACGCTCACCGCGCGGTCGTCGAGGAAGGCCTGGTCGACGCCGGCGACGAGCGGTCGCGTCTCGGAGGGCGACTCGGTCGCTTCCGATCGGGCGACGGCGGTGGGATCGAACGCGAACGCGTCCGTCCACGTCGCGGCCGCGGCGACCTCGAACTGGAGGGACTCCATCTCCCCGCGGCTCAGCGAGGCGTCCGGGACGAACTCGGGGCGTGCCGGCTGCATCGGTCAGTACCGGCGGCCGGGACCGCCCATCCCGCCGCCGCCACCGCCGCGGCCGAACCGGAGCGACTGGGGGGCGCTGACGCGGCCTTTCACCCGAGCCCCGTAGGCCAGACCGACCACGAGGCCCGCCAGGTGCGCGAGGTGAGCGACGTTGCCGCTCGCGACGCCGCCGCCGGTGACGCCGAATCCCGCGACGATGCTGAACGCCGCGAAGCCGAGGGTGAGCACCCACAGCGGCATCGGGATGATGAAGTAGAGATACACCTTCAGGTTGGGGTTCAAGACGGTGAGCACGCCCATAATTCCCATGATCGCGCCCGAGGCGCCCACGACGCCCGGGCCGAAGGGACCGGCCGTCAGGAGCGTCGAGAGCACCTGTGCGAGGCCGGCGACGATCCCGGCGCCGAAGAAGAGCGCGGTGAAGCGCTTCGTGTCGAGGTAGCGCTCGACGACCGGCCCGAAGAAGTACAGCGCGATGCTGTTGAACGCGATGTGGGTGAAGCCGCCGTGGGCGAAGATGGAGGTGAGCCACGTCCAGACGTACTCGACGTGGGCGGGCGAGAAGACGAACACCGCCTGCCAGAGGTCGCTTCGCGGCGGCGCGCCCAGGAGCGGAAAGACGAAGAACTGGAGCGCGAAGGTGACCCACATCGCGCCGAGGAAGACGTAGGTCATATTCCCGCGGAAGTACCCGAGCGGCCCGCCCCTTCCCGTCAGGCGGTCTGTGAGCCGCGTCGTGATCCCCTCGTCCCCGCTGCGTCCGCCGCGGTCCTGCACGGAGTCGTCGAAGCCGCTGTCGAAGACCCCGGACGGATCGTCCCACTCGTCGAGTCCCGGACAGTCGTGGTTCTCGGGGAGGCGGTGCTCGGCACAGAACGTCTGCCCGCACCGGCGACACTGGTACGGTAGGTTCTCGTGCTTCCCGCACTCGTCGCAGGTAGCCATCACTCGCCGTACTCGGGGCGGGAGTAAAAGCGGTTCCCCTCGGGGAACACTGCCGGCACGGCGAGTCACCCGCGGATATTTCGACGGGCAGGTGGTCGATACAGCAGGCGAGAAAACGCGGCGGTGATAGGGTCTATGCGAAGTTCTCTTCGTAGAGGTCCATCGCGTGCTCGATGGCCTCTTTCGCCGCGTCGGCGTCCTCCCACCCGAGCGTCTCGGTCTCTTTGCCCTCTTCGAGGTTCTTGTAGGTCTCGAAGAACTCGGAGATCTCCGCCTTCTGCTGGTCGGTGAGATCGTCGACGTCCTGGACCTCGTCGTAGCGCGGGTCCTCTGCGGGGACGCCGATGACCTTGTCGTCTTTCTCGCCGTCGTCGTCCATCCTCATCATCGCCACCGGTCGCGTCTCGATGATACACCCCGGGAACGTCTGATCTTCGACGAGCACCAGGATGTCGAACGGGTCGCCGTCGTCGTAGTACGTCTGCGGCAGGAACCCGTAATCGGAGGGGTAGTGAACGTTCGAGTGGAGCACGCGGTCGAGGACGACGCCCGGGACGTCCTTGTCGTATTCGTATTTGTTCCGTTCGCCTTTCAGACACTCGACGACGGCGTAGACGACGTCGGGCGCGTCCGGTCCGGTCTCCATCTCTTCCCAGAGGTTCGCCATACCTGCCCTGTCGCCGAACGGGCAAAAAGTCCTTTCGCATCGCCGGAGCGGCTTCTTGGCAGCCTCACCCGGTGTTCGCCATCGACGGCGGCAGTGAGCACCGGTATACAGTGTGAGCAATCAGTAAACTATTATGACAGTCTCGTTCGCACCCGGCGATAATACTCTTCAAATATTCGCAAACGAACCCCCGAAGAAGACTACCACCGGTGACAACCCGTCGATATTCGGACTCGATTCACCGACAGCGCCCCAATACGTCGCGAATACAGCTATATTCCCGAAATCTGGTTGGGAGTTGAGAAGTGTTAAATATCCAGACGCCTTTGCATCTGGTATGTCAGAGGCACAATCAGTTGCTGACACCGACAGCGCGGTACGCGATCTGACGGCGTTCCAGCAGAACATCCTCGTCATCCTCGCCGAAGAGCCGATGTACGGTCTCGCGATCAAGGGCGAACTCGAAGACTACTACGGCACCGAGGTGAACCACGGACGGCTCTATCCCAACCTCGACGACCTCGTCGAGATGGGGCTCGTCGAAAAGAGCGAACTCGACAAGCGAACGAACCAGTACGAACTCACGGCGGCGGGCCACGACGCGCTCCTCGATCAGTTCAACTGGATGCTCTCGAAGTTCGTCACCGGCGACGAACGCGCCGAAGAGATCACAGACCTCGTCGAAGCGCACCGGTAACGAACGCGAGTAATCAGTATCAGTTATCAGTGTCAGGTTCCGGGCACGTCGTCGCCGACGTCGGCGACGAGACCGACGCTGTCGGCGACGATGGATTCCTGTTCGTCCGACGGCCAGACGTTCCGCGGGTAGTACTCCGTGAGGAACTCCTCGCATTCCTCGCGGGTGGCGTCTTCGACGCACTTCAGGTAGTGATTGCTCATAAAGTCCGCGAACGCGCGGACGTTCGCGGCGTGGGCCGGACCGTGTTCTTCTTCGACCGCCGCGATGATCTCCCGATTCGCCGCCTCGACGTTCTCCCACGCGGCGCCGTGGTCGGGCCCCGATAGCGACACCTCGACCGCGCGGTCGGTGTCTTCGATTCGTTCGATCTGGACGACGCCGTCTTCGACCCACTCGTCGGGGTAGAGCACGAGCGTGTCGTCGTCCTCGCGGACGCGGGAGGTGAACCCGTGCTCGTCGACGAGGTCCTCGCGCCGGTCGCGGTAGGCCGCCGCTTCCGCCTCGGTGCCCGCGCGCTCTGCGAGCCGCGTCAGCCGCTCGGCCTCGTCGACGACGCGTTCGGGGACGTCCGGCTCGGTGTCAGTGTCGGCATCGGCATCGATGTCGGCCTCGGCTGGCCGCTCTGCTGTGCGCTGTGTGTCTTCACCCATCGTCGAGCGCCTCGGTGGCTAGCTTGTCGGCGCGGTCGTTTACCTCTCTCGGTACGTGGTCGATCGACCACCGGTCGAACGAGTCAAGGAGTTCCAGCACGCGCACGCGGCGCTCGCGCAGTTCGGGGCTGTTCGTGTCGTACTCGCCTCTGATCTGCCGGACGACCAACTCCGAGTCGCCGCGGACGTCGACCGCGTCGAAGCCGTAGTCGCGGGCGGCCGTCAGGGCGCGTTCGAGCGCCGCGTACTCCGCGCGGTTGTTCGTCGTCTCGCCGATCCGCTCGCCGCCCTCGTCGACGATGCCGTCGCTCGTCACGATGACCCAGCCGATGGCCGCCGGGCCGGGGTTCCCCCGGCTTGCGCCGTCGAAGTAGACGTGTGCCCGACCGCCCGCTTCGTCCCTGAGCACTGCCAGCAGATCCGTCGGCTGTGACCCCTGGACGACCACTTTGTCGTCGTAGGCGACCGCGGTGGCGTCGCCCCGCTCGGCCCGCCACCGCTCGTACTCCGTGTTTCCGGAGTCGACCGCGACGCCGGCGGCTTCGAGCCGCTCGCGGGCGACGGCCGGGTCGATGTCGACGCTCGGCATACCGGGGAGATGCGGGGTCGACGAAAGAAGGATTCGGTATTCGGCCGAGGGTTTAAGTCTATCGAGATAGCGAATATAAAAATGCGATGACACGGCCCACCCGCCAGCGGGAACAGGACGTCGACCGGACGCGATGGCAGGGAGAGCGGGAAGACGAGGCGGACGAAACGGAAGACGACATCGATATCGAGGAGATGGACGAGGAAGACCTCGTCCGCACGGGTGAGGGAGAACTCATCCACGAACCGACGGGGATCGTCGTCGAAGAAGAACAGATCGACCCCGGGCCGGAGTGGCGTGCGTTCAACCACTCCGAACGACAGGAGAAGTCCCGCGTGGGCGCGCCCACCACGCAGACGATGCACGACAAGGGACTGACGACGACGATCGACTGGAAGGACAAAGACGCCTACGGCCGGTCGATCTCCTCGGAGAAGCGCTCGCAGATGCACCGCCTGCGGAAGTGGCAAGAGCGGATCCGGACGAAGGACGCGGGCGAGCGGAACCTGCAGTTCGCGCTCTCGGAGATCGACCGGATGGCGTCGGCGCTGGGCGTCCCGCGCTCGGTACGGGAGGTCGCGTCGGTCATCTACCGGCGCGCGCTCAACGAAGACCTCATCCGCGGCCGCTCGATCGAGGGCGTCGCCACCTCTGCGCTCTATGCCGCCTGTCGCAAGGAGGGCATCCCCCGGTCGCTCGAGGAGATCTCGGAGGTCTCGCGCGTCGAACGGAAGGAGATCGGCCGGACCTATCGGTACATCTCCCAGGAACTCGGCCTGGAGATGAAACCCGTCGATCCCAAGAAGTACGTCCCGCGGTTCTGTTCGGAACTCGACCTCTCGAAGGAGGTCCAATCGAAGGCCGACGAGATCATCGAGACCACGGCCGAGAAGGGCCTGCTCTCGGGGAAGTCGCCGACTGGCTTCGCGGCCGCGGCGATCTATGCGGCCTCGCTGCTCTGCAACGAGAAGAAGACCCAGCGCGAGGTCGCAGACGTCGCCCAGGTCACCGAAGTCACCATCCGGAACCGCTACCAAGAACAGATCGAAGCGATGGGCATTCACAGCTAGGTCGTCGGCAGCCACGCCGAAGCTTCATATCCGTTCGCGCCCCAGACCCTCGTAATGGACCTAGACGAGTACGTCGACCTCGAGCGCAACGAGCGGGCGGAGCGTCGACGGCTCGCAGAAGAGAAGTCCTACGACATCCTCGACCACCTCGAGACGTTCCAGGACCGGTTCGAAGAGACCCTCCAGGGCGACTCGCTGTACGGCGGCGTCTCGCCGTCCATCTTCGTCGGTACGTCGAACTACCCGAAGGTCTCGACGGGGCTGCTCTCGCCGGTCGGTCACGAGGACGGCGCCGCCCGGTTCGAGACCTCCGGCGCGTGGTACGACGAAGGCGTCTCGATATCCGACGTGTTCGCCCGCCGGACGTCTCTCCTGAACTCCAACCGCGCCCAGGAGGTGACGAACGTCGCCGACTCGTGGAACGGCTTTCTGGGCACCCAGCGCGAGGTCGCGATCGCCGACCGCCCCGTGACGGTCGAGATCGGGCTCGACGAGCGCCCGGACGTCGATCTCGATATCGGACGCGACGACATCGCGACGCCCGTCGGCCCGCGCGCCCGCGCACGATCGGCGGAACTGGCCGAGAACCCCCACGTGCCGCGCCCGGTCGAGAAGACGCTCGAAGACGACGACTGGAACGCCGAGGGGGCGATAAACTACCTCTATCGACGCGGCTTCGACGTCTACGAGATCAACACGATCCTCTCTGCGGGCGCGCTGGGCCAGACCGGCCAGCGGCGGCTCGTTCCCACGCGCTGGTCGATCACCGCCGTCGACGACACCGTCGGCCAGTTCCTCCGGGGGAGGATCCGGACGAATCCCGGCATCGATCAGGTCGAGATCCACCGCAACGACTTCCTCGGAAACGCCTTCTGGGTGATCCTCGCGCCCGGGCGCTGGGAGTACGAACTCGTCGAGATGAAAGCGCCCGGCAGCGTCTGGAACCCCGATCCCGAAGCCGGGATGTATCTCGCGGCCGACAGGGAGGGATCGGACGGCCGGACCGGCTACGTCGACGAGACCGCCGGCGCGTATCACGCCGCGCGGCTCGGCGTCTTGGAGCACCTCGACGACCGGGGCCGGCGGGCGAAAGCGCTCGTCCTCCGACACGTCTCCGACGACTACTGGGGGCCCGTCGGCGTCTGGCAGGTACGCGAGACCGTCCGCGACGCCTTCGACGACGAACACGGTACGGCGGAGACGTTCGGCGCGGCCGTCCGGGGCGTGACGGCCCACCTCCCCGTGTCGCTGTCGACGCTCCGTCGGAAGTCGACGATGGCCGCGGGTCTCCAGACGACGTTCGGCGATTTCGGGTGAGCCGACGGCGACGCGGCGTCGCTCGTGACCCGGCACCCCGATCGGTGAGGCGAGGGGGGACCGCGGGACCGCGTCCCGGCGGTACTACTTTAACGATCCACCGAGACCTACCACCGGAGGTCTACACGGTGGAAATCTCAGATAAGCTCCTGTGTCTGTTCAACGCGGATGTCCGCGCCGAAGAGGACCGCTACGTGGTCGAAGTGCCGAAGCGCGAGGTCGAGACGGGCTCTATCGAACCCGGCGAGACCTACCGCGTCGCTCTCATCTCCCGTGCGGTCGAGGCCGGAACGGACGCGGCCGAGGCGGAACAGCCGTCTTCGGAGCCGCAGCCCCCCGTCGAACCGGGCGAGATTCGGTACGTCGAGATCGAAGACATCGGCAAACAGGGCGACGGGATCGCCCGCGTCGAGCGGGGATACGTCATCATCGTCCCCGGAACGGAGGTCGGCGACCGGGTCAAGATCGAAGTCACCGAGGTCAAATCCAACTTCGCGGTGGGCGAAGTGATCGAAGAAGAAGTGTGATACGGTCTGTTGTCGGCCAGTACCGCCGCCGACTCCCGCGATCCGCGCTCAATCGGCGTTCGACCGCTCTCCTCGCCAGTCCTCGGCTTCGTCGCTCGGGTAGTCGCCGGTGAACGTCGCGAAGTCGACCTCCGGGCTCGGGACGCCCGCTACCGACTCGTAGGGACGATTGACGACGATGTCGCCGGCGGTTCGATCGCCGATCCCCGGGATCGCCGTGAGTTCGTCCATCGTGGCCGTGTTCGGATCCAGCGGGTACGGCACCCCCGTGACAGAGCGGTACCCGTGGTCGACGACCGCCACGTCGACCGCCCGTCCGAGTTCGCGCTCGCCCGGAATGCCGACGAGAAGCGGATACGTCCCGAGTTGTCGCCCGAACGTCCGGCCGTCCTCGTGATACTCGAGGTGGACGTCCGGCAGGACGGTCCCCACGGGAGCGAGCCGACGCAGCATCGGCCGGTCGATCTCCTCGCGGATCTCGCGTTTGTACTGCTTGAAGCGCTTTTTGTGTTCCTTCGCGATGTCGGCGCCCGCCGCGGCCATCTCGGTGCCCTCGAAGGCCATCACCTGCCGGATGTTGATCCGGCGGACCATCAGCCCGGCGTCGTAGACGCGCTCCAAGAACTGCTTGTTGTGCTCGAAGGTCGCCGCGCGCTCGCCCTTCAGGCCGTGGAGGAGGTTGATGCCCGGCAGGAGCTTCGGGAGTCGGTCTGCGGCGCCGGCGCCGTGGGTCGGCGCGTCCGCGGGATCGTCGCCGGGGCGCCAGCCCGCCTCTTCGTTGACGATCTCGATCGCCCGGAAGCACTCGTCGGCGGTGACGTTCAACTGGTTCTGTTCTTGAACGACCGGATCGGCCGATTCAAGGCCGAACGCGGCGGTGTCTCCGGGGGTGTTGTGTTCGGCGATGATCCGGATCCCCTCCCGCGCCTTCTCGGGCCAGTTCACCACCGTGATGGGGTTCATATTGTCGAGGTGGAGCGTCTCCAGGTCGGGCGCGACCTCGCGGATGCCCCCGTAGAGCCGTCGGAGCGCGTCCGGGTTCGGCGCCTCGCCGTCGCCGCCGTACGCGAGGATGTCGGCCTGGCGGCCGATCCGGAAGTGCCGGACGCCGCGGTCATAGAGGTTCGCGACCTCTTCGACGACCGACTCGGGGGGTCGGAACGAGGGGTCGCCGTACATCGGTTCGGTGCAGAACGAGCAGCGGTAGGCGCACCCGCGGGAGGTCTCCAGTTCGCAGATGAGGTGGTCCGGGTGGTTGGGGTGCTGTTCGACGACGAACGTGCCACTCGCGGCCCAGCGGTCCAGTTCGTCGGTGTCGCGGTAGCGGTTCTCGAAGCCCTCCAGTCCGTTCTCGACGAGGTCGTGGGCCGCGGCCTCGACGTCGCCCATCGCGAGGAAGTCGTAGTCGAGGTCCTGGCGGTGCATCTCCTGGGCGCCCGCGTTCTCTTCGCCGACGCCGAAGCGGATCGGTCCGCCCATCATCGAGACGCCCTCGGCCGTCCAGGCCAACTCCCGGACCTCGTCGGGCTCGGCGGGCGTCCCGCCGACGTACTTGCCGGGGACGGTCATCCCGCCGAGGTAGACGAACAGGTCGGCGTCGGCGACGTCGCCCCACTTCCGTCTGTCGTTTCGGAGTTCGTCGATCGTGTGGTAGGTGACGTTCTCCCGCCGGACGCCGGCGTCGACGAGCGCACCGGCCGTGAATCGCGGATACGTGGAGATGTACGGCGGCACGCCGAAGTGCGCCGGCTCGTCGACGTAGCCGTCGACGAGCGTCACCGAGAGAGCGGCCGGATCGGTCATACCCGGACACAGACGACCGAGCGGTAAAACGCTCTCCCTCTCGGCGCGCACGAGCCTGCGACACCACGCCGTAGAGTCGCCACGTTCAAGCGCGCCGGCCGAGTTGAGCCGACAACGATGACACGAAGCGTCTGGCTCAAAGCCGACGACAGCGTCGGCGACTGGGAGACACGGAAGCGACGGATCACCGCCGGGCTGGAAGCCGGGGTGGACTGGGTGCTCGTCGACGAAGAAGACGTCGACCGCGTGCGGTCGCTCGGCGACGTCTCGGTCGCCGCCTTCCGAACGGACGCGGAAGCGGAGGCGGAAGCGGAGCCGAACGCAGACGCCTGCATCGTCGGCAAGAACGGCGAGGGCGACGGCACCGTCGACCTCCCCGGCGACTTCGCCGGGTCGGCAGACCTCACGACGCTCCGCCGGGAAGACGACAGGGCCCAGGGAGCCTACGTCCGGATATTCTCCGAAGATTACGAGGCCTTCGCAGAGGAGGCGGCCGAGGACGCCGAGTACACCATCGTCGTCGGCGAGGACTGGACGATCATCCCCCTGGAGAACCTCATCGCCCGCATCGGCGAGGAGACCGACCTGATCGCCGGCGTCACGACCGCCGAGGAGGCGAAGACGGCGTTCGAGACGCTCGAACTCGGCGCGGACGGCGTCCTCCTCGACTCGGGTGACCCCGACGAGATCAGACGGACCGTCGAGATTCGCGACGAGGCCGAACGCGAGACGCTCGACCTCCAGTGGGCCACCGTGACGGCCATCGAGCGGACCGGAACGGCAGACCGGGTCTGCATCGACACGGGCAACCTGATGGACCACGACGAGGGGATGCTCGTCGGGAGTATGAGCCGGGGGCTCTTCTTCGTCCACGCCGAGACCGCGGAGTCGCCGTACGTCGCCTCGCGGCCGTTCCGGGTCAACGCGGGCGCCGTCCACGCCTACGTCCGAACGCCGGACGGCGGCACGAAGTACCTCTCGGAGTTGAAGAGCGGCGACGAGGTGCAGGTGGTCGATGCGGAGGGTAAGACCCGAGAGGCCATCGTCGGCCGCGTGAAGATCGAAAAACGCCCGATGTTCCGCGTCGAGGCCGAGGTCGGCGACGACCGCGTGGAGACGCTGTTGCAGAACGCCGAGACGATCAAGGTCCACACCCGCGACGGACGCAAGGCCGTCACGGACCTCGAAGCCGGCGACGACGTCCTGCTGTACTACGAGCAGACCGCCCGACACTTCGGCGAGGCGGTCGAAGAGAGCATCATCGAGAAATAAGAGGCGAGAGCAATCAGGCGAGACCGATGCTCTCTTCGGCTTCGAGCAGTTCGTGGTAGCGGTTGCGGATCGTGACTTCGGAGATGTCCGCGACCTCGCTGACGGCTGCCTGTGTCGTCTTCTCGTTCGTGAGCAGCGCCGCCGCATAGACCGCTGCGGCCGCGAGACCGACCGGCGACTTGCCCGAGTGGACGCCCTTTTCCTTCGCGTTCTTCAGGAGTTTGCGCGCACGCATCTTGGCCTCGTCAGAGAGACCGAGTTCGGAGGCGAACCGGGGGACGTACTGTTCGGGGTCGGCGGGCTTGACCTCCAGCGACAGTTCGCGGGCGATGTAGCGGTAGGTGCGTGCGACTTCGCTCTTGGGGACGCGCGAGACCTCCGCGATCTCGTCGAGCGAGCGGGGGACGCCGGCCATCCGCGCGGCGGCGTAGACGCACGAGGTGGCGACGCCCTCGATCGAGCGGCCGGGGAGGAGGTCCTCGTCGAGCGCGCGGCGGTAGATGACCGAGGCGGTCTCTCGAACGTTCTCGGGGAGACCGAGCGCCGAGGCCATCCGGTCGATCTCGCCGAGCGCCTGCTTGAGGTTCCGTTCCTTCGAGTCGCGGGTCCGAAAGCGCTCGTTCCACTTGCGGAGCCGCTGCATCTTCTGGCGCTGGTTCGACGACAGCGAGTTGCCGTAGGCGTCGCGGTCGCGCCAGTCGATGTTCGTCGACAGCCCCTTGTCGTGCATCGTGTTCGTCGTCGGCGCGCCGACGCGCGACTTCTGGTCTTTCTCCTTGGCGTCGAAGGCGCGCCACTCCGGTCCGCGGTCGACGGAGTCTTCGGTGATGACGAGTCCGCAGTCGTCACACACGGTCTCGCCGTGCTCGTCGTCGGTGACGACGTTGCCGCCGCACTCCGGGCAGGTGACCTCCCGATCTGCGGTCTCGTCTTCCGTTTCTTCCTCGCGCTGTACCCATCGCTGCCCGGCCGAATCGCCGCTCCGGCCGTCGTTCGTTCGCGACTCGTCTCTCGTTCTCGCGTTCGTGCGAGTGTACGTACTCTTCTCGCTCATCGTGTAGCGACGAATGCTCCGTGCCACAGACACGGGTGGAGAGAGGCCCGGAGCGGTTCGTACCGACTCAACCGACGGAGGAGATAAAAGCAGTTCGGATTCGATCGCCCGAACCCCACGCACAGCCCCGAACGCGGGTTCTATCGGAAACGATCGTGATGGTTTATATATGGGCGACGCGTCGCCGGGACCCGCCCGTCCACAACGCACTTGCCCGTCGCTGCCGCGGAGCGACGTATGGGATCTACCGATCCGGGCACCGACTCGGTCGCGAGCGACGCGGGGACCACGGGCGACGGCGTCGACCGGGTGGTGTCGCTCGCGCCGAGCGCCACGACGACGCTGTCTGCGATGGGAGCCGAGGACTGTCTCGTCGGCGTCACGACTCACTGCGACGTCGACCGAGAACCCCTGGGCGGGTGGTTGAACCCCGACTACGACCGACTGGCGGAACTGCACCCCGATCTCGTCTGCACTGCCGACAGACTCCAGCGCGACGTTCGAGACGAACTCGTCGCTCGCGGCTACGACGTCTGTCACGTCGAGCCCGACGACCTCGCAGGCGTCGTCGGCTCCTTCGCGACGCTCGGTCGCGCGATCGGCCGGGCCGAAGCGGCCAGCCGACTCGTCGAAGAGACCCGCGAGCGGCTGGCGGCCGTCCACGAGCGAGCGGGCGCAGACCCCACCGATGTATGCCCCGTCGTCTACTGCGAGGAGTGGGGCGATCCGCCGATGGCTGCCGGGAACTGGGTACCCGAGGCCGTCGAGCTGGCTGGCGGACGGTACCCCTTCTGCGACGCCGGCGAACGTTCGCGGGAGGTCTCTCACGCCGAAATCGCCGACGCCGACCCGGACCACGTCGTGGTACACCACTGCGGTCACGGCGACCGGGCCGACCCGGATATCCTCACGGCGCGGGGCTGGGACCTCGACGCCGCCGTCCACGTCGTCGACGACGACCTCCTGAACCAGCCGAGCCCTCGGCTGATAGACGGGATCGAACGCCTGGCGGAGCTGTTTCGCGGTCGCGAGACGTAGCCGCGATCGTTCGAATTCGGCGCTCGGGCCGAGCGTTTATCTGCGATGGGGCGGCCAGGGGTGGTGTGACGTGAGAGCCGACCCGCGTCGGACAGCGGTCGTTCGGCACGACGACGCGGGTGCGAGTAGCGTGCCGACTGTTCGCCACCAGGCAGTGACCCTCCGGTGCGCCAGGTGCCGGAAACGCCGAGAGCGGCGTGCTAATCGAGTTCCGGCACGTCCTCGCCGGCCTCGCGCACGTCGCGCGTCTCTTCGACCGCCGTCGTCAGCGAGACGTTGAGACCGAGCATCGAGGCGTAGCCGCCGATCACGGTGACGAGGTTCTTCACCGCGTGGTCGAGGACGGCCGCTCCGAGGGCCACTTCGGCACCGAGCGGCGTCAGCCCGATCACGAGGAGCGTGAACGCGCCCTCGTAGAGTCCGATCCCCCCGGGCGAGAGCGGGAGCACCTTCGCGAGGTTGCCGACGCTGACCGCGAAGAAACTCACCGCGACCAGTTCGACGACGGGGAGAGTACTCGCTGACTCGAACGCGGCGAGCACGAAAAGCGCCGTCACGACGTCGAGGGTCCAGACGAGTACGCTCGCCGTCCCGACCCGCGCGAAGCCGCGGCGCGTCCCGGCGACGGTCTGGAGGTCGCCGACGAACCGGCCGACGACGCTCGCGACGAAGTCGGCGTACGAGTCCGAACTCGCGCGGTGGATCAGCGCCGCGACGTAGTTGCGGTCGCTCCGTGCCGAGAGCGCGATCCCGACGACGGCGGCGACGGCGACCACTCCGACACCGAGCGCGACGACGACGGCGACGCGGCCCGCGCCCTCGGCGCCGACGACCGTCCGTGCGAGTTCGGCGGTCTGTCCCGTCGCCGTGTACCCGACGAGGACGACGCCGGCAAGCGAGGTGATCGTCAGCAGGTCGAAGACCCGTTCGGCCGCCAGCGACGCGAACCCGGAGGGATACGGGATGCCGCGTCGCGCCTTCACCACGTAGGCGCGGATCAGATCGCCCGCACGCGCGGGGAACACGAGGTTCCCCGTCTGACTGATGAACACCGCTCCGGTCAGAAAGCCCAGGCGCTCGTGGTAGCCGAGTTCGGCGAGGATGTCGCGATAGCGGATGCCGCGGATCGGCCACGAGAGGACGTACACGAGCGCGGCCACGCCGACGAGCACCGGGTTCGCGTCCTTCATCTCGGCGACGACGGTCCCGAAGTCGATGTATTGTGTCATCAAGACGAGCGCGAGGAGTGCGAGGCTCCCGCCGGCGACGAGGCTGACGCGTCGCGAGAGCCGCGGCTGGACGGAGAGTTGCCACCACGTCCGGAGGATCTGGCTCCCCATCCCGAAGACGTCGCGGACGAGGTCGACCTTCGTGTCGCCCTTCGGCGTCCAATCGACGGGGAACTCCGCCACGTCGTAGCCCGCGCGCTGGGCGCGCACGAGCATCTCGGTGTCCCAGAACCAGTGGTCGTCCTCGACGTCGGTCCGCAGCGCCTCGAAGGCCTCGCGACTGAACGCCTTGAAGCCGCACTGGTGGTCGCGGAGGTCAGACCGGAGGAACAGGCGGACCAGCCCGTTGTAGACGCGGCTCGGGACGCCCCGTTTCGCCGGCCGGTCGGCGACGTTTTCGGGCAGCCATCGCGACCCGGTCGCGACGTCCGCGTCGCCGGACCGGACCCGCTCTATCAGCTCTTCGAGGTGCCGCATATCCGTGGCCAGATCGGTGTCGAAGTAGACGAGGACGTCGCCGTGGGCCGCCTCGAACGCGCGTTCGAGCGCCCCGCCCCGCCCGAGACGCTCGTCGCTGTGGACGTGTCGGACACGGTCGTCTGCGGCCGCGAGCCGGTCGGCGATCTCCGGGGTCCGGTCGTCGCACCCGTCTTCGGCGACGATCACCTCGAACGCGTCGGGAGCGAGGAACGACCCGAGCGTCCGGACGGTCGTCTCGACCGTCTCCTCGATGGTGTCGGCCTCGTTGTACGCGGGGAGGACCACGCTGACAGCGACGCCGGAGCGGGCATCGCCGGAGGGAGCGTCGTGACTGCCGGCGTCGGTGGGGGGACCGGAGGCTGCGCCGTCGGCAGAACCCATTGCCACAACCTGGCCGCGCGGTGGGTATGAACTTTCTGTCTCGATGGTTGATCGCGACCGACGCAGTCGCCGGCGTCCACCTGAGATACTGTCGGATACTGTCTCTCGTCACTGTGTCCCGCCGATTCGCCATTCCCGTTCCGGTGAACCGGCGGTAATGACTGACAATAGACAGTATGAGCCTCCACACGCAGGTCCGACGGCGCGGACCGATTAGGCAACCGTACCTCCGACGGGTCGGCTCGTTCCGTAATCCGCCGACGCAGTCGGTACAATCGCATCACTGCGCGGTGTTAGCCGGGCGTACCAAACCCCTGATAGGGGGAGACACCGTCTGGTTGGGTATGAGCGCGACCGCCTCCGCGACGACGGCGCCGGACCTCAGCGACAAGCAGCGTCGGATCCTCCGGTACCTCCGATCGCACGTCGACGAACAGACGTACTTCAAATCGCGGCTGATCGCCGACGACCTCGGCCTCTCGGCGAAGGAGGTCGGCGCGAATATGCGCGCCCTCCTCGATGGCGACTTCGATCTCACCGTCGAGAAGTGGGGGTACTCCTCGGGGACGACCTGGAAGGTCACGCGGTGAGCGGCGGGCGTCTGCGCGCACTCGCTACGGATCGTATCGCAGCAGCGAGTCGGCGTCGTCCGCGAGTGCGACGGCGTCGGGACCGAACGACTCCGCATAGCGGATCACGAGCGTGAGCACCGTCTCCGGGCGTTCGATCGCATAGCCGTCCTCGCGGGAGAGTAGCCCCGCCTCGTCGAGTTCGCGGGCGTACCCGCTCACGGTCGCCCGTGAGACGCCGAGTTCCGCGGCGATGGCCGAGCCGGTCGCGTCCGGTCGTCGCAGGAGTTCGAGCAGCATCCCACGCGGGGTCTCCCGACGGAGGTAGCCGAGCGCAGTCTGTTCGAACGCGGAGAATCGGCCCGCCGGGAAGAACCGCTTGTAGTCGCCGTCGCGCCGATAGACGAGTACCCCGTTCTCGACGAGTTGACGGAGGTGATGCTGTGTCTCGCCCGTCCCCAGGCTGAGGTCGTCGCGGACCTTCGAGAAGTGGGCGCCCGGCGTCGAGGCCACGTAGCCGACGATGGCGTCGCGGGCGTCGCTCGTCGTGTCGGCGGCTTCGGCCTCGCCGCTCGCCCCGAGTCCGACGAGCGGCGAGGCGGCGCCGAGCGCCGCGAAGCGGCGGAGCGTCGCCCGCTTGTCCTCGTCGATGTTGCGATCCGCCATTCGATATCACCCCTAACAAGGGCCGAAGAGGTCAAAAACGCTTCGTTCGGGCGACAAATACTACTCCGTCTCTCGTTCGACGGTCTCGTCGTCTCCTGTCTCCGATGTCGTAGCCTCGTCTGCGGCGCCCTCCGTCTCGCTGGCTGCGTCGGCGACGACCTCTTCGGGGTCTTTGATCGCGGCCTCGTCTGCGGCGTCGGCTTCGCTGATGACGGCGTCGGCGCTCCGGATGTCGCTTCCGCCCTGCTTGATCGCCTCGGCCTCCTGTTCGAGTTCTTCGACGTCCATCTCGGTCGCCTCGTCGATCTGGCCGAGGATCTCTTCGATGTCGTCGAGACCCAGCAGCTCGCGGGTCTCGTCGTCGAATTCCAGGCTGTCGAGCCCGGCCTGTTCTTGGACGTCGGAGTCTGAGAGCTGCCGACCGTAGCGGCCGAGCAGGCTCGTGAGCTCCTGCGGCAGCACGAACGTCGTCGACTCGCCCTGACCGATCGTTTCGAGGCTCTCCATCCCCCTCTCGATGATCGCTCGCTCGCCCATCGACTCGGCGGACTTGGCCCGAAGCACGGTCGAGATGGCGTCGCCCTGCGCTTCGAGGATCTGGCTCTGCTTTTCGCCCTGGGCGCGGATGATGTTCGACTGTTTTTCGCCCTCGGCCTGCTCGACCGCCGAGCGGCGCTCGCCCTGCGCTTCGAGGATCATCGCCCGGCGGCGGCGTTCGGCGGAGGTCTGCTGTTCCATCGCCTGCTGGACGTCCTGGGAGGGGTTGACCTCGCGCACCTCGACGCTCTCGACGCGGACGCCCCACTCGTCTGTGGGCTCGTCGAGTTCGCGCCGGATGCGGCCGTTGATCTCCTGGCGCTTGTTGAGCGTGTCGTCGAGTTCCATATCGCCGATGACCGCCCGGAGCGTGGTCTGGGCGAGGTTCGAGACGGCGCGCTTGTAGTCGTCGACCTCGAGGAAGGCCTTCTTCGCGTCCATCACCTTGATGTAGACGACGGCGTCGGCGGTGACGGGCGAGTTGTCGCGCGTGATCGCCTCCTGTCGCGGGACGTCGAGCGTCTGGGTCCGCATATCGAACGCGTACGTCCGCGCGACGAACGGCGGGATGAAGTTGATGCCCGGTTCGAGCAGCTTCCGGAACTCGCCGAAGACCGTGAGCGCCTTCTTCTCGTAGGCGTCGACGATCTCGACCATCTGATAGACGGTGACGATCGCAAGGAGGAGCACCAAGATCCCGATCACGGGGAGACCGAGACCCGCCTGTAAGGGCGCGGGACCAAATACCATACCGCACGTTGGGAGGTCGATACCATAAGCGTTGGCCTCAGTCCGGAGTGACGCCCGAAATATCGTCGACACAGACGGTTTTCGCTCGGTCTGGAGAGCGACCGTGTCATACTGTCTATCGTCACCGTGTACCGCTGGTTCGCCACCCCGTTCCGGCGAACCGGCGGTACTGACTGACAATAGACAGTATCAGTCTCAGGTCCGCTCGGTCTCAGATTCTTCCGCGCGAGATGCGCTCTGTCCATTCGTCTCACGCGCCGATCCGCCGCGGTCGAGTTCCCGATCGATCTCGTCGTAGCCCGTCGACAGCGACTCGACGGTCACGACGTTGCCGCCGCCCGGATCGACGACGACGATCTCGGTCCCGACCGGGAGTTCGCCGTCGACCGAGCGTGCGGCGTAGTAGGGGTTGAATCCCCCCTCGTCGAGTTTGACCTCGCCCTCGGTCGGGGTGACGCGCTCTGTGACCCGACCGGTCCGTCCGCGGAGGCTCGCCGAGTCGGTCGTTCGCCCGGTGCCCTTGCCGCCGTAGATGTCGAGTTCGCGGTAGCCGTACAGCGTCACCCCCCCGAAGGCGAGCACGAGCACTCCGAGGACGACCGGCGAGGCCAGCGGCCCGAGCAGGAGACCGACGAGACCGGCCGCCAGGAGGGCGATCCCGACGACGATGAAGTGCGCGCCCGGTGCGAGCGCTTCGAGGAAGCTGACGCCGAGGCCGGCGGCGAGGAGCAACAGCGGCAGCGTCTCCGGCGGGAGCGAGAGCTGGAGCACCCCCACGGCGGGCGGAACCTGGAGCGCCACCAGCGGGACGCAATCGACCATACGCGACGTAGGGTCGGTGCCGGATTAAGGGTTGGCCCGCCCTCCCCCGCCTCGGTGGACGGACGGAGTATCGCTCAGCCGGGCGTCTTCGGCACCGTCGCCTCCGGCGTCAGCTCCGTGGTCCGGACGAACCGCACCCTGAGGTCGCCCTCGACGAGGAGCGTCGCGCTCTGTGCGTCTGCCGGAATGGTGAACACGGTCCAGACCTCCCGGCTCTCGCCCGGCTCGAAGAGCCCCGCGCTCGGGAAGCCGGTGACACCGTCGAGAGGCTGGTGGCCGTACCGTCTCCCGGCGACCTCGACGGCGAGCGCAGACTGGGAGAACTGCACCGGCGAGGACCCGCGGTTGGTGACGTTCATCCGGACGAGGAGGAACGTCTGGCCGTCCGGGAGATCGTACGTCGTGCCGTTCAGCTTCAGCGTCCGGGTCGTCTTCGCGTTCCACCGGACGTGAACCGTCGCGTTCCCCGGGGTGGCCGTCGAGACTGCCGACACGTCGAGGCCGTCGCCGCCGCCGGTGAAGGGGCTCGCGAGTCCCACTGCGGGGCCCATCGTGGCGCCGACCACGAACGCGATGAGGAGGATGACGGGGAGCATCCCCGCGGGGACGTCGACGGACTGCAGCGCGAGCGCCCGGGCCCGGGCCAGCGGTCCGGCGTCGCCTCCCAGGCCACCGCCGCCGGCGTCGTCGCTTCCTCCCTCCGGGCCGCCGGCTTCGCCGTCCGCGGCGTCCGCGCCGTCTCCCCCGAACGGGAGTCTCGCCCGGAGGGA
>JBDGUP010000086.1:0-10950 GCA_042215815.1 Haloquadratum sp. | reverse complement strand
CGCCGTCCGCGGCGTCCGCGCCGTCTCCCCCGAACGGGAGTCTCGCCCGGAGGGACGCCGCGTCGGGAACGGCGTCGACGGCCCCCTCCGGGACGGGGACGCCGAGCGCGCGAAGGCGCTCGACGATCGCTTCGAGCCGGCCCGGTTCCGTGTACTCCCGGAGGAGGTCCTCGAACCCGCCCGCTTCGACCGTGTCGGCCAGCGTCGACCGGTCGAGCAGGTGGACGCTCCGCTCGGCGGCGACCCGCTGGGCGCCGTCCGCGAACGCGCCCTGCGTCGCGACGACCGCGACGTCGATGCCGCGCTTCTGACAGAACGAGATGAACTGTTTCACGTGCCGCTCGGTGACGGTCGCCGTCGTCGTCGGGAAGACGTAGATGATGCCGCGCTTGCCGTCGCCGCGCTTGCCCACGACGAACCGGGTCTCGTCGGGGCGCTCGCGGACGGAGATCTCCCAGCCGCGCTCGCGCCACAGGTCTGCGAGGAACGAGACGAACTCCTCGGGTTCGAGTTCGGGGATCACGACGCATCACCCCGGCGCGCCAACAGCGCGGCCGCACCGAGAACCGCCGCGATCGTCACCCCGGGCGACAGCGGCATGTTCGACTGCGACGCCGCGGGCGCCAGCGGCGTCCGCGTCACGACGGGGAAGGGCGTCGGGGTCGGGGTCGGCGTCGCGGTGGGCGTCGGGGTCGGCGTCGGCGTCGGCGTGCTCGTCTCGGTCGGCGTCTGTGGGAAGTCGATCCGGGCCGTGTCGTTGACGACGGTCCCGTTCGTCGTGTACGCACTGGCGTTCGGATCGTACGACCCGTTCTTTGCTCTGACCAGCGTCGCGCGGATCGTCTGCGTCTCGAACAGCGGCACGCTGAGTTCGGCGGAGACGTTCGTGTGTCGGCCGGGCGGGAGATACTCGCTCCGACCGACGGGTTCGCCTCCCGCGTCTTCGAGCACGACGAACCCGCCCGCCGGAACCTCCGCGCTCGCGACGGTGACCGCCGTCCCGTTCACCGTCTGGTCGCGGATCCGGACGCTCGGATCGGGCGCGACGATATAGACCTCCTGTTTCGTCTGCAGGAAGTAGTTCCGCACCCACAGCGTCGCGTTCGTTCCGCGGGAGACGACGCCGAGGTCGAACGCGGTCCGGTATCGGCCCTCGGACCCGACGGTCGCCTCGCGTAACTGGAGGAAGGCGTTGGGATCTGCCGACCGGAGGCGGACTTCGAGCGTCGTGTTCGGCGCGAGGTTCGTCCGTCCTGCCACCCGGAAGCTCCTGTTCTCCCAGGGGTAGTGGACAGAGTCGTTGACGGGTGCGAGTGAGACGGTCGGCTCCCGGAGCGTGAACGTCGTCGCCGCGAGCGTCGTGGGCTCTTCGACCAGGCCGCTCGCGTCTGTGAGCGCCAGCGTCGCGCGGTAGCGGTTGCGTTCCGACTGCTGTTCGAGCGGCACGCCGGAGGTGTTCCAGAGCACGTAGAACTCGTCGCCACCGAAGTTCGGGAGCACCGAGACGTTCGCCGTCTCGGTCGCGACGTACTCGCGCGCCCGGTGGTTCGGCCCGGGGGTCGTCTGCGTGAAGTTCAGTTTGAGCCCGTTCGCCGCGTCGCTCCCCGTGAGGTCGCTGGCGTTCAGTGCGGTCTCGAGCCCGCTCTCGTGGAACTGCAGTACGGCGTAGTCGCCGCGGGCGACGGTCGATCCGGGACTCATTATCGATTCCAGCGGCCCGACGTTCGCGCCGCCCTCCTCGCCGCCGCCGACGTACTCGTCGGGCGTGAACGATTCCGGGGCGCGGTAGGCGTCGACGGTCGTCTCGCCGCGGGGCTTCACCGTCAGCGTCCCGAGGTCGTACTCGACGCCGTCGATCTCGACGCGCAGGAGGTACTTCGCGGGTTCGATCGACTCCTCCAGCGGCGCCGAGTGCAGCGTCGGGTTGCCGCCCTCGATGAACTTCGTCGGATCGGCCGCGGTCGTCGCGCGCGTGTCGAGGACGATCTCGTCGGTGCCGCCGCCGCCGAGCGTGACGGTGACGTGGAAGCCGTACTCCGGACCGCCGATGGTGACGTTCGCCGTCGCGGAGTGAGAGACGGTGATCGTCACCTCGTTCCCGCGGACGACGGTGACGTTCCCGGGCGTGAACGACGCGGAGGCGTCGTCCGCCTGGGCGACGGTTCCCGCGCCGCCGAGCGCGCCGGCCGTGGCAGTCGGCGGCGCGGCGCCGGCCCCGGCCTCGGCCTCCGCGCCCGACGAGGCGGCCCCGAGGCCGGCGACCGGTACCGCGCCGCCGCAGACGAGAGAGAAAACGGCCGCAAGCGTCGTGAGGGTGTGGAGGTGGGACATCGGCAGACGGTCGTCTCCCTACGCTACCCCCTAGCGGGCATAAAGCACTGCGGTCACAGGATCAGAACTGATAATCCGTCTGCGAGCGATCCCTATCATAATCAGACGAGCCCCGGCGCGAGCACGCTCACGAGGAGCACGATCGTCCCCAACGCGCCCAAAATCACGAACACCGCGTTCTCGACGTCGGGGTCGCCCGGTTCGATCGGCTCTCGATCCGGCCGAAACTGCTCGACGCCGAGGCGATCGTCCGCCCCGTCTGTCCCGTCGGTGTCAGCCATCGCCGCCGCTACGGCCGCAAGCGAGAAAGGCTTGCCGTCTCACCGCGGCTAGGCGGCTTCGATCTCGCGTTCCCGGTGTTTGGTGAGATCGCCCTCGTAGACGACGCCGCGCTCGGCGTGCAGCGTCAGGACGGTCCCCTCGGTCAGCGACTCCGGGAGCGGCGCGCCGGAGACCATCGGGACGTCCAGTTCGCGGGCGACGATCGCGGGGTAGCCGGTCATCCCCGGTCGGGCGTCGACGATCCCGCCGATCTTCGCCGGGTCGCCCCGGAATTCGCCCTCGAAGTCCGCCGGCAGCGACAGGATCGCCCCCGCTGGGACCGACGAGAGATCGCCGTCTCCGCTGACCGCGAGCGGGCCGGAGACCCGTCCCCCGACGACGGTCCGCCCGGTCGCGACCGTCTCGGCCGCGACGTGGAGCTTCAGCATATTCGTCGTATTCGTCCCCTCCAGTTCTGTCATCATCCCCGAGAGGACGACGAGCGTGTCGCCCGAACTCGCCACGTCGGCGTCGAGCGCGACGTCGACCGCGTCTTCCATCAGCTGGTCGACGCCGTCCCGGTAGGCGGAGTAGACGGGGACGATCCCCCACGAGAGCGCGAGCTGCCGGCGGACGCGGTCGGTCGGCGTCGTCGCGACCACCGGCACGGCGGGGCGGAACTTCGCGGTCTTCCGTGCGGTGTACCCAGACTCGGAGGCGGCGACGATGGCGCTGGCGCCGACGTCGCGGGCGAGATAGCGCGCCGAGCGGGCGAGCGCCTCCGTCCGCGAGTCCTCGTCGGCCGCCGGGATGCGCTGGTCGCGGCCCTCGGCGTACTCGTCGCTGGCTTCGATCTGCCTGACGATCCGGTCCATCGTCTCGACGACGCGAACGGGGTCGTCGCCGACGGCCGTCTCCCCGGAGAGCATCACGGCGTCGGTCCCGTCCAGGACCGCGTTGGCGACGTCGGAGGCCTCCGCGCGGGTCGGACGGCGCGCGTGGATCATCGAATCGAGCATCTCCGTGGCCGTGATGACCGGCGTGCCCGCCTCGTGGCACTTCCGGATGATGCGCTTTTGGATGATCGGCACGTCCTCAAGCGGCATCTCGACGCCGAGGTCGCCCCGGGCGACCATCACCCCGAAGGCGGCGTCGATGATCTCCTCGAGGTTCTCGACGGCGCCGGCCCGCTCGATCTTCGCCACGACGGGGACGTCCGCGCCCCGCTCGTCCAGCGCGTCGCTGACCGTGTAGACGTCCGCCGCCGAGCGGACGAACGACGCCGCCACGAAGTCGGCTTCCGTCTCGGCGGCGACGTCCAGCTCCGTCCGGTCGTCGTCGGTGATGAGGTCGACCTCGAGGTCGACCCCCGGGAGGTTGACGCCCTTCCGCCCGCCGAGGTCGCCGCCGGAGTCGATCCGCGCGACGACGGCGTCGCCTTCGGCCCGGAGTGCCGTGGCCACGATGCGGCCGTCGTCGAGCAGGATCCGGTCCCCCGGCTCGGCGGCCGCGATCGAGTACGAAAGCCCGACCGTCTCGGGCGTCGCGTCCTCGCCCTCGACGAACCGCACCTCGCTTCCGGTCTCCAGGTGGACGGTCCCCTCCAGCGGCGCGGTCCGGACCTCCGGTCCCTGGAGGTCGACCATCGCGGCCAGCGGGCGGTCCGTGGCCTCGTCGACCGCGCGGACCCGCGAGATGACCTCGCGGCGGTGCTCGGGCGTCCCGTGGCTCGCGTTGAGCCGCGCGACGCTCATCCCCGCGTCCGCGAGCCGCCGGATCGTCCGGCGGTCGTCGGACGCCGGCCCGAGCGTACAGACGATCTTCGCCTTGCGCATACGACCACCTATTCCGGACCGAGTGAAAAGCCCTCGCTACCGGAACGCTCCCGCTACTGGATCTTCGTCCCCGGCTCGGCGTCGCCGTACGTGGTGAGCAGGTCGGCCTCGTCGCCCGCCGCGAGCAGCATCCCGTTGGACTCGACGCCGAAAAGCTCCGTCTTCTCCAAGTTGGCGACGACGACGATCCGCTTGCCCACCAGCGCGTCGAGGTCGTGGAGCTGTTTGATGCCCGCGACGAGCTGGCGCTCTTCGACGCCGATGTCGACGGTCAGCTTCGCGAGTTTGTCTGCGCCCTCGATCCCCTCGGCGTCGCGGATTTCGCCGACCCGGATGTCCAGTCGTTTGAAGTCGTCGAAGCTCACGCGGTCGTCGGCGACCGGTTCGAGGTCCGCATCGGGTCCTTCGGCGGCGCCGTCGCCGCTCGCTTCCGCCCCGGGTTCGCCGTCCTCGTCGGCCGCCTCTTCGACCCGGGTTTCGAGCTTCTCGTTCAGTTCGTCGACCCGCTCTTCGGGGATCTTCTCGAACAGTTCGGTCGGCTCGCCGAACTCCGCTGTGGGGGCGGCCAGCGCCGCGTCGATCCCAACGGCGTGCACGTCGCCGTCCTCGTCGAGGTCGTCCCAGAGCCGCTCGGCGGTCTCGGGCGCGACCGGCTCGAACAGGACGGCGACGGCCTTCGCGATCTGGACGCAGTCGCGGATGACCTGCGCCTTCTCGGGGTCGTCGTCGTCGAGCTTCCAGGGCTCGTTCCGCTGGATGTACTCGTTGCCGAACTGAGCGAGGCGGACGGCCGAATCGCCGATGTCGCGGACCGAGTAGTCGTTGACGCCGTCTTCGAACTCGTCGATCGCCGCTTCGATCCGGGCTTCGACCTCCGCGGAGAGGTCGGCGTCCGGCGTGCCGCCGAACTCGCGCTCGGCGAAGAGCAGAGAGCGGTAGACGAAGTTCCCGACGGTCCCGACGAGTTCGTTGTTCACGCGCTCGCGGAACCGCGACCACGAGAAGTCGACGTCCTGCTGGAAG
This sequence comes from Haloquadratum sp., assembly GCA_042215815.1. Classification (GTDB taxonomy): domain Archaea; phylum Halobacteriota; class Halobacteria; order Halobacteriales; family Haloferacaceae; genus Haloquadratum. The sequence goes on along the minus strand of JBDGUP010000086.1, from coordinate 5,500 downwards.
CCGCCGTTGGTCGCGAGGTAGTACCGGAGGAGGTCCGGCCGGAATCCCTCTTCGAGGTACTCGTCGGCCCAGACGGCCCGGTTCCTGGACGTCGAAAAGCCCTTGCCCTCGAGCGTGATGAAGCCGGAGGCCATCACCGCCCGGGGCTCGACGTAGCCCGCGCCGTGGAGCATCGCCGGCCAGAAGACGGTGTGGTGCTGGATGATGTCGCGACCGATGACGTGGACGATCTCGCCCGCCTCGCGCCAGGCCTCCTCCCAGTCGAACACGTCGCGACCGACGCGCTCTGTGTACTGCTTCGTCGAGGAGATGTACTCGATCGGCGCGTCGACCCACACATAGAGCACCAGGTCCTCGTCGTCGGGGTAGTCGACGCCCCACTCCATATCGCGGGTGATACACCAGTCCTGGAGGTCGCCCTCGATCCACTCGCGGGGCTGGTTCTGGGCGTTCGAGGTCCCCTCCAGCCGGTCGATGAACTCCTGTAGGTACTCTTGGAGGTCCGACACCGCGAAGAACTTGTGTTCGCGTTCGCGGTACTCCGCGGGGTTGCCGGTGACGACCGAGACGGGGTCTTCGATCTCGCCCGGTTCGAGGTGCCTGCCGCACCCTTCGTCGCACTCGTCGCCGCGGGCGTGTTCGCCGCAGTACGGACAGGTCCCCTCGACGAAGCGGTCGGGGAGCCACTGGTCGGCCTCCGGGTCGTAGGCGACGGGGATCTCCTTCTCGTAGACGTACCCCGCCTCCTCAAGCGCGCGGACGATCTCCCGGGTCGTCTCGACGTTCGTCTCGTCGTGCGTGTGGCCGTAGTTGTCGAAGTCGACGTCGAACTTGGGGAACGTCTCCCGGTACTGCTCGTGGTGGCGGAGCGCGAACTCCTCGGGCGTGACGCCCTCTTCGGCCGCGTTGACGGCGACCGGCGTGCCGTGCATATCGGAGCCGGAGACGAAGGCCGTCTCCTGGCCGAGTCGTTCGAGCGCGCGGCTGTAGATGTCGCCGCCGACGTACGTCCGGAGGTGACCGATGTGCAGGTCGCCGTTGGCATACGGCAGCCCGCAGGTCACCACCGCCGGGTCGTCGGTGGGGAAGTCGTCGTGGCTCATAGGGGGTAGTCTCTCCGGGGACACCAAAATCCCGCTGGTTCGGAGCCGCCGAGCGACCGGGCCGGTCGCCGCCGCGGGGCTACGCCACCGCCAGTATCGCGCCGACGCCGACGACGGTGACGACGAGGCGTCCCACGCTGCCGACGAACGTCGCGGCCGCGAACTTCAGGTAGTCTTCTTCCAGCACCGAGAAGGCGTAGATCGAGAGCGTGTCGGGAAAGCCCGGCACCGACAGCGCGACGGCGAGTCCGGCGTACCCCCATCGCTGGGCGAGGGCGACGGTCCGCCGCTCGGACCACTCGATCACGTCGAATCGGGAGTTCCGAAGCGCGCGGACGATCGGTCCGGACTCTTTTGCCTCCTGGCCGATGTGGAAGGCGAACACGCTGCCGAGCGCCTTTCCGACGCCGCTCGTGAGCGCGATGACGGCGAGCCGGCCCGTCTCGGAGAGTCCGAGGTTCAGCGGGGCCAAGAGCACGACCTCGCTCACGCCCGGCAGCGCGAAGGCGATGAGAAACGAGTAGACGAAGATGATGCCGAGCCCGGGCCACCCGGTCGCCGTCTCGACCGCCGCAGAGAGCCACCCCAAGTCGGGCCAGAGGCTGCTCTCGGCGGTGAGACCGACCGCCAGGGCCGACCCGACGGCGGAGAGCGGAGCGGCCGGGCCGGCACCGAGCAGTTGCACGGGAGGGCCGACCGACCCGGCCACAGCGGGGAATGACACGTCTACCCGGGTGTGTCGTGCACGGCGACGTAAGTCTTGATACTGGCAAGAGTGTCCGAAACGGCAGCTACCGGAGTTCGTCTACGTCCGCCAGAAACGCCTCCAGCATCGGCCGGGTGACGTGGGGCATCACGACGACGCGGGCCAGCCCCGAACCGGTTCGCGAGAGCCGCCAGCCGCGGTCGCGCAGTTCCTCGAAGACGGACGCGTCGAGGTCGGCGACGACGATCGGGAGTTCGACGTCGGCGACGTCGTAGCCCCGATCCCGGAGTTCCGAGGCGAGCCAGCGGGCGAGTCGGTCGGCGCGCTCGTACTCTCGCCGGTAGCCGTCGGGCCACAGCGCGTCCATCGCGGCGACGGCGCTCGCGACGCCGGCCCCGCTCCGCGTCCCCGTCAGCGAGGCCTGAGAGGTCGACTCCAGATACGGCGTATCGACCGCGAGGGCGTCCATCCCGGCCCGCTCCCGGAAGAGCAGCCCGCCCGCGGGGATGACCGCCCGCCCGCACTTGTGCGGGTCGATCGTCAGCGAGTCGATGGGCGCGTGGGCGAAGTTCCACTCGTGGTCGGTGAATGGCAGGAGGAAGCCGCCCCACGCGGCGTCGACGTGGCAGTGTGCGCCCGCGTCGTCGGCGATCGACGCCAGTTCCGGGATCGGATCGACGCGGCCGTACTCGGTGCTGCCGGCGACGCCGACGACCAGGACCGTCTCGTCGTCGGCGGCGGCGGCGACGGCGTCGACGTCGGCGCGGTGGTCGTCGTCGGTCGGGACCGTCCGCAACTCCACCTCAAGTACGTCTGCGGCCTTCGTGAAAGAGAAGTGCGCGCTCGCGGGGACGACGACGTTCGGGTCGTCGGCGTCACGGCGGTTGCGCGCGGCCCGGACCGCCTGGATGTTCGCCTCGCTGCCGCCGCTCGTGACGTACCCCGGGAGCGCGTCGTGGGCGTCCGATATGGACTCCGTTGTCCCCCGCGCGTCTGTCGGTCGGGCCGCGGCGGCGTCGACGTCGTCGAGTCCCGCCAGCTTGCCGAGCTGCTGCACCGCTCGCGCTTCGAGCTGGGCGACGTCGGCGTAGGTCGCCGGATCGCCCGGATTCGACGCGAGGAACTCCTCTGCGGCCTCCCGCGCCGCGGGATGCGGCTCCGTGCACATCGACGAGAGCACCCGATCGAACTCCTGGGGGGCCGCCCGCTGCATAGGGAGGTCTACTTCCCGGTCGCGTTTAGGCATTCTGTTCTCGAAAGTCGGCGCCGACCCGGCCGCCGGCTGGCGTCGAGTGCGGCAGCCTACCGCACCGAATCGAGGATGAGGCGCTGCTCGACGCGCTTTACCTCGTGTTGGACGTCGCGGACGGCGTCGATGTTCGCCGAAACCGACGAGACGCCCTTCTCGACGAGGAACTGGACCATCTGGGGCTTCGATCCCGCCTGCCCACAGATGCTCGTCTTGATGCCCAGTTCGCGACACGTCTCGATGGTGTCCCCGATGAGCGTCAGGACCGCGGGGTGGAGTTCGTCGAACCGGTCTGCCACCCGCTCGTTGTTGCGGTCGACGGCGAGGGTGTATTGGGTCAGGTCGTTCGTCCCGAACGAGACGAAGTCGATGCCGGTATCGGCCATCGACTCGACTTCGAGCGCCGCGGCCGGCGTCTCGATCATCACGCCCCACTCGCGCTTCTCGGGGTCGATCCCCGCGTCTTCCATCAGGCGCCGCGCCCGAGAGACGTCTTCGGCGTCGTTGACGAGCGGGAACATCACCTCGACGTTGTCATAGCCCATCTCGTAGATCCGACGGAACGCCTCCAGTTCGTGCTCGAAGAGGTCCGGATTGTCGAGCGAGCGGCGGATGCCGCGGTAGCCGAGCATCGGGTTGTGCTCGCGCGGCTCGTCGTCGCCGCCCTCCAGCTGCCGGAACTCGTCGGTCGGCGCGTCGAGCGTCCGCACGCGGACGGGGCGCGGGTAGAACTCCTCGGCCGCCGTCCGGATGCCGTCGACGAGTTCGTCGACGTAGGCGCGCGCGCCGTTGTCGGCGATGTACTTGGCCGGCGTCTTGCCCAGCGACAGCACCATGTGTTCGATCCGGAGGAGCCCGATCCCGTCGGCGCCGGTCGCGGCCGCCCGCTCTGCGGCTTCCGGGATCGAGACGTTCACCTTCACTTCGGTCGCAGTCATCGGCTTGACCGGCGTCTTCGGGCGGGCCTCCTCGATGGGTTCGTGCTCTTCTTCTTCGGGCTCGGCGCCCTGCCGGACCGTCCCCTTGTCGCCGTCGATGGTGATCGGCTGGCCGTCTTCGAGCTGTTTCGTCGCCGAGCCCGTCCCGACGACGGCCGGGACGCCCAGCTCACGCGAGACGATCGCGGCGTGGGAGGTCATCCCCCCCTCGTCGGTGACGATGCCCGCCGCGCGCTTCATCGCCGGCACCATATCCGGCATCGTCATCTCGGTCACGATGATGTCGCCGTCGCCGACCTGGTCGAGGTGGTCGAGCTTCGTGACGATGCGGGCCTCTCCGGAGGCGATGCCGGGGCTGGATCCGAGTCCCCGGAAGAGCACCTCGTCGGACCCGGCCGCCCCCGCTCCGGCGTCACCGCCGGATTCCTGACCGACGCTGCCGTTACCGGCCGCTTCGGGGGGTTCGCTCTCTCCCTCTTCGGAGATGGTCGTGATCGGGCGCGACTGGAGCATATAGACCTCGCCGTCACGGATCGCCCACTCGACGTCCTGCGGCGTGTCGTAGTGCTCTTCGACGCGCTTTCCGAGTTCGACCAGTTCGTCGACCTCGTCGTCGTCGAGAACGCGGGCGCTCCGCTTTTCGTCGGGGACCTCCCGCTCGACGGTCTCGCCCGTTTCCTCGTCTTTGACCATCATCGTCTTCTTGTCGGCGACCGTGACCGTCTCGACCTCGCCCGTCTCCCGGTCGATGACGTAGTTGTCCGGCGAGACCGAGCCGGAGACGACCGCCTCGCCGAGCCCCCAGGCGGCCTCGATGATGACCTGCGGCTCGCCGGTCGACGGGTGAGAGGTGAAGAGCACGCCCGACTTGTCGGCGTCGACCATCTCCTGGACGACGACGGCGATGTCGACGTCCTCGTGGGGGAAGCCCTGTCGGTTGCGGTAGTAGATGGCCCGCTGGGAGAACAACGACGCCCAGCACTCCTTGACGCGCTCGACGAGGGCGTCTTCCTGGACGTTCAGGAACGTCTCCTGCTGGCCCGCGAACGAGGCGTCCGGCAGGTCCTCCGCGGTCGCGGACGACCGGACGGCGACGAAGCGCTCGCCGTCACCGAGGTCGCCGTACGCCGCGAGGATCTCCTCGCGGACCGCGTCGGGGACGGGCGTGTCCATTATGAGTTCGTGTGCCCGCTCGTGCGCCTCGCGGAGCGCCTCGGTGTCCTCGTGATCGACGTCGACAGCCGCGAACAGTTCGTCGTCGATGCCCGCGTTCTCGATGAACTCGCGGTATGTTCCGGCAGTCACGACGAACCCCGAGGGGACCGGCAACCCCGCCCCGGTGAGCTCGCCAAGCGAAGCTGCCTTCCCACCGACGCTGTCGACGTCGGCGGACCGCACGTCGTCCAGCCAAACTACAGCCATTAGCGTGTGACGTTCCGCAGATATCACACAAGTACTTTCCGAAGAACGCAACTGCGACTGCGACTGCGACTGCGACTGCGAC
>JBDGUP010000114.1:20003-39736 GCA_042215815.1 Haloquadratum sp. | reverse complement strand
TCTATCAATTCGAAGCTCACGAGACAGGGTATGCGAACTGTTCTATGACACCCTCGTCATTGTGAACGACACTCCCTCCCGGCAGCGATCGGATCGGGGCGTAGGTTTAACTCCGAGAGCGACCCACGCCCGAGTATGAGCGCGGACACGACGAGCGCGGCAGGCCCGGTGCCTCAACTTCGGGAGCGGGCCGTCGCCTGCGCGGAGCGGCTGCGGGACGCCGACCGCGTCCTGCTCGCGTCCCACATCGACGCCGACGGGTTGACGAGCGCCGCCGTCGCGGCGACGGCGCTCGAACGGGCTGACATCCCCTTCGAGACCGTGTTCGCGAAGCAGCTGGACGAGACCGAGGTGGCTCGCATCGCCGCGACGGACTACGAGACGGTCCTCTTCACCGACTTCGGGAGCGGTCAGCTCGACGTCATCGCTCCGTACGCCGCCGACGGGGAGTTCACCCCGGTCGTCGCCGACCACCACCAGCCCGCCGACCTCTCGGACCGCGACGACCCCGAGTACCACCTCAATCCGCTCCTGTTCGGGATCGACGGCGCCGCGGAACTCTCCGGGGCGGGGGCGAGCTACGTCCTCGCGCGCGCGCTCGAACCGCCGGAGACGGACAACCGCGACCTCGCCGGGCTGGCGGTCGTCGGCGCCGTGGGCGATATGCAGGCCGCCGACGGCGGACTCTCCGGTGCGAACGAGGGCATCGTCGCGGAGGGAGTCGCGGCCGGCGTCCTCGAAGAGACGACGGACCTCCTGGTCTACGGGCGGCAGACCCGCCCGCTCCCCAAGTTCCTGGAGTACGCCAGCGACGTCCGGATCCCGGGGATCACGAACGACGAGAACGGCGCGATCGAGTTCCTCTCCGACCTCGATCTCGACCTCAAAGACGACGGCGAGTGGCGACGGTGGGTCGACCTGACGATGGAAGAGCGACAGACGCTCGTGAGCGGACTGTTGCAGCGGGCGATGGCCGCCGGCGTCCCCGCCGACCGCATCGACGCGCTCGTCGGGACCACCTACACGCTGGTCGACGAAGCGCGGGGGACGGCGCTCAGAGACGTCAGCGAGTTCTCGACGCTCCTCAACGCGACCGCGCGGTACGAGCGCGCCGACGTCGGGCTGGCGGTCTGTCTCGGCGACCGCGGGGCCGCCCTCGACCGCGCGCGCACCCTCCTCCGGAATCACCGCCGGAACCTCTCCGAGGGGCTTCAGTGGGTGAAAAACGAGGGGACGACCGTCGAAGAGCACGTCCAGTGGTTCGACGCGGGCACCCGGATCCGGGAGACGATCGTCGGTATCGTCGCCGGGATGGCCGTCGGCGCCTCGGGAATCCGCGGCGACGTCCCGATCGTGGCGTTCGCCGAGAAGTCCGACGAGGAAGTGAAGGTCAGCGCCCGCGGCACCCACCCGCTCGTCCGCGACGGGCTGGATCTCTCGCGCGCGATGCGCGAGGCAGCCCGCGCCGTCGGCGGCGACGGCGGCGGCCACGACGTCGCCGCGGGCGCGACGATCCCGGCCGGGACGCAGACGGAGTTCGTGGCCGAAGCCGACCGCCTGGTGGGCGAACAGCTCTCGTGAGATAGACAGTATCAGACGTCGGCGTCGAAGAACCGCTCGGGCTCGATCCGCGACAGCCGCATCGCGTTGCCCGTCACGCCGAGGCTCATCCCCATATCGCCCACCACGACCGCCACGGCGATGCTCACGAGCCCGAGCGGAACGCCGAGCGCGAGCACCGCCTTGACGCCGAGGCTCGACCAGATGTTCTGACGGATGACGTCGTTCGCCTCGTGGGACAGCGCATAGAGGTACGGGAGCTTCCCGACGTCGTCGCTCATCAGCGCGATGTCGGCGGTCTCGAGGGCGGTATCGGTGCCCGCCGCGCCCATCGCGATCCCGACGTCGGCGGTCGCGAGCGCGGGCGCGTCGTTGACGCCGTCGCCGACCATCGCAACGTCGCCGTACTCGGCTCGCAGCGCCTCGACGGCGTCGACCTTCTCGTCCGGCAGCAGGTCGGCCCGGTACTCGTCGACGCCGACCTCGTCGGCGATCGCGCGGGCCGTTCCCTCGTTGTCGCCGGTCAGCATCACCACGTGTGCGACGCCCAACTCCTGCAGCCGCGCGACCGCCCGCTCGGCGGCCGGCCGGACCTCGTCGGCGACGGCGACGATGCCGATCAGTTCCCTCCCTGTCCCGACGAGGACGACAGTCTTTCCCTCGTCTTCGAGCCGCGAGATCGCTCCGCTCTCGACGTCCGCGCAGTCGTCGCGCTCGCACTCGTCGTCTGCCACCGCGGCGACCGTTCCGCCGTCCGCCCGGCGGTGGACGTGCGACAGATCGAACCCCGCATCCTCGAAGAGAGCGGGCTTGCCGGCGTAGTACGTCTCGCCGTCGACGCTCGCGCGGACGCCCTTCCCGGTGACGCTCTCGAACGCGTCGACACGCGGCAGGTCGTCGATCCCCGCTGCCTCGGCCCGTGCGCGGATCGCGTCGGCGATGGGGTGTTCGCTGCGCCGTTCGAGCGCGGCCGCATATCGAATGATCGCCTCGTCGGTGGCGCCGCCGAGCGGGACCACGTCCGTGACGACGAGTTCTCCCCTGGTGAGCGTGCCCGTCTTGTCGAGGGCGATCGCGTCCACCTCGCCCATCGCTTCGAGGTGGTTGCCGCCCTTGATCAGCACGCCGTTCTTCGCGGCGCTCGTGATCCCGGAGACGACAGAGACGGGCGTCGAGATGACGAAGGCGCACGGGCAGGCGATCACCAGCAGGGTGAGACCGCGGACGAACCACGTCTGCCAGTCGCCGACGAACGTGTGAGAGACGCCGAAGACGGAGACGGTAGCACCCCCGGCGACGACGAGCGGCGGTACCGCGGCCGTCAGGATCGCCAGGGCGACGACCGCGGGCGTGTAGTAGTCTGCGAACCGGTCGACGAACTGCTCTTTTTCCGTCTTTTTCTCTTGGGCGCCCTGCACCATCTCGATGATCTGTGAGAGCGTCGATTCCGAGGCGGGGGCGCAGACCTCGATCTCGAGGTAGCCCTCCTGGTTGATGCTGCCGGCGTACACCTCGTCGCCGACCCCCTTGTCGGCCGGCACGCTCTCGCCGGTGATCGGCGATTCGTCGACGGCGCTCCCGCCCTCGAGGACGGTCCCGTCGAGCGGGATCTTCTCGCCGGGGCGGACGACGACAGTCTCGCCCACGTCGACCTCGTCGGCGGGGACGGTCACCTCGCTCCCGGTGCGGCGGACGGTGGCCTCGTCGGGGGACAGTTTCATCAGTTCGCGGAGGGAGTTTCGCGCCCGATCCATCGCGTAGTCTTCGAGCAACTCCGCGATGCTGAACAGGACGGCCAGCGTCGCGGCCTCGACGAGGTAGCCGATTCCGGTCGCGGCGACGATCGCCACGCCCATCAGCAGGTCGATGTCGAGACTGCGGTTCCGCGCCGAGTAGTAGCCCTCGCGGACGACGGGAGCGCCGCTGGCGACCACCGCGCCGAGAAACAGGGCGTCGGCGACCGACAGCGGCGAGGACAGAACGCTCGCGACGGTGAGGTTCTCCCCGACGAAGACGAACTCGAAGAGGAGCCCTCCCACGACGAGTCCCGCGCCGATCCACGTCGTGACGGCTCGTTGACTCCGCCAGACCTCGGACGGCGGAGCGACCGCGTAGCTCTCGCCTGCCGACGCTCGATCGCCGTCGTCGCCGCCGTCGACGACCTCGTAGCCCGCGCGCTCGATGGCCCGGACGACGTCGGCCCGGGTCACGCGGTCGGGGTCGTAGGTGACCGTGGCCGTTCCGGTGGTCGGCTGGAGGTCGGCGTCGACCACGCCGTCCACCCGCTGGAGGCTGTTGTCGACCTTCCTGGCACACGAGGGGCAGTCCATCGCCGGGACGGCGAGTCGACCGGTCAGCTCCCGGCGACGGCCGGCCCCGCTCGCCCGTCCCCCGCCGTCCGCGTTCTCGGTCATTACCCCGACGTAGGCGCGTCGGTTCGATAATGCTGTCGGACGATCCGTTGCGGAGTCCCCTCCGGCAGTATGAGCGCTTACTCCCCGACCGCAGCGACGACGTGAAAGAAGAGGACCAGTCCCGTGACGACGGTCAACAGCACGTGGACGCGCCGCCACCGCGAGAACAGGGTCGCCTTGGTGACGGTCAGGAAGCGCCCGACGGCCGACGGACTCTCGTCGCCGCGTCCAAGTCGGACGACGTGTCGATGGAGGTACCGTCCGTACAGGCCGCTCGCCACTTCGATGCCCAGCAACACGCCGACCGCGAGACCGACTCCCTCCCACTCGTCGACGGCGAGGAGGTGCGGAAGCGTCAGTCCGGTTCCGACGAGGACGAACCACTGGTGTGCCTGCAACTGATAGCGCCGGAACCGCGCCGGCAGCGGTCGCGACAGCCGCGTTCGCTTCGCGAGGCTGTACCCGAGGACGCCGACGACCAGGAGGACCACACCGCCTTCCACGACTCCGATGTACGGTGCCTCGCTCGCTTCACCACCGAGGCCCCACCAGTCTCCGATCGGCCCGGCGCCGGTCTCCCGCTCCGTATCGGATCCGTCCGCCTCTTCGCCACCCTCCTCGTCTTCGGTCGCCTCATAATGACGGTTGTCGTCTCTTCCCGGTGCTCGCCGCCCCGTGTCGGCGAGCACCGAGACATAGTTACGCCCGTCATTATCGCCCACCGCCGCGACGGGGGGAGAGAGACGTTCTACCGGGTCGAGACCGACGCGTCCCACGGTCGCGTGGCCGCCATCGGCCGACGCCCCTCGCGCGTATACGACCCCAGTTCCACAGGCGGTTCCACACACGAGTACCAAGAGCCCGACGACGAGCGCCGTTCGTCGCGAACGGTTCTGCATACGCGCAGTAGAGACGCCGGCGAAAAGTCCGTTGGCGTCCAACCGTCGAATCGAATCGAATCGAACCTACGGGACTCTTCGACCCCACGCCGTCGGACGGGCGTCCTGATACTGTCGGACAGAACGATGTGAAGCGTCTCGGCACCCCGATGTGCCGATCTGATTCACGAACGTCTGTCCGACAGTATGACGATAGACAGTATGATACAAGTCCTGTCGCTTATATCAACACGAGTGGATACGCCGGTATGGTCTATCGCTGGCGATGTCCCCACTGCGACTTCACGTCGTGGGGAGCGAACCGAGAGCAGACGGCCGAGTCGGTCGAGTCACATCTCTTTTCTCACTACCAGCAGAATCTCCGGGAAGAAGATTTCAGCTATCGGTGGTCCTGTCCCTACTGTGAGTCGGAGAACCACCACCACGAGTACGACCAGGCAGTACCGGAATTCCGGAACCACCTCTTCGATCACGTCGAATCCCGTATCACACCCGACGTCCACCTCGCGGACGAGATCGACAGGACCGGCAGTATCCTGGTCAAGTCGCCGCTGGAAAGTACCGGAGCGAATGCCGCCCGTATTCACCTCCTCTCGCCGGCGAGCGTCTACGTGTTCGTTACGCAGGATCCGAAACAGCGGATCGAACTCATCAGAGACGAGTTTGCGGAGTGGCCGGCGTCGATGATCGTCATCACGACCAAATCACAGCCGCTCTCCGACGTCGACGGAATCGATCTCGAAACGGTCCCGCTCGAGATCGTGCACCTGAACAAACGTCTCGGTCTCTCGAACCTGGGCGAAACCGTCTCTCGCGTCCTCAGCGAACACGATTCGGCGGGGAAGGTTTCCCTGGAGTTCGACATCCTCGCTGAGATCGCCGAGAAGTTCGCCGTCCGGGCCACACTCCAGTTTCTCCGGGGGTTCATCTCGCGGTGTGAGCGATCGGACGTCCTGTCTCATTACTACATCAATCCGAAGCTGCAATCGGAGTCGATTATGAACATCCTCGAGAAACTGTTCGATATGCAGATCGAGGCAAACGGCTGGGTGTTCGAGTCTCCGGCTGAGAGCGGCTGAACCTGCTGGCTATGGAACTACCAGAACTCACCACGACTCCGCTAGTTCTTCTCGCTGTCCTGTTTTCGGGTGTAATCTGCCGGATCTCGGACGTAGGTGTAAGTGACGGCGTTTCGGACGTCCTCGTCCACGCGAGTGATTTCGAGCCGATCGAGAACCGCCTCGGCGCGTTCTCTCGCCTCGGTCGACGGCCCGTTCTGCTGGATGAACGTCAACAAGCGGTTTTCGAGTGATTTGCTCTCGAGTTCGGCGAGGCTGTTTTCTGCCTGTTCGGCGAGGTGGTCATCGTCGAGTCGATCCAACAGGGCCTCGTGGACGGCTTCGATGTCCTCTGCCTCCGGGTCGACGACACGGCCGAGTAACCAGACGACGGTGCGTTCGACCGGCGGTCTGGCAGTATCCGAAAGGATGTCGAGCAATCGCGGGATCAGCTCTGTGTCGTCGACAGAGCGCATCTGGTCTGTGACCGCCCGACGGACCGTCCCGTCCGCCGGGGTGTCGGCGACGATCAGTTCGATCACCGCCACCGTCGCGGCCCGGCGGACGTTCTCTGAGTCGTCCGTGAGCGCCCCGACGAGAACGGCGAGGGGTCTCGTGTCTCCGAGTCGGCTCAGCTCGGAGACGGCGATGTACCGGACGCGTTCGTTCTCCGCTCGGGCGGCGGGGATCAGCCGCTGGATCGCCGCGTCGGTGCCGATCATAGTGAGCGCCTCGGCCGCCGCGCGTTGTACTAACGCCTCGCTGTCGTCGAGCCGATCTGCGATGGCCGCGACGGCCCGAGTATCGCCGATGTGTCCGCAGGCGATGATAGCTCGCTCTCGGACACGAGGATCGATGTCGTCGAACGCCTCGACTAAGTACGGGACTGCGTGCTCGTCGCCGATCCGTCCCAGCGCCGAGGCCGCGACCAGCTGGAACTCTACGTGCTCCGAATCGAGCCACTCGACGAGCTTTTTGCTCGTCAGCCAGTCGGGCGCTTCCCCCGCGTCGAAGTCCGCCATCTCGGTGATCAACTGATCGATCGCCTCGCGCCCGTGTCTGGCCAGCGAGTCGATTGCGCGGGCCCGGACGTCCCTGCTGTCGTCTTCGAGTACGGCGGTGATGAGCGCGTCGACGATCACCGTCTGGTCACCGCCCCGTGCCATCTCCGCGAAATCGCCGAGCCTCTTCGCCGCGCTCTCTCTCGTCTGTGGGCTAGCAGAGTCCTTCAAGTACTTGCTGAGTTCTTCGGGCTTGCCGTCTCGGACGAGTTCGTAGAGACTGAGTACGTCACCGTCTGACTCCCTGTCCGTCATCTGTCTCGTTGCGGACACGATAACGCGGTAGTGTATTCGGTGTTTCGGTCAGATCCGCTGTGAGTATGCTGTCGGACGGACCGATGTCTTCCGCACCCGCCAGGTGGATTCGACGGCTGTACGAAGATTCGACCGTTGGACGCGAAACCGTATTTGGGACGGCTTCGTCGCTTGCGGTGTGACGCCCGAAACCGACACGTCGCCCGCTGCGGTCACGCGGAGGTGACACAATGCGCGTTCCAGTTCCGACAAACAAGATCGTGCTGTTCACTCTCGCCGGAGCGCTCCTGACGGCCGCCGTCGCCGGTGGGTTAGCCTATCCGAGCGCCCTCGACGGCACCCTCCCGGCGGAGGTCACAGAGTCAGGGCTCGCACAGATCGGAACGGAGCAGGATCGCTCTGCGTCCGCCACACAGGAGGCGGCCACACCGCAGACGCCCCCGAAGCCGAACGAGAACTTCACGCCCGCGGTCCAGACGCGGGTCGTGTCCGGCGGGGACACCGACGGTGACTCGCCATCGAGGTCGACTCCATCTCCGACGGTCACTGGGCGGACGCCGACGCCGAATCCGAACTTCACTCCGTCGGTGAAAACACGGTCCAGCTCCGGATACGAGGATGAAAAAGAGGAGTACGAAGAACACGAAGACGAAGAGGAAGAACACGAAGACGAAGAGGAAGAACACGAAGACGAAGAGGAAGAACACGAAGACGAAGAGGCCCACGACGACGGAGAATCCGAGTGACGATGGGACGGACCCTCGAATCGGCCTACGAGCGCCTCGGACGCAGTACGCGGGCGTTCGAGTGCTGTGACACTCGCTGGGAGATCGAGGCGGTCGGGGTCCGCGCTCGGTCTGCGGTCACGGCGGCGCGCCGGACCGCAGAAGCCCTCGAAGCCCAGCTCGACGCGTTCGCCGAGACGAGCGCGGTCAGCCGGCTCAACGACGAGGGCGTGGTTACGAACGAACACGTCGCCCGAATCGTCCGGCGAGGGCTGGCGTATTACGAGCGGACGGACGGCGTCTTCGACGTCCACCAGGGCCGGGTCGAACACGACCTCAAAGGCTTCCTCAGGAAGGAGCGCGAATCGCTCCCGGAGACGTTCGACACCGGGAGAGTCTCGATCGACGGCGACACCGTTCGTACCGACGTGCCGCTCGATCTGAACGGTCTCGCCAAGGGATACATCGTCGATCGGGCGTTCGAGACGCTCGACGGCGTCGGACGACGCGGCTTCGTGGACGGGGGCGGCGATCTGTCTCCCCCGACCGGCCCGGTCGCGATCGAGAGCCCCTACGGCGACGACTCCCCGCTGAAAGTTCTGGATACGGATCGATATATCGCGACGTCGGGCGGGTATCGCCGAGAACGGGACGGCACCGATCACATCTACGATCCGACCGCCGACCGGCTCGGCTCGCGCCACGAGTCCGTGACCGTCGTCGCCGAACGGGACTGTATGGAGGCCGACGCCCTCGCGACGACGCTCGCGGCGCTCCCCTTGGCCGACGCGCGGTCGTTCGCCGAGCGGTACCCCGGCCTGGAGGCACTCATCGTCAGCGACGGGGTGTTCTACCCGACCGACGGATTCGGAACCCATGTCCTGGACGCATAAACAGCGCATCACGGTGGTCGCGATCGTCATCCTGGTCGCCGTCGTCCCGCTCGGTTGGCAGATCACGAACGTCCGGGCCTCCCAGGCGCTCCAAGAGCAGAAGCAGGAACTCGTCGCCCGGACCGTTACCCCCTCGGATTACGACGGCGACGGCATTCCCGACTCGACGGACCGCTGTCCCACTCGCCCAGAAGAGCAAAACGGGTTCCGGGACCTGGATGGGTGTCCGGACATCGTCCGCACGGTGCGGGCCGCCGAGGCCAACCAGACACTGCCCCCGAACCAGTCCGCCGGGGCTCCCCCGAAGACGCCACGTCCGGCGCCCTCGGACTACGACGGCGACGGCGTCCCCGATTCGACCGACCGCTGTCCGACCCGGCCGGAAACGACGAACGGGTACCAGGATTCGGACGGGTGTCCCGACGTCGTGGCTACGACGGGGGCGTCGTGATGTCTGCGATCGTCTGGTATCTCGACCGAGGCGCCGCGCTCGTCGCGTACCCGTCGCTGTATCTGGCGGTCCTCACGGGCATCCTCTACAACACGGAGTCGTTCGGCGTCCTGCACGAGGCCGCCCGACGCGTCCACGTCGAACTATCCGTGTTCGCGATGATCATCACGCTGCTGCACGCGGGTCTCGGCGTGCTCGACGCGTGGTTCGTCCTCTCCGGGCAGGTTCCGGCGCCGGCGTACTCGATGTCGTACTTCCTCGGCGGCCTCGCCGTCGGCGCTGGCGCGCTCTTGCTGCTCGTCGTGGCGGTTCTGGGCTTCACCGACGCGCGACGCTTCCAGCGACCGTGGGGTCCCCGCGTCGTCCACTCGTTCGCGTACGCCGGATTCGCTTTCGGGACGATCCACGCGGTCGCGATCGGCACCGACCTGACGGGGCTCGTCCGTCCCCTGATCGGCCCTTCGGTGGCGTTCCTCGTGTACGTGCTCCTCTTGCGCTTGCTGGTGCTTCGGCGAGCGCCAGAGAGCGTGCCCGCGAGCTAGTAGCTGTCCCAGAGGCCCAGAATGCGATCGACGACCTTGTCCGTGAACGAGGGCCGGTGAAGCGTGTAGAGGTGTCTGACCCGGTCGGGATCGCTGACGTCGTAGACGACGCTCCGTCCGTCGCGCGCCTTCGTGACGAGACCGGCCTCGGCGAGCTTCGAGAGGTGCCACGAGACGGTCGATTGCGCCTTGTCGAGGCGATCGCTCAGTTCGGTCGTCGAGAGCGGGCCGTCGGCGAGGAGGTGTGCGAGGACGCGGCGACTGTACTCCCGCCGCAGCGCGTTCATCACGGTCCGATCGGCCTCGTCGAACTCGGCGGCGGGGTAGTACCTGGTGTACTTGCCGTCGTCAGAGACGGCGACGAGCCCCTCGCTTTCGAGCCATCTGAGGTGATACTGGAGCGTCCCCTGTGCGTACTCCAGTTCGTCGAGGAGCGCGCGAAAGTGGACCCCCGGCGCGTCGGCTATCCGCTGGTAGATCTCACGTCGCGAGGCCAGTTCGAGGTCTGGGTCCGACATCTCTCAGTCCCGCGTCAACGCGACGAAAAACGCCAGCAGCCCGCCGAGGATCAAGACGGCACTCCCGTGTTCGAGCAGTTCGAGCGTGGCGTAGGGGAAATACGGGAGCAACAGGTACTCCAGAAACACGACGAGCCCGTAGACGGCGAACATCGCGTACCCGAGGGTGACGATTCGCATTCGACGATCACGTTCCCGCCGCCACGCGAGGAAACTGAGGGCGCTGAGACCCGCCGCGACGACGAAGATGCCGAGGCTGACGTACTGTTCGAGGAGTTGGGCGAGCGACATACGTTGCTATCTGTGCGCACGGCCGGCGTGTCATAGTGATTATCGCAACTGTGCATCGATTCTCGCCGCACAGGTGCGATAATCACTATCAGACGACCGATACAGTTCTACGGACGGTGGTATCGGGCAAAACGGTTGGCGTCCAATCGTCGAATGCACGGGTCCGCACTGGGTTATACTGGTGGACGAAACAGTTGATACCCTCCTACCCCCGGGGATACACAGGAGTATCAGAACTTCGTCCAGTATACAACAGTCATTATCAACGACTGCGAACACGGACGTAGTATGGAGGGGGCTGACTCCGGAACCGCAGAGCGGGACGAAATTCTCGTCGACGGCGAGACCCCGGTGTCGCTGCCCGCCGGTGTCGAGGCGGCGGCCGCGCAGTTCGAGGTGACGACTCGGACCATCGGGTTCGAGTGTGCCTCCGGTGATTGGATCGAATCGGCGTGGACCGGCATACCGCTGAACCCGGTGCTGGAGGCGGCATCGATGCCGGCGGCGACGACCCACGTCCTCGTCGAGGCGGCCGACGGTTATCGGGCGTGTGTCGCCGTCTGGGACCTCACCGAGGCGATTGTCGCCTACGACGCCGTCGACCGACCGGCCCGCGAATTCCCGCGGTTCGTCTCACCGTCGGTCGTCGGTCCGCGGGCGGTCAAGAACCTCGCCAGCGTCCGCCCGGTCGAACTGGAACCGCACGAGGACCCAGCGGAGTACGAGGAACGATCTCTAGAGACGAGTGGCTGAATGAGGGGTTTGAATATAGCGATATGAGGTTCATTTTGCAGGAGACGCCGATCGGATCCGGCGACAGTCGACGAGTGACAGTCCGTATGGCCACTCTCCCGTTTGAGATCACGACGGGTGTGGAGGAACCACAGTCATACTTCCGGGGCGTGCTCCCGATACGACGAGCGGCCGGTGCTTCGGTCACTGGGCAGTGCCCATCCCGCAGCAGTCAGTATTATACTGTCGGACGAACGTCCTGATACTCCTGTGTACCCTCCGAGGGGTGCGAGAGTATCAACGGTTTCGTCCGATGGTATACTGCAGACGGGAGGGCTTCTCCGTCCGAGAACGAGGAATGTTGTTTCGTGATCGTGCGAGCGATTAATCATATACCGCTATACGAATTGGCCTCACTCGTCGTAGGTGCCACCGTCCAGGTAGTACTGGACGCGGTCCATCGTCGGTTCGGCAACTTTCAGGAACTCGACGACGCGCTGGTCGTCGTCTCGCTCGTCAGTCACGACCTCGATCGTCAGCCCCAGATCGCGGAGGTGGTCGAGCAGTGCGTCGATCGCGTCCGGATCGCTCCGGACGCGGTGGCGCTCGCCGACGGTCTCGCCGTCGTCGATCGCGCGGATGGTCTCGACCGCGGGGAGGAGGATCGACTCGCCGAGGTCGTGGGCGCGCTCGCGAAGGCGCTCTTCGCTCTCGTCGAACTCGGCGGCCTGGAACGCCTCGCGGGTGATCCGCGAAAAGAGGAAGTCGCGTCCCAGATCGAACAGGAGTGAAAAGGCGTCGTCGAGTTCGGCGTGGTGCATCGCCTCGGTCGTGTACTTGACCATCGACGAACCGTCTGCGGTCTTCATCACGACGCCCTCTCGTCCCGCGGCGTCGAGTTCCTGAATCGCCGCCCAGATCTCTTCTGTCGCCTCCGAGCGGTCGTAGCGCCCGACGAACCGCGGCTGGGGGTAGCCGTACCGCTCACAGAGGTCGCGGCGGTCCGGAACGGAGAGCGGATCGCCCGACTCCCGCTCGCGGACGTCGAAGACGCGGATCGCGTCCGAGTCGACGTCGGCGTAGTCGTGGGTCGTATACGGCGTCTCCGGGCCGATCAGCTCCGCACAGAGCATTTTCTCGGGGTGGTCCTCGAAGAACGGAGCGAGATCCAGCAGGTCGCACACCCGGGCGGTGGTGTACGGGCAGACGTACCCGCCGCGGGTGAACGCCAGGGGGCCTTCGTCTTCGACGGCGGCGATTCGGACGTTGAAGCCGTCGAGCTTCTCTTCGACGAGGATCTCCTCGTCGGCGGCGAAAAACGAGGTCACGCCGGCGTCGAGGACCAACACCCGGGGAATGCTCGGATAGCCCCGGACGATGGCGTCGGCGTCGTCGACGATGACCGTTCCACGTTCGACGCCGTGGCGAGCGTCGGAGAGCACGTAGCCGGTCGCGTCGGCGATCGGCCGCTGCTCGAAGTGTTCGAACAGCTCCTCCGGCTCGGACGCCGTCGAATCCAGCCGTCCGTAGTACGCGTCTTCGTCCATACCTCTCTTCTGTCAGTTCGGGTGAAAAGCCCGGTGCTCGCCGCTCCGGTCGCGACGCCGCCGCCCACGGGCCGGTTCGAAGACACCTCTTTAGGGTTCACTCTCGAAGCGGCGCGTATGCCCAGTGAACTCCCGCGCCAGCAGTTCGTCCTCGACACGTCGCTCTTCATCACCGAAGAGATCCGCCGGGAGGGCGAGTCGGTGACGGACGCGGTACTCCGGCTTCTGGACCTGGTCGCGACCGCCCGGCTGGAACTCAACATCTCCTGTCATATGCCCCCCTCGATCCACGACGAACTCGCGACGATGCTCCGCGATCGCGACGTCGACGACGAGGTGTTCCAGCGGCTCGACACCTGGGTGGTCCGCAAGAGCCCGGACCGCTACGGCGTCACCATCCCCGCGAACATCGTCTACGACTTCATAGACGAGATGAGCGACCGCGTCGACCGCGGGCTTCGCGTCTCCGAGAAGGCGTTCCGCGAGGTCGAACAGCTCGACCCGAGCGAACTCACGGCCGCCGAAGACGAGACCCAGGGATACCGCACGGAGGCCGACCGCATCCTCTCGAGTATGCGCGACAAGTACCGGAAGGCACTCCGGCAGGGCGTCCTCGACTCCCGCGAGGACTTCGACCTGCTCGTCCTCGCGCGCGAACTGGACGCCGGCGTCGTCACCGAAGACCAGGGCATCATCTCGTGGGCCGACGAGTTCGGGCTCCGGTACGTCCGCGGCAGCCAGTTCCCCTCGCTCCTGGAGGAGTATCTCCGCGCGACGGGCGTCGAGGGCTACGCTCCCGAGCGAGGATAATCGACCATACCGTCGCTTCCGTCCGGTATTTTCTCATAAACCAACAATCATCAACAAAATTTATGTTTCTGTAGGCAGAACATACGGATGGAATCGAGGTGATCACCAATGGCGCTGCCGACCGATCCCGCGAGTTCCTGGATGCAGGGGCTCGACTTCCCGTCCCGCATCTTCGATGACGCCGGCAACGCGGACTACGAACTGTACGAGGAAGACGACGAGTTCGTGCTCGCCGTCGAGATGCCGGGATTCGAGCGAGACGAGATCGATCTCGCGTGGGACGACGGCGTGCTCAACATCGCCGCCGAGCACGTCGACGAAGATCGCGGCCGGAAGCGGACGTACCACCGTCGGCTCCGCTTCCCGAAGGACGTGGACGACGACGCCATCACCGCGACCTACTCCAACGGCGTCCTCGAAGTCACGCTCCCGCTCGAAGAGGAGGGCGAAACCCGCGGCAAGACGATCCCCATCGAGGGGTAGGGATAATCAGGGCCCGTGGACCGTCATCACGGGGACGGTCGTGGTTCGGAGCAGTTTCTCGGTCACGCTCCCGAGGAGATAGCGGTCCAGGCCGGTGCGGCCGTGGGTTCCGACCACGACGAGGTCGACGTCGTTGTCGTCGACGTAGGCGTTGATCTCCCGGACCGGCGACGTCCCGGTCCTGACGTCGCCGGTGACGGCGTCGGGGGCGAGCCCGGCGTCGGTCGCGACTCCGACCGCGTCGTCGACCACCGTCTGGGCGCTCGATTCGAGCTGGTCGAGTTGGAGGTCGACTCGGGCGTCGAGTCCGAAACTGGTCACGTCGACGACCGAGAGGACGTCGAGGCGGGCGTCGGTCGCGACCGCGAGGTCCGAGCCCACGCCGAGCGCTTCGTTCGCGCACTCGCTCCCGTCTGTCGGGACGAGGACGCGGCGGTACGGATACGCCAGTTCGCGGTCGGCGCTCGGCCGGACGGTGAGCACGGGGGCCGTCGCGTGTCTGACCACGCGCTCGGTCGTGCTGCCGAGGAACAGCCGTTCGAGTCCGCTCCGGCCGTGCGTCGGCATCGCGATCAGGTCGACGTCCGCCCCGTCGGCGTAGTCGACGATCGTCTGGAACGGCTCGCCCCGCCTGACCGCGGTATGGGTCTCGACCCCTCGCCCGTCCGCCCGCTCTGTCACTTCCGCGACGGTGGCTTCGGCGTCCGTTTCGGCCGCGGACTCGGCTTCACTCTCGTCTGCTGTGCGCTGGTCGCCCTCGCGGTCGACGACCGTGAGAACGTGGAGCGTCGCGTCGTGTCGCGCCGCGAGGTCGAGCACGTGATCGAGCACGCGGAAGGCGCCGACGCTCCCGTCGGTCGGAAACAACACAGTCTCGAACATACCCACAGGTCCACGCGGACCCACAAATACGGTCGGATGAGTAATATTTCAGACATATCTGTTCGGGGATCGCGGGCCGGCTCCCGTCCTGCCGTGCTCTGGTCTGTCCTCCCGCGTCACTCGTCGGCCGACCCCGACCCGCCGGGCGAGACCGGGTGGTCGCCGTCTTGGGCTTCGACGTCGAGCGGGTCTTCGAGGTCGCCCATCACCGCCTCGAACGCGTCGGTGGCCGTCAGGAGCCCCACCACCTCGCCGCCGTCGAGCACGAGCGCAAGCTCCTGGTTTTCCACCTGGAACTGGTCGATCGCCTCGCTGATCAGCGTGTCCGCCGACAGCGTCATCGGCGGGGCGGCGATGCGTTCGAGCGTCGTCTCGTCCCGCCGGAGCGCGTCCATCCGTCCGACGACCGTCGGCACGTAGACGATTCCGCGGAAGTCTTCCGGGGCGTCGCCGATCAGCGGGAGTCGGGTGTGGGGGCTCGATCCGATCCGTTCGAGGTTCTCCTCGATGGAGTCGGTCACCGAGAGGAAGACCACGTCCTCGACGGGCGTCATCACGTCCCGGATCGAGCGCTCTCCCACGTCGAGCGCGTTGAGGATCTCCTCGCGGCGCTCGTCGGGGAGGTCGCCGCGGTCGAGGACCGACCCGAGTTCGTGGCGAAGGTCCGCCCGCGACTCGATCGCGTCGGTCTCGGTCTCCAGCCACGCCCCCGTCATCTCGATCCCGAAGAGCTTCAGCGTCCACTTGGCGACGCCGTCGCCGACCGCGATGAGCGGCGCCATCAGCTTGGCGAACCAGTACAGCGGCGTCGCTCCGTGGCGCGCGACGAACTTCGAGCGCTCGACGCCCAGGTACGTCGGCGTCTGTTCGCCGTGGGTGAGGTGAAAGAGGTTGATCAGGAGGAACGCGAGGAGGCTGCCGGCACCGATCGAAGCGAGTACCGTCGACTCGAAGTACGGCTCGAAGAGCGCCGCGAGCGCCGGCTCGGCGACGATCCCGACGGCGATACTCGACGCCGTGATGCCGACCTGACAGCTCGTGAGGTAGATCTCCAGGTCGTCTGTCATCTCCCACGCGCGGCGCAGTCCCGGTTCGTCGAACTCGGACTCGGCGTACTGACGCACCCGCGTGAGGGCGAATTCGATCGCGACGAAGAAGCCGTTCGCCAGGATCAGCGCGACCCCGGCGAGCAGCCGGAGGGCGAGTTCGAGCCCGTTCACACCGGTCAGTTCGGGTAGAGCCTCAAATAGCTGCGGGGAAAGAAGACAGCCGCGGTAGGGTGCGCTCATAATGACGGTTGTCGTCTCTTCCCAGTGCTCGCCGACACCGGGGCGGCGAGCACCGGTACATAGTTACAACCGTCATTATCAGAGCAGGGTATCCACGCCCCGGACAAAACGGGTTTGTATCGCGCCCGCTCAATCCGACGTATGGTCGACTTCGATCCCGAGAAGTTCGAAGACAAGTACGCGAACTACTTCACCGAGCTCCAGCGCGCCTACAAGAACGCCTTCGAGACGATGAACGAGCGATACGACTCCGAGTTGATCCACGCGATCGACCAGCAGATCCTCAACGAGTCCGAGCCGTTCTACGAGGACGGCGACTTCCGGATCGAGCTGCCGGAGAACCCCACAGACCGCCTGACCGGCGTCGTCGTCGACGACGAGAAGCTCGAGACGATCCTCGATCGGTACCTCGAAGAGCTGCGCGAACAGCACCGCAAGGTCTTCGGTCTCGACGAGTGACCGCCGCGTGGGGCCTCCGAACCAAAGGCCTAAGCCCGTCGGCGCCGAACCGGTTGATATGAGCACGGACGCTGCGAACGGCGACGACGACCTCCGAGAACGCGTCACGAACTTCCTGCGCCGCAACTTCCCGCAGATCCAGATGCACGGTGGCTCCGCCGCCATCCAGGACCTCGACCGCGAGACCGGCGAGGTCACGGTGATGCTCGGCGGCGCCTGTTCGGGCTGTGGCATCTCTCCGATGACGATCCAGGCGATCAAGAGCCGGATGGTCCAGGAGATCCCCGAGATCGAGCAGGTCCACGCCGACACCGGGATGGGCGGCGACGCCGAGGGCGGAATGTCACCGTCCTTCCCCGGCGAGACCACGGACGACGACGCCGAGAGCGACGAAGGCCCGCAGGCGCCGTTCTAGCGGCCGAGTCGCCCCGACGTTTCGGACTCCCCGGCTCTCCGGCTCCTCGGTTCCCCGGCTCCTCGACGAGTCAGGACCGGTGACTCTTTGCCGTCGTCCCCGCGAGGGATCTGTATGAGCACCGGATCGCCAGAGAACGTCCTCTTCGTGGTGATGGACACGGTCCGGAAGGACCGGCTCACGCCCTACGGGTGCGAGCGGCCGACGACGCCCACCCTCGGGGCGTTCGCCGAGGAGGCGACCGTCTTCGAGCAGGCCGTCGCGCCCGCGCCGTGGACGCTCCCGGTCCACGCCTCGCTCTTCACCGGGATGTATCCCTCCGAGCACGGGGCCGACCAGGAGAACCCCTACCTGGAGGGCGCGACGACGCTCGCGGAGACGCTCGCGGACGCCGGATACGACACGGCCTGTTACTCCTCGAACGCGTGGATCACGCCCTACACCCACCTCACCGACGGCTTCGACGACCAGGACAACTTCTTCGAGGTGATGCCCGGCGACTTCCTCTCGGGGCCGCTGGCGCGCGCCTGGAAGGCGATGAACGACAACGAGGCGCTGCGGGCCGTCGCGGACAAGCTCGTGAGCCTCGGAAACACGGCCCACGAGTACTTCGCGGGCGGCGAGGGCGCCGACTCGAAGACGCCCGCGGTGATCGACCGGACGATGGACTTCCTCGGAGAGGCCGACCGTTCGTTCGCGTTCGTCAACCTGATGGACGCCCACCTCCCGTATCACCCGCCCGCGGAGTTCGCCGCGGAGTTCGCCCCCGGCGTCGATTCCACGGCTGTCTGTCAGAACTCCAAGGAGTACAACGCGGGCGCGCGTGACATCCCAGACGACGAGTGGGACGACATCCGCGACCTCTACGACGCCGAGATTGCCCACATCGACGACCAGCTCGGCCGGCTGTTCGACTGGCTGCAGACGGAGGGGCTGTGGGACGACACGATGGTCGTCGTCTGTGCCGACCACGGCGAACTCCACGGCGAGCACGACCTCTACGGCCACGAGTTCTGCCTCTACGATCCGCTCGTGAACGTCCCTCTCCTGATCAAACACCCCGCACTGGAGGCCGACAGACGGACGGACCAGGTCGAACTCGTCGACCTCTACCACACGGTTCTCGACGCCCTCGACGTCGAGGGCGGGACGCCGCGCGCCGACGGCGACGACGCGGTCGCGCTGGATCGGACGCGCTCGCTCCTCTCTGAGTCCTACCGCGACTTCGACGCCGTCGCGGCCGCCGACCGCGACCCCGGCCAGCGCGGCGACGGCGACTACGCCTTCGTGGAGTACTCCCGGCCGGTGGTCGAACTCAAGCAGCTAGAGGAGAAGGCCGCCGACGCGGGGATCACGCTCTCCGAGGAGTCGCGCTTCTACTCGCGGATGCGCGCCGCGCGCCGCACCGACGCGAAGTACGTTCGCATCGACCGCATTCCGGACGAGGCCTACCGCCTCGACGAGGATCCCGACGAGACAGACGACGTCGCAGGGGAGGGCGATCCCGTGATCGAGACCACCGAAGCGACGCTCGCCGCGTTCGAGTCCGCCGTCGGCGGCGCGTGGACCGACGCGCTCGACGACGACGTGAGCGACGACGCGGTCGAGGAGATGGACGAGGAGGCCCAAGAGCGGCTGCGCGATCTAGGATATCTGGAGTGACCGCTCTGCGAACTGTTTCTTGAACGTATAGCAGTACCGCTCCATATCGAGCCGATCTTCGTAGAACCGGTGGGCGTCCTCGCGCCAGAGCCCCGACGCTAGCGTCAGGCTCTCGCAGTCGTGGTCGCGCGCCCACTCGTCGACGAACCGCATCAGGCGCTCGCCGTACCCCTCCGAACGGTGGTCCTGGTCGGTCACCAGATCGCACACGAACAGATGCCGGCCGTTGTAGAAGTTCGTCCGGATCACGACGCCAGCGACGGCGACGATGACGTCGTCTTCGACGATGGCGAAGAGGCGGTATCCCTCGTCTCGCATCTCGTCCAGGTACGCGAGGTACTGCTCTTCTGTCAGGTGGTCTCTGAGTTGGCGCAGTACGGGAAACGCTGCCCGCTCTTCGTCGTCTGTCGTCAACTCCCGGATGTCGCCCGATCCCATACCTTGGTATGCACCGGCTGGCTGATAATGTTAGGGAACGAACTCAGCGCTCCCGCCGGTCGCGCTTCGTCCGTTACCGCGAGGGACGCACGTCCGTGCGCCCCGTTTTGCCCGGTTTCGTCTGTGAGGAAATACCGAACGAAGCGAGGCATTTGAGGTGTATCAAGCAGGTATTATACTGTCGGACAAACGTCCTGATACTCCTGTGTCCCCCCGGGAGGGGGAACGAGTTATCAACGGTTTCGTCCGACAGTATACACAACACGATATCTGAAATTAATTCCCTAAGAACTGTTGTATGACACTTTCAGACAGTATACAAGGTCGGCTTCAATACGCTCTGCGGAGT
>JBDGUP010000114.1:0-19903 GCA_042215815.1 Haloquadratum sp. | reverse complement strand
TTGTATGACACTTTCAGACAGTATACAAGGTCGGCTTCAATACGCTCTGCGGAGTCGCTGTTTGGGTTTCAGTTGGTGTTTTGGTTTCCGTGTTGGTGGCCGTTGGTGTATCCCTCCTTGTCGCAGTCGCGGTCGCAGTCGCAGTTGGTGTAGCTATAGTTGTCGGCTGTTGAGTTGAGCGGGACCCGTTCTCTCTATCACCGGCACATCCAGATAAACTGAAAGTTGCTCCAATCCCTAACAATACGTCGCGCCGGTTGACCATAGTGATACTACCGAGTCCGCGGAAACAAAAGAATTGGTAACAGATTAACCAATTCTATTCTATCAAATACCCTCGATTTTACATAAAATCACCGAGGCTCGAAGGCCGATTCCTGTCGTTTTCGAAGATCGATTCGAGCGACTTCTCGAGGACTTCCAGCCGCTGTTTGGTGTACTCCCGACAGCCGAACTCCTCGGCGACGTGGATCGCGGTGTCCATATACTTGTTCACAGAGCCGCGGTGGACGGTGAGATTCACCCGGCCGCCGCACTCGCGACAGTCGCCGGAGAGCGGCATTCGCCGGTACTTCTCGCCGCAGTCCAGACACCGCGTCTCCTGGCGGGAGAACGCCCGGAGGTTCCCGATGAGGTCGGGCAGGAAGTGGTACTCGATGACCCGCTCTGCGACGTCGGTCTCGTCGACCGCGCGGAGCTTCCGTGAGAGTTCCAACTGCGCGTCCATCTTGTCCATCATCGAGCCGAGCGTCTTGTACGCCGAGAGGTCCGGTCCGAGCGCGATGTCCGTGGTGTCGTGGGTGTGGTCGAAGCCGCGGTACTCGTCGTCGGTGCCGAGGGTGTCCTCGCCGAGCTGGATCTGCTCTTCGACCGCACCGGGGTCTGCGAGCTCCCGCGTGGCCTCGTAGAACGCCCGCGGATACTGCCGTACGATGTCCATATTGTGCGCTTCGTCGTCGATCTCGCTGGGATCGATGCGGGAAGACATCACCAAGGGCGCGTCCATCCGCCCGCCCCGCTTGTCGGGCAAATAGCTCTTGGAGAAGTTGATGAGACCGTCCATAAGGAGCATCACGCAGTCCTCGTCGCCGTCGCACTGTCCCGTGTACAACCCGTCTGCCACCAGCGTGTGCGTGTCTTCGACGGTCAGACAGTACGTGGCGTCGACGTCGCTCGCGACGTACTCGATCGCCGCGACTGCGTCCGCTTTCCCGCCGCTCTCGCCGCCGTCGGCGCACGCCCGCCCCGCCGTCCCAGCGGCCGCGACGCCGTCTGTCGGTGTCCCGTCCGGGACTGCGAGGCGGTCTCCGGGGGCCAGCGCCGTCACTTCGACCCGCTCGACGCCGTCGTTCCATCGGCAGAGGTCGTGGTCGGGCGTGACCGTGATCGTCCGCCCGCCCTCCGTCTCCACGCGGACGAGATGGTCCGGCGCGACGTGCTTGGAGACGGCCTCGACGGGTCTGATCGTCTCCTCGCCGTCGGCGTCGATCGAAGGAACGTACACGTCGCCGTCGAGTTCCTGGACGAGCGTCCCGAAGTCGTCTTCGTCGGGGTCGTCGAGGCGCGATTCCACGAGGCCACGGATCGGCTCGCGGTGCCACTCGTCGGTCCCGTCGCGATACCACACCTCGGTTTCGGGGTGAAAGCAGTTCCTGCGCTTCGCGGCGTGGAAGTACGGGTGCGCGTAGCCGACGGCGGCGGAGGTGAAGCCGACCACGCGGCCGACGACAGCAGCGGACGTGTGCGGCGCCATCCCGAAGACGAGTTCGCCGACGAGGTCCTCGCGCTCTTCTACGTCGTAGAACGGCGGCAGGTCGTAGAACTGTTCTAAGAGGTCGTCGACGAAGTCCGCGGTCTTGAGCAGGTGGTCGGCCGCGCCCTCTGAGAGCACGACGTCCTGGACCTTGAGTTCGACCAGCTGGTCGTCGAACTCCAGGGGCTCGCCGTCGACGTCCGTCTCGTAGCCCAGCTCGCGGAAATCAGCCGCAGTCACGTCGAGTTCGGCGGGCCGGACGGCGGTGACGGGCAGGTCCGTCATATCGTAGCGGACCGTGCCGTCCTTGAACGAGGTGACGCCGTTCTTCGCGCGCAGGACGCCCTTTTCCATCGGCTCGGGCGTCTTGTCCGCCGAGGAGAGCCCCCGGACGCCCTTCAGGATGTCGTAGGCGGATTCCCGTTCGCCGACGTCGTCGAGGGCGCGTCGGTACTCCTCGCCGACGTCGAGGTCGTAGGGCTCGGCGCTCGTGACCTCCCGCTCGCAGCGGTCGCAGTAGACCCGTCCCGACTCGTCGCGTTCGACCTCGCGGCCGCACTCGTCGCACTCGTAGTGGGGCTCGGTGTGTGCGCCGCAGTCCGGACACGTCGTCCGGAAGGTGTGCGTCCCGCAGTCGGGACAGGCGCGGTCGCCGACCCGGACGTCGACGACCCCCCGGCGTCCCTGGTCGTCGCGGGCGCGGGCGGCCTCGCCGACGTCGCGCTGGTTGCCGCCGGCCTCGCCGATCGGAAAGAGCGTGTGGACCGCCGGCGAGAGGTCCCGGGACTCTGATTTCTCGGGGCGGCCCATCCGGTTGCCGATCCGGCTGGGCGCGCGCTCGCGGACCTCGAAGGGCGCGACCTCGTTGACTGCCCGCACCGCGTTGTCGCCGCCGTCCCACTCGCGGACGGACGGCGGCAGGTCGGACGGCGCCCACGTCCGCTCCAGCGACGGCGTCTCCCCCGCTGCGATCCGGAATCCGAGCGAGCGGACCAGCGGTCGCCACTCGGGGATCCGGATCGTCTCCTCGCTCCGGGCGTGTTCGACGAGCAGGCGTTCGAGCGTCCGTGCGACCGGCTCCGTCCGCGGGAGTTCGAGGGCGTCGGGTCCGCACGTGTCGGCGGCGGTCCCGTCTGCGCCGGCGGCGTTCCCGTTCGTGCCGGCGACGCCCCCGTCCGCCTCCGCGGCGACGACGCGGCCGGACGCGACCGCGTCGGCCAGTTCCTCGAAGGCGTCGACGGCGACGTCGTGCCAGAGGTAGGTGTAGTCAGGGTGCAGCGGGCAGTCGTACTCGGTCGCCCACGCGATGGCCTCCGTGACGGTGGGGTGTTCGAGGTCGACCGTGGGGTCGTCCCGGAGGGCCTGGACCGGAGCGCCGGCGGCCTCGAAGTCCTGGACCCACCACTCGTAGACGTAGGCGGCGGGCGCGAGCTGGTGGTTGTTCTCGACGAACTCGCCGTAGTTGACGAGGTACTCGCCGAGGTCTATGATCTCCTCGACGCCGTTTCTGATCTCGAGGGCCTCGGCTGGGTCGTCGATCCGGCGCACGTCGCCGTTCGCGAGGCGGACGGTCGGTCCCTCGATCGAGTCGACCGGGACGACGCCGGCGGCCTTCCCGGGGCGCTCGGTCTTGATCTGTGTCCCCGTCGCGAGGAAGTCGTCGACGAGGTGCATCGTCGCGGGGTGGACGCCCGCGGTCGCGAACCCGTGGTTGCGCGCGCGGCCGTAGCGGAGCCGGAATCCCCCTTCTGCGCTCGGGTGACCGAAGACCGGTCGACCGGCGATGAGGTCCCGGAGGTACTTCTCCGAGGGGTCGAGGCGCGGCGGCCCGCCGACCGCGTCGTCGAGAGCGTCTCCTTCGGCGTCCGCGTCGTCGCCCGTCGCCGATCCGTCGTCCGCGTCGTCGGCGCCGTCGCCGGATTCGGCGTCGTCAGCGGCGGCCGCGCCGTCCCCGTCGTCGCCGATGGTCCCCTCGATGAGGTCCTGCAGCCACGGCCAGTCGACCTCGTCGAGCCCGCGAGTGTAGCGCTGGATCTTCGGCGCCTTCAGGGCGATCCCCTCTGCGAGCACGAGACACATCCCGCCGCGGGGCGAGTTGGTGTCGACGCGTTCGAGGTCCCGGAAGCCCGAGACCTCCTCGTCGCCGGTGGCCTCGCCGTCCAGCATTATCGGCAGATGCTCGGCGATGAACTTCGTCTCCTCGTCCTTCGGCGAGTACTGGAGTCCCGTCTCCCTGTCGTAGAGGGCGACTTCCTCGGCGTAGCGCTCGATCTCGTCGCTTCGAGCCTTGTACTCGTCGATGTCGAGCAGCGAGCGGGCGTAGTCTGCGACCAGGACCGAGAGCGCCTGGGCGGTCCCGCCGGCCGAGCGGATCGGGCCGGCGTAGTAGACGTTCACGAACTCGGTGCCGTCGTCGTTTTCGAGGATCTCGACGCGGTCGATCCCCTCGATCGGCGCGGCCACGACCCCCTCGGTGAGGAGGGCGACCGCCGTCCGCACCGCGCCTTCGACCTTGCCCGCGCGGCTCTCGTAGTCGCCGACGTTGCCGTCGACGAAGTCGGTCACGAGTTCGAGTGCGGCCTCCTCCCGGGACATCTCGCCTTCGAGGTCGCGGACGCGCTCGGCGACGCCGTCGATCTCCAGGATGTTCTCCACCCGGTCGGCCATGTCCTTCGCGACCGGGATCTCGACGTCCGTCTCGGGGTCGTACCCCCTCGCCTTCGCGCGCTCGGCGCGCTCGAACGCCTCCTCGAGCCGGGACTCGATCCGCTCGAAGTACCGTTCGTCCTCCTCGCGCATTACAGCCAGAGGTCCAGTTGGGTCGGTTCGTGGTGGGTCCGTTCGAGCGGCTCGTCGAACGCCCGGAGATACACCTCGCCCGCGAAGACCGTCGCGGCGTTGAGATGACCCGCGAGCGCCTGCCCGCTCGGTCGCGAGAGCACGGCGTGAGTGTGCGCGAACCGCTCGCCGTCGAGGTCAGACACGTTGCCGACGCAGGCGGCGACCTCCAGGGGCTCGTCGAACGTCACGGACCGATACTCCGTCTCGTCTTGGTCGTAGTACCACACCTCGGCGTCCTGGACGGCGCCCATCGCCTGGAACCACGCGGCGTCGATCGCTTCGAGGGCGGCGAACTCCTCGATTTCCGTACGCCAGTCGGCCCCCGTCTCGAGCCGGAGGAGGAACTCCCGGCTCGACTCGACCTCGCGGTAGTGCATACCCCACCTCTGGGGAGACGCGGACAAAAATCCCACTGTGTCCGTCCTGGCCGCATCGACCGCCTCGGACGGTGGGACTCCGACCGGTGGATTTATACTGGTGTGTAAAGCACTCTTTACTGTAAAGCGAGCTTTACACACTCGCGTGATGTCAATGACGGAGACGATGTCGAACACCGCCCTCTCGGAACGGTCGTATCGACGCGCCCACGGCGTGCTCTCGGGGCTGTCGGGGCTCGCGCTCGGCGTACTCATCGCGCTGGGTCGTCCGATCCTCGGCGCCGTCGGTTTCGTCGCACTCCTCGGAGCCGCGGGATACCTTCGAGTGAACTACGCGGGAACGCTGTTCGACGAGCGCGACGAGCGGATCACAGAGCGCGCCGCCGGGTACACGCTGACGCTCTTCGGCTGGGCGTCGGCGGTCCTGTTCCCGACGATGACGGCCCTCGTCGCGCTGGGCTACGCGTCGTGGCCGGGATGGTTGACTCCGATCGCCCTGGTCGTGCCGGTCGTCTACGGCACCTACGGCGCCTTCCTGTTCGTCGCTCGGCGGCGCGTATGAAAAACGACCTCCCGGAGCGGCGCGAGCGCGCGGGCATCAGCCAGGCCGACCTGGCCGAGGCCGTCGGCGTCACCCGGCAGACGATAAACGCCGTCGAGCGCGGGCGGTACGACCCCTCGCTCGAACTCGCGTTCGCGCTCGCCGCCTACTTCGAGTGTCGGATCGAAGACATCTTCGACCCCGACGACGAGCGGTGATACACAGTCTCTTGTGTTGTTTTGGCCACGGGGACGCCAGCAGACGTCAACGGAGTCGGGGGAATCGTGTCGCGTGCTTTGAGCAGTCGGCACGTTGGCACATCCTTCGAAGAGGTGGCGTTCACCGACTGCTCTTTCGGATACTATACTGTCGGACGAAACCGTTGAGACGCTCGTCCCTCCACGGGGGATACCCAGGCGTAGCAGGACGTTCGTCCGACAGTATATTATGCCCAGTCTCGGAGCGACGGTGCCTCCGATGCGCGCATCGAGAGCCACGCGTCGTCGCAGGAGACGTCCGCGATAATGAACTCCGCTTGTGCGGGAGTGGAGTCCACTGAGGCCATCACCTCAGCGCGCGACGCGTCGGATACGGCCGTCGCATTCGGCGTCATACTTGTGAGTGTGTCTCACGCATACATAAACCCGTCGAATCGAGACGGGCATCGAATTCACGTGTGTGTAGATATGGCGGGATATATTGTATAATATACTCCTATGTAGGCGATTCCACTGCGCACGTACCTATATCAACCGAAACAGTGTCCGTAGATATAATATCGAATAGAGCGCTTTCGACAGGTGCCGGTCTCGCCGCATCCGCCGGACCGACCCCGAGCGGGGGCTTCGTCTGCTCGGCGGCGGCTTCAAAGAGTACAAGAGGTGTGGCGCAGTAAGGCGCCGTATGAACGTTGCCGACGCGATGACTCCCCGCGGAGACGTCGTTACGGTCGAACTCCCGGGGACCCGCGACGACGTGCTGGAGTATCTCCAAGAGCGCGGCTTCTCCTCGGTGCCGGTGGTAAAGCAGACGGACGACGGCGAGGAGTTCCGGGGGCTCGTCTCCCGCGAGGAACTGATCGAACACCCGGACGAAGACCAGCTCGCGGTCCTGATGCGCGAAGTGCCCACCGTCACCGCCGAGATGAGCGTCGAGGAGGCGGCGCGACTGATGACCGACGGGGGCACGCGGCGCGTCCCCGTGGTCGACGGGCGTCTAGAGGGGATCATCACGGTCACAGACGTCGTCCGCGCCATCGCGCGCGGCGAGGTCGCAGTCGATGCGACCGCCGGCGACGTCGCGACGCGGGACGTGAACACGACCTACGCCGGCACGCCGCTGCCCGTCGCCGAACGAGAGATCTTCTATGCGAACGTCCCCTACACGGTCTGTCTCGACGAGGACGGCTCGATGACCGGGATCCTGACAGAAGTCGACATCATCGACGTCGCCAGAGTCGTCGAGGGCGAAGACGACACGGGCGACTCCGTCGCCGGCCAGGACGACGACTGGATGTGGGAGGGGATCAAGGCCGTCGGCAACCGCTACGTCCCGACGCGGAACGTCGAGATCCCCGCCGAGCCGGCCTCGGCGTTTATGTCCGAGGGGGTCGTGACCGTCTCGAAGCGCAAGTCGGTGGTCGAGGTCGCACAGGCGATGATCACAGAGGACATCGAACAGACCCCGCTCGTCGCGGGCGACCGGCTCGTCGGCATCGTCCGCGACGTCGATCTGCTGGAGGCGTTGTGATGACCGGAGCGCAGACGGAGGGGGAGCGACTCGCCGAACTCGCGAAGCGCCGCGGCTACTTCTTCGGGTCGAACGCGGCCTACGGCGGCACCGCCGGGTTCTACACCTTCGGGCCCCAGGGGGCCGCACTCAAGTCGAACGTCGAAGACGCCTGGCGGGACCGGTTCACCGTCCAGGAGGGCAACTTCGAGGTCGAGGCGCCGACGATCATGCCCGAGCCGGTCTTCGAGGCGTCGGGCCACCTCGACGGCTTCGACGACCTGCTCGTGGAGTGTCCCGCCTGCGGCGAGTCCCACCGGGCCGACCACCTGATCGAGGACGACACCGACATCGAGGACGCCGAATCGCTCCCGATCCCCGAGGTCGAAGCGCTACTCGCAGAGTACGACCTCCGGTGTCCGAACTGCGGCACCCGCCTCGGCGGCGAGTCGGTCGAAGAGTTCAACCTGATGTTCGAGACGAACATCGGGCCGGGATCGTCGACGCCGGGCTACCTCCGGCCGGAGACCGCCCAGGGCATCTTCGTGGAGTTCCCGCGCCTCAAGGAGTACGCCCGCAACAGCCTGCCGTTCGGGGTGACCCAGATCGGCCGCGCCTACCGCAACGAGATCTCGCCGCGCAAGAGCATCGTCCGAACGCGGGAGTTCACGCAGGCGGAGTTAGAGCAGTTCGTCGACCCCGAGCGCGACGAGCCGGACCTGGCGTCCGTCGAAGACGTCGAGGTGACGCTGTATCCCGTCCCCGAACAGCAGGCCGCAGACGGCGCGTACGTCGAGACGACGATCGGCGCGGCCGTCGACGAGGGGATCGTTGGCGACCCCTGGGTCGGCTACTTCCTCGGCATCGCCCAGGAGTGGTACGAGCGCGTCGGCGTCGACACCGACCGCTTCCGCTTCCGCCAGCACCTGCCGGGCGAGCGCGCCCACTACGCCGCCGACTGCTGGGACGCCGAGAGCGAGGTCGACGGCGACTGGATCGAGATCGCGGGCTTCGCCTACCGGGGCGACTACGACCTCTCGAAGCACGCAGCGCACGGCGACGACGAGTTCACCGTCTTCCGCCAGTACGACGAGCCCAAGACGGTCGAGCGCGCCGTCGTCGAGCCCGATATGAGCGTCCTCGGGCCCGAGTTCGGCGGCGACGCCGGCGACGTGAAGGAGGCCCTGGCGGCCCTCGCCGAACGCGACCCCGACGCCTTCGACGACGAGACCGTGACCGTCGAGGTCGACGGAGAGACCTACACCGTCGACGCCGACGTGGCGAACTTCCGGATCGAAGAACAGACCGTCTCCGGCGAACACATCACGCCGCACGTGATCGAGCCCTCCTTCGGCGTCGACCGCACGGTCTATACGCTCCTCGCGCACGCCTACGAGGAGGACGAGGTCGACGGCGAGGAACGGACCTTCCTCTCGCTGTCGCCGGCGGTCGCGCCGACCGACGTCGGCGTGTTCCCGCTGGTCTCGAACGTCGACGAACTCGTCGAGCGCGCCGAGGGGGTCGTCGACGACCTCCGGGAATCGGGCTTCAGCGTCGTCTACGACGACTCCGGGAGCATCGGCCGCCGCTACCGGCGCCAGGACGAGGTCGGAACGCCCTTCTGTGTCACGGTCGACCGCGACGGCCTGGAGGGCGAGGGTCCAGACACAGTCACCATCCGCGAACGGGACACGGCCCGCCAGGTCCGGGTGCCGGTCGACGACCTCGTCGCCGAACTGGAGGCGGTCGAGGGCGGCGACGCGGGCTTCGACGACCTCGTCTCCCGGTACGACCTCGTCGCGTCGGGGTCGGTCGAGTAACGGACGGTGTCGCCCCGCCCACAGCTCCGGGGAAGCGAACTCAAGCGTCGGCTGGTCCACGCCAGCGGGACGGGGCTGCCGCTCCCGTACCTCCTCGGGTGGCTGTCCTGGCGGCAGTACGGTCTCTTGTTGCTGGCCGGCGCCGCCGTGGCGGTCGCGCTCGAACTTCTCCGGCTCGTCGTCGGCTTCGAGTGGGCGCTCTTCGACGAACTCACGCGTCCCTACGAGGAGGGCAACCCCGCCGGCTACGCCCTGTACGCCTTCAGCGTCACCGCCGTCACTCTCGTGTTCGCCCCGCACGTCGCGATCCCGGCGACGCTGATGCTGACGCTCGGCGATCCCGTGTCGGGACTGCTCGGGACGACCCGCGAAGCCGGCGAGCCGAAGCGCCCCCGAACGCTCGCCGCGATGTTCGCGGTCTGTCTCGCCGTCTCCGTCCCCTTCTTGCTCCCCGCCGCGGGCGTCGCGGCGGGCGGCGCGGCCTCGATCGCGGCCGCGCTCGTCGCGACCGTCGCCGACGGCTACAAGCCCGTGGTCCGCGGCTACGTCGTCGACGACAACGCGTCGATTCCCCTGGCCGCGGCTGGCGCGGCGGGCGCCGTCCTCGGAGTGACGGGGACTGCGCCCGTGTTCTTCTAGTCGCTCGGGACCGCGCCCTCGCTTCCCTCGGACGCAGGGACAGTCTCGTCTCGTTCCGTCCCGGGTCGCCCTCCCGAGGCCGGCCACACGACTATTTTTGTACGATGCCGCCGAACCGCCCGCCGTGACCGTCTACGAGAGCGACCTGCCGGGCGTGGGGAAGAAACACGAGATCGACCTCCCGGACGGCTCCCGGCTCGTGGTCGTGACCCACAACCAGGGCCGCCGGGAGGTGTTCCGCCGTCCGACGGCAGACAGCGACTCCGAGAAGCTCTTCGAGCTCTCCGACGACCTCGCTCGCCAGGTCGGGACCATCCTGGAGGGAGCGTACTTCCAGCCCGTCGAGTCCCAGCGCGTTGAGACGCTCCTCGGCGACGACACGCTCTTGGAGTGGGTCGAGGTTGAGGAGTCGTCGCCCGTCGCCGGCCGGACGCTCGGCGAGACGGAGTTCCGCCAGGAGACCGGCGCCTCGGTGGTCGCGATCGAGCGGGGCGAGGAGGTCATCCCTTCGCCGGGCGGCGAGACGACGATCCGGGCGGGTGACGTGCTCGTCGTCATCGGCACCCGCGACGCGTCCGAGACAGTCCGCGCGCGCGCGGCCGGCGAATAATGGCCGCCGGACTGCTCGAACTCGGCGAGACGTTCGCCGTGCTCGCGGTCGCCGGGGCTGTCGCGCTCCGCGTCGGGCTCTCTGTCATCCCGCTGTACGTCGTCGGCGGGATGCTCGCGGGGCCGCACGTCGCCGGGCGCGTCGGACTGCCGGCCGTCTCCGGCGGCGACGTGCTCTCGGCCCTCGCGGGGATCGGGATCGTCCTCTTGCTCTTTTTTCTCGGCTTGGAGTTCAGCCTGGATCGGCTCTTGACCGCGCGGTCGCAACTCACGCGGGCGGGACTGGTCGACGTCGCCGTGAACCTCCCGCTGGGGATCGCCCTCGGCTTCGCGTTCGGCTGGTCGCTCACCGAGGCGCTGCTGCTCGGAGGCATCGTCTACATCTCGTCGTCTGCGATCGTCACCAAGACGCTCATCGACCTCGGCTGGATCGCCGACGAGGAGGCCGAACCGATCCTGGGGACGCTCGTCTTCGAGGACCTCTTCATCGCGGTCTACCTCGCCGTCGTCGCCTCGCTCGTCGTGGGCGGGGGCGCCGCGCCCGGCAGCGTGGGGATCGACGGCGTCGCGGCCGGATCCGGCGGGGGTATCGGCGCCGCCAACGGCGCGGTCGCCCGATCGCTGGCGGTCGCGTTCGGGTTTCTGGGGCTCCTGTTCGTGGCCGTCCGGTACGGCACCGCGTTCTTCGCGCGCGTCCTCGACGTCGAGGGGACGGAACCGTTCGTGCTCCGGACGCTCGCGGTCGTCGTCCCGGTCGCCGGCGTCGCGCTGGCGCTCGGCGTGAGCGAGGCGGTCGCGGCCTTCTTCGTCGGGATGGGATTCGCCACGAGCGGCCACCGCCACCGGATCGAGCGGCTTCTCACCCCCGTCCGCGACGTCTTCGCCGCGATGTTCTTCTTCTGGATCGGCGTCGGGACCGACCCGCTGGCCGTGGGCGCGGTGGCGGGTCCGCTCGCGGCCGCCGTCGCCCTCACGACGCCAGCGAAGGTCGTCTCCGGGTACCTCGGCGGCCGCGCGTACGACCTGTCGTCCCATCGCTCGCTGCGCGTCGGTCTCGGAGTGGTCCCGCGCGGGGAGTTCTCGCTCGTGATCGCCGCGCTCGCAGCGAGCGGCGCGACGCCGGTGATGCGCGAGACCATCCCGGCCTTCGCCGTCGGGTACGTGCTCGTGATGAGCGCGCTCGGGACGGTCCTGATGCAGCGGTCCGCCGGCGTCGAGGCGCTCGTCGCTCGTCTCCGCCCCCTATCGGACTAAAACGATCGTTTGAGCCTTCTTCAACTATTTGACACTCGGGGCCGAAGGACGAAGTATGAGATCCACGCAGGCGAACGCGGCGGAGGCCGCGCCGACCACCGACCCGCGGGAGACGGCCCTCGCAGACGAGACGGCCCCGAGCGAGGACGTCTACGTCCGGAACTACGATCCCTTCCGCGGCTACGACCTCGCCATCAGAGTGGGACCGCCCGACGACCCGGTCTTCGAGGAGACCTACTACCTCACGCCCGGCCGAACCGCGAGCCTCGAAGACCGCATCGAACCGGGCGAATACGCGGTCGCCGTCGAACTCGATTCGGGGCGACAGAAGACCGCCCGCTGCCGCGTCGGCCCCGCGCCGGCAGACACGATCCACGTCGAACTCGGCAACGGGGTCGTGAGCGTCACCGAGGGCCTCTTCGAGTGAGCGGTGACGCGCTGGCCGACGGCCGACGCAATCCCGAGCGACCGTCGACGCGGATCCCGAAAACGTTTAGTGCGCGGGCGGTGCGTTAGGGAACGATGACACGGCTCTCCCGGGCGTCTGTCCGC
Source organism: Haloquadratum sp. (assembly GCA_042215815.1). Taxonomy (GTDB): domain Archaea; phylum Halobacteriota; class Halobacteria; order Halobacteriales; family Haloferacaceae; genus Haloquadratum. The sequence continues at coordinate 7,789 of JBDGUP010000114.1, read as the reverse complement.
GTTCCCTCGGGAGCCTCGGCTCCGACGATATCGGCGCTTTCACCCGTTGTTTCCGCCGACGCCGTCGTCGCCGCGCGACCCCGACGACGGGCCCGTTAGGGCCACCATTACTCCACACCTCCGTTGCATCGGCTGACCCACAAGCGACTAGCGTCTCTATAGGCATCTCCGCGATTTAATTCCTCTGTTCTAAACCGTGTAATTTATACGGGAGAGCCGCTGATTCGGAGGTATATGACAAGCGTGGCACTCGCGTTCTCCGGCGGGCTGGACACCACGGTGTGTGTCTCGCTCCTGCAGGAGGAGTACGGGTACGACGAGGTCGTCGGCGTCACCGTCGACGTCGGCCAACCGGAATCGGAGTTCGAAGAGGCACGAGAGACCGCCGACGCGCACGGGCTGGACCTGCACGTCGTCGACGCGAAAGACGAGTTCGCAGACCTCTGTTTCGAGTCCGTCCGGGCGAACGCGACCTACCAGGGCTACCCGCTCGGCACGGCGCTGGCGCGGCCGGTGATCGCGAACGCGATCGTAGAGGTCGCAGACGAAGAGGGCTGTGACGCGCTCGCCCACGGCTGTACCGGGAAAGGCAACGACCAGCTCCGCTTCGAGGTCGTCTGGCGCGCCACCGATATGGACGTGATCGCGCCGATCCGCGAACTCGAACTCACCCGCGAGTGGGAGCGCGAGTACGCCGAAGAACACGGTCTCCCCGTTCAGTCGGGCAATTCTGGCGTCTGGTCGATCGACACGAACCTCTGGAGCCGCTCGATCGAGGGCGGCGACCTGGAGGACCCGAGTCACGTCCCCCCCGAAGACATCTACGAGTGGACCGACGACCCCGCGAACGCGACCGAGACCGAACTCGTCGAGATCACTTTCGAGGACGGCTACCCCGTCGCCCTCGACGGCGAGGGGCGTTCGCCGGTCGAACTCGTCCGCGAGCTGAACGAGCGGGCCGGCAGACACGGCGTCGGCCGCACGGATATGATGGAAGACCGGATGCTCGGTCTCAAGGTCCGCGAGAACTACGAGCACCCCGCGGCGACGACGCTTCTCACCGCTCACGAGGCCCTAGAGCAACTCGTCTTGACGAAAGACGAGCGCGACGTCAAGCGCTCGGTCGACGACGAGTGGGCCCAGAAGGGCTATGAGGGTCTCGTCGACCACCCGCTCGTCGACGCGCTGGAGGGCTTCATCGCGGAGACGCAGACGCGCGTCACCGGCACGGTGACGGTCAAGTTCGAGGGGGGACAGGCCCGCGCGGTCGGCCGCGAGTCCGAGTACGCGGTCTACTCCGAGGACGCCGCCTCCTTCAACACCGCCGGCGTCGGCGACATCACCCAGAAGGACGCCACCGGCGTCGCGAAGTACCACGGCTTCCAGTCGCGCCTCGCGAACGCCGCGACCGACGCTGCGAACGCGAACGCGAACGCGAACGCGACCGACGGGAACGACGACGCGGAGTGAGCGATGACGGGCGAGGAGGACCCGGAGGCCGGAACGAGCGACAGAACGGGGACCGGAGCGGTCGACGACGAGGACGTCGGGACCGGGAGCGCCGCGGACGCCGGGGTCGTGCGGCGCGACCGCTTCAGCGGCGGCCCCGCCCGCGGCTTCCTGTCGAGCCTCGCGGCCGACGAGCGCATCTTCGCCGCGGACCTCGCCGTCGACCGCGCGCACGTGGTGATGTTGGCCGAGCAGGGCATCGTCGACGGCGGCGTCGCCGGCGAGATCCTGGCCGCGCTCTCCGCGGTCGAGGCCGCGGGCCACGGGGCGCTCCCCGACGGCGAGGACGTCCACGAGGCGATCGAGACGGCCGTCGTCGAGCGCGTCGGTCCCGACGGGGGGAAGATGCACACCGCCCGCAGCCGGAACGACGAGGTCGCGACCTGCATCCGCTACCGCCTGCGCGGGGACCTCCTCGACGCCGTCGAGGCGACGCTCGCGCTCCGCGAGGCGCTCTGTGCGGTCGCCGACGAGCACACCGAAACGGTGATGCCCGGTTACACGCACCTCCAGCCGGCCCAGCCAACGACCGTCGCGCACTTCCTGTGCTCCTACGAGTCGGCGGTCGCGCGCGACACCGCGCGCCTCCTCGACGCCTACGAGCGGACGAACCGCTCGCCGCTCGGCGCGGCGGCCTTCGCGGGCACCCCGTTCGACGTCGACCGCGAGCGCACGGCCGAACTGCTCGGCTTCGAGGGCGTGGTCGAGAACTCGATGGACGCCGCGGCGGGGAGAGACTTCCTCGCGGAGGCGACGGCGGCGCTCGCGACGCACGCGACGACGCTCTCGGGACTCGCCGAAGACCTCGTGATCTTCGCGAACAAGGGCCATATCACCATCGACGACGCGTACGCCTCGACGTCGTCGATCATGCCGCAGAAGGTCAACCCCGACACCCTGGAGCTGGTCCGCGCGGTCGCGGGCGACGCCGTCGGCGGGCTCTCCGGTCTGTTGACGACGCTGAAGGGGCTCCCGCGCGCGTACAACCGCGACCTCCAGCGCGCGACCCCGCACGCCTGGGAGACGGTCGACGCGGTCACCGAGGCGACCGAGGTCGCCGCCGGCGCGGTCGCGACCGCCGAGTGGCCCGAGGCGACGCTCGAATCCGCGGCCGGCGACGGGTTCTCGACCGCCACGGGCGTCGCGGACGCGCTCGCGATGGCCGGCGTGCCGTTCCGGACCGCCCACGAGGTGCTCGCTGCGGCCGCCGAGCGCGCCGGCGGCGAGACGCCCGACATCGACACGCTCGATGCGGTCGCCGAGGACGTCCTCGGCGAGTCGCTCTTCGCGTACGTGAGCCGCGAGCGGGTCGCGGCCGCGCTCGACCCCGTCGAAAGCGTCGAGAGCCGCGATTCGGCTGGCGGTCCCGCGCCCGCCGCCGTCGCGACGCAGCTCGACGCGGCCGGATCGCGGCTCGATTCCGATCGGTCGGCGCTCGACGAGCGCCGCGACGCGCTCGCCGCCGCGAGCGACGCGCTCGCCGCGGAGGTGGACTCGTATGTCTGATACCGACGGTTGTCGTCTCGTACCGGTGCTCGCCGACACCGGGGCAGCGACACCGGTACAAAGTTACAACCGTCATTATGGTGCTCCCGCTCGGCGGTGTGAGCCGCTGATCGGGCCATCGCCGCGGCCGCGTCCCCGCGCGTCGCTGGGGCCACCGCTCGGGCCGCCGCCCCGACGGTCCCCGTCCGGGGACGATAACATATGAAATCAGACATAGATTTCACACGGGCGGATTGTTCGACGGTTTCGCGGCGTTAGTGGTACCGCCGTTCAGTTAAGTTATCCGATAGCTTCGATGGGTTTAAGTCGCTTCCCCACCCACCGCTGGATATGGCAGAAACCATCACCGCAGAAGACCCGCTGACCGGAGAGGAGATCGAGATCCCCGCCGACGTCGAGGTCGGCGAGATCGTCGACAGCCCCGCGACCGGGGCCGAACTCGAGGTCGTCTCGGTCGACCCGATCGTGCTCGAAGAGGCCCCCGAGCTCGAAGAGGACTGGGGCGAGTGAAATGAAGGTTGGGCTGCTCTACTCCCGGATCCGGAAAGACGAGAAGCTCCTCCTCACGGAGCTTCGCGACCGCGGCCACGAGGTGGAGAAGATCGACGTCCGGAAAGAGCAGTTCAACATCTCCGAACCCCCGGAAGCGTTCGACGGCGTCGACGTCGTCGTCGACCGGTGTCTCGCGACGAGCCGGAGCATCTACGCGACGCAGTTCCTCGACGCCTACGACATCCCGGTCGTGAACTCGGCGCGGACGGCGGACGTCTGCGCCGACAAGGTGAAAAACAGCCTCGCGCTCGAACGGGCGGGCGTCCCGACGCCGAACACGGAGGTCGCGTTCACGACCGACGCCGCGATGGAGACCATCGAGGAGTTCGGCTACCCCTGCGTGATCAAGCCCGTGATCGGGTCGTGGGGACGGCTGATGGCCAAGGTCGAGTCGCGCTCGGCCGCGGAGGCCATCCTCGAACACAAGGCGACGCTCGGCCACTACGAGCACAAGGTGTTCTACGTCCAGGAGTTCGTCGACAAGCCCGGCCGCGACATCCGCGTGGTCGCCGTCGACGGCGAGCCGGTCGCCGCGATGACGCGCTCGTCGGACCACTGGCTGACGAACGCCGCGAAGGGCGGCGACGTCGAGGCGTTCGAGCTGGACGACCGCGCGCGCGAACTCGTCGCCGCCGCCTCCGACGCCGTCGGGGGCGGTCTCTTGGGCGTAGACCTGATGGAGGTCGGCGTCACCGACGAGTCGGCCGTCCAGCCGACGGGAGACGTCGAGTACACCGTCCACGAGGTCAACCACACCGTCGAGTTCAAAGCGCTGAACGACGCGGTCGACGTCGACGTGCCGGCGGCCGTCGTCGACTGGCTCGAATCGAAAGCTGAACGGGCGACCGACACGGAAGCGACGCTATGAGCGAGCACACAGCCGCCGTCGTCGGCGGCTCGGGCTTCACGGGCGGGGAACTCCTCCGCCTGTTGTATCAGCATCCCCACTTCGACGTGGTGCAGGCGACCAGCCGCTCGAAGGAGCGCAAGACGGTGGGCCACGTCCACCCGAACCTCCGGGAGATGGACCTCCGCTTTACCGCCCCCGACGACCTCGAGTCGGTCGACGTGCTCTTCGCGGCGACGCCCCACGGCGTCTCGATGGAGCAGATCGACCGGTTCCGCGAGGCGGCCGACACCGTCGTCGACCTCTCGGCGGACTTCCGGCTCGGCAGCCAAGAGCAGTACGACGAGTGGTACGACGGGCACGTCTGCCCCGAGTACCTGGACGACGCCGAGTACGCCCTCCCGGAGATCAACCGCGAGAACCTCCCCGGCGCCAGCCTGATCGCCTCCGGCGGCTGCAACGCCACGGCGACGATCCTCGGACTGAAGCCGCTCTTCGACGCCGGCATCCTCGCGGGCGACGAGCGCGCGGTCGTCGACGTGAAGGTCGGCTCCTCGGAGGGCGGCGCCGGCGGCGGCGACGCCTCCAGTCACCCCGAGCGTTCGGGCATCGTCCGCCCCTATGCGCCCACCGGCCACCGCCACGAGGCCGAGATCGAGGAGTTCCTCGGCATCTCGGTGTCTTTCACCGTCCACGCGGTCGATATGACCCGCGGCGCGAGCGCGACCTGTCACGTCTTCCCCGACGACCCCGTCTCGACGGGCGACCTCTGGGGCGCCTACCGCGACGCCTACGCCGACGAGCCGTTTATGCGGACCGTCGCCGGCGGTGGCGGCGTCTACCGCTACCCGGAGCCGAAGGCCGTCGCCGGGACCAACTACGGCGAGGTCGGCTTCGAGGTCGACCCCGGAAACGGGAGAGTGGTCGTCTTCTCGGCGATCGACAATATGATGAAGGGATCGGCCGGACAGGCCGTCCACGCGGCGAACATCGCTCTCGGGATCGAAGAGACCGCCGGGCTGGAGTTCACCGGTCTCCACCCCGTCGGAGCGCCCTGACAGATGACAAACGACGAGCACGAACGATGACAAACGACGAGCACCAACCCGACGCACGCGACGCCCGCCAGACGCAGACCCCCGGCAACGCGGCGCCGCGAGTCCGACCCGACGGGGGCGAGCGGCGCGAGGACGCGGCCGACCGCCCGCCGGTCGTCGTGAAGGTCGGCGGCGCGCGCGCGGTCGATCCCGCGGGCGCGGTCGACGACGTCGCCGACCTCGTCGCCGACGGTCGCGAGGTCGTCGTCGTCCACGGCGGGTCGACCGCCGTCGACGACACGCTCGAAGCGCTGGGCGAAGAGCCGACCTACGTCGAGACGCCGGGCGGCGTCGTCGGGCGCTTCACCGACGAGCGCACGATGGAGGTGTTCTCGATGGTGCTCCCCGGCAAACTCAACACCGACCTCACCGTCACGCTGCGGGGGGCGGGCGTCGACGCGGTCGGGCTCTCCGGCGTCGACGGCGGCCTCCTGACCGGGCCGCGCAAGTCCGCCGTCCGGGTGATCGAAGACGGCAAGAAGAAGATAAAGCGCGGCGACCACTCCGGGACGATCACGGACGTGAACGCCGACCTCCTGGAGCTCCTCCTCGGAGAGGGATACACGCCCGTCGTCACCGTCCCGATGCTCGCCGACGACGGCGTCGCCGTCAACGCCGACGCAGACCGCGCGGCCGCGGCCGTCGCCGGCGCGCTCGGCGCCGAACTGGTCGTCCTCACGGACGTCGCGGGCGTCTATGCGGACCCCGACGACGAGTCGACGCTCGTCGAGTCGGTGTCGACGCCGGCGGCGTTCGACGCGCTCGAGGACGCCGCGGAAGGGTTTATGACCAAGAAGGTGATGGCGGCGGAGGAGGCCCTCGACGGCGGCGCGGTGACGGTCGTCGTCGCCGACGCGAACGCCGACGATCCGATCCTGGCCGCCCTCGACGGCGGCGGGACGCACATCCACGCGAGCGCGGTGGCGGACGACGCAGACGGCGTCGCAGACGACGCTGACGAACCGGAGGCGACACAATGAGCGGGGGCGGGGGATTCGTCTTCTCGGAGAAGCCGATCCAGATCGAGTCCGGCGAGGGCGCGTACCTCTACGGCGCGGACGGCACCGAGTACCTCGACTTCGGCGCGTCCTACGCCGTGGCGTCGCTCGGCCACTCGCACCCGGCGGTCACCGAGGCGATCCAAGCCCAGGCCGCGAAACTCACCTACGTGCAGGCGTCGTATCCGGTCGCGGTCCGCACCGAACTCTACGAGAAGCTGGCGGCGCTCGCGCCCGGCGACGTCGACAACGTCTGGCTCTGTAACTCCGGGACCGAAGCGAACGAGGCGGCGATGAAGTTCGCCCGCTCGGCGACTGGCCGCTCGAAGATCGTCGCGACCAAGCGCGCCTTCCACGGCCGGACGATGGGCGCGCTCGCGATGACCTGGAAGGACAAGTACAAAAAGCCCTTCGAGCCGCTGGCGGGCGACGTGGAGTTCGTCCCCTACGGCGACGCCGAGGCGCTCGCGGAGGCGGTCGACGAGGAGACCGCCGCGCTCTTCTTGGAGCCGATCCAGGGCGAGGGCGGCATCCACCCCGCGTCCGCGGCGTACCTCGAACGCGCCCGCGAGGTGACGGCCGAGACCGGGGCCGCGCTGGTCTTCGACGAGATCCAGACGGGCGTCGGGCGCACGGGCGACCTCTGGGCCTGCGAGGGGGTCGGCGTCGAGCCCGACATCCTCACCGCGGCGAAGGGGATCGCCAACGGCCTGCCGCTCGGCACGACGCTCGTGAAAGACTGGATCGCCGAGGACCCCGGCGATCACGGCTCGACGTTCTCCGGCGGGCCGGTCGTCTGTGCGGCGGCGAACGCGACCCTGGAAACCGTCGTCGACGAGGACGTCCCGGGCCACGCCGCCCGGGTCGGCGAGTACCTGCGGGACGAACTCGAGGCCGCGACCGACGACCACGACCTGCCCGTGCGCGAGGTGCGCGGCGTCGGGCTGATGATCGGCGTGCAGGTGAAACGCGGGGCGAACCGCGTCCTGAAGAACCTCGCGCTCTCCGAGCAGGTGCTCGCGCTCCCGGCCGGGCGGACGGTCGTCCGCCTCCTGCCGCCGCTGGTCGTCGACGAATCCCACGCCGACCAGTTCGTGAACGCGCTGGTGGAGGTGCTCGGCGAATGAGCATCGAACTCGACTCCGACGAGGGCGAGGAGGCACCCACCGACGACGCGGACGCGCCGATCGCGGCGGACGACGAGGCGGGCGCCGAGACGGAGACGGAGACGGAGACGGAGACGGAGACGGAGACGGAGACGGAGGCGATGTACGCCGACT
>JBDGUP010000054.1:0-40119 GCA_042215815.1 Haloquadratum sp. | reverse complement strand
CGGCGCGAATCGGCGGTTGATCTCGGCGGTGTCGAACCGGTCGCGCTCGGTCGCCTCCAGGAACCGTCGCTTTTTGCTGTGCTCGGTCAGGCCGAGTCGGAAATAGAGCGCGGTGCCATCGTAGTAGTGAGCCAGCGGGATGGCGTAGCTGTCGCTGCCGTCCGAGAGCGACAGAACCCCGGTATGGGTCGTTTCGAGCCGCTCTTCGAGGGCCGCGTCGTCCATCCCGAACGTGTACGCGTAGTCGATGTGTTGCACTCGGATTCCTCCGGAATTCGGATGAGAAGAGTACGTGACCCTCGCGTATAGCCGTTCCCCCCGCTGGCGGGTGTCCTTTCTGCAACGTATATATGGACGGAACCACGACGGCGAGGTAATGAACGGGAACCGATTCGGCCGGCTCTTTCAGGTCACAACCTACGGCGAGAGCCACGGCGACGCGATGGGCGTGACCGTCTCGGGCTGTCCGGCCGGGCTCGAACTCGACGAAGACGACGTGCAGGCCGAACTCGACCGGCGGAAGCCGGGCCAGTCGATGATCACCACCTCGCGGGGCGAACCCGACGACGTCTCGATCAACTCCGGGGTCCAGGACGGCTACACCACGGGGACGCCGATCGGGATGGTCATCGAGAACAAGGACGCCCGCTCGGGCAAGTACGAGCCGTACGTCACGGCGCCGCGACCGAGCCACGGCGACTTCACCTACTCCGCGAAGTTCGGCACCCGCAACTGGGGCGGCGGCGGCCGCTCGTCGGCGCGAGAGACGGTGAACTGGGTCGCCGCCGGCGCGATCGCGAAGAAGATCCTCGAGACGGAAGGCGTCGAAGTCAAAGCGCACGTGAACCAGATCGGCGACGTCGAGGCCCCCGAGGTGTCGTTCGAGGAGATGCTCGAACACACAGAGGAAAACGAGGTTCGGTGTGCCGACCCCGAGACCGCAGCGGAGATGCGCGAGCTGATCGACGAGTACCAGGCCGCAGGCGACTCCATCGGCGGCTCGGTCTACTTCGAGACGCGCGGCGTCCCACGCGGGCTCGGCGCGCCCCGGTTCGATTCCGTCCCGGCACGGCTGGGGCAGGCGATGATGTCGATTCCGGCGACGACGGCGTTCGAGTTCGGACTGGGCCGCGAGGCGCGCGAGTGGACCGGCAAGGACCGGAACGAAGACTGGGGGTTCGACGAGGAAGGCGACCCGGTCCCCGAGGGCAACAAACACGGCGGACTCCAGGGGGGCATCACGACGGGCCAACCGATCTACGGCGAGGTGACCCTCCACGCGCCGACGTCGATTCCGAAGAAGCAGCGGACGGTCGACTGGGAGACCGGCGAGGAAAAAGAGATTCAGGTCGTCGGTCGTCACGACCCCGTCCTCCCGCCGCGCGCCGTGCCGGTCGTCGAAGCGATGATCAATCTCACGATCCTGGACTTTATGCTGCTGGGCGGTCGGATCAATCCCGATCGACTCGACGACGATCCCGGCGAATACGACACCCCCTACCACCCGACGAGTCCGGAAAACGAGTGACTGGATAGCGACAGCCCGGACCGAAAAGTCATATTATTGCCGCTTCTTCGCAGGGGCTTTTTATAGATGTCCAGTTCTGGAACCAATTATCTCACCATCACATATATTTTAGGTCTATCATCATCTTTCCTTGGTAACGTATAGCAAAGGCTTTAATCGCGTCCTGTCGAAACTCTTCGGTAGTGGCCCACACGGGCCGTGAGCTCAGATATGACTGACGACGAACTCATCTGGCGAATCGCGGGCGGTTCCGGTGACGGGATCGCCTCGACGAGCCAGAACTTCGCGAAGGCCCTGATGCGAGCGGGCCTACACGTATTCACGCATCGTCACTACCCGTCGCGCATCCGCGGCGGCCACACCTACACGGAGGTCCGCGTCTCGGCGGACCCCGTGAAGTCGCGTGGGGACGGGTACAACTTCCTCCTGGCGCTGGGCGACTCCTTCGCCAGGAACCCGAAAGAAGACGCCTACTACGGCGAAGAGGAGGTCAAGCCGCTCTCGGAGAACCTCGACGAACTCGACGACGGCGGCGTCATCGTCTACGACTCGGGGCTGCTCGACACGGCGGACGTCCCGGACTTCGACGAGCGCGTCGAGGCCAACGACTGGCACGTCTACGACATCGACCTCCGGTCGATCGCTCGCGACCACGGGCGCGAGGTGATGCGGAACACCGCCGGCGTCGCCGTCACCTGCGCCATCGCCGACATCGAGCCCGACGTCATCAAGAGCCTGATGGAGGACACGATGCCGGAGAAGGTCTTCGACCCGAATATGTCGGTCTTCGACGACGCCTACGAGACCGTGCTCGAGGAGTTCGATGCCGACGCCCCAGACGTGTCGGTCCCGACGGGCGACCACGACGAAGACCAGGTGCTCATCTCGGGCTCGGACGCCATCGCCTACGGCGCGCTCGACGAGGGCTGTCGCTTCATCGCGGGCTACCCGATGACGCCGTGGACCGAGGTCTTCACGATCATGTCGCAGAACCTCCCCGAGGTCGGCGGCATCTCCGAGCAGGTCGAAGACGAGATCGCCGCGGCGGCGCTCGCGCTCGGCGCGTCCCACGCCGGCGTGAAGGCGATGTCCGGCTCTTCGGGCGGCGGCTTCGCGTTGATGTCCGAACCGCTCGGCCTCGCGGAGATGACAGAGACGCCCGTCGTCCTCGTCGAGGCGATGCGCGCCGGCCCCTCGACCGGGATGCCCACCAAGCCCGAACAGGGCGACCTCGAACACGTCCTCTACACCTCCCAGGGCGACTCCCACCGGGTCGTGTTCGCGCCCGCGGGCGCCGAAGAGGCGTACAGACAGACCCGCCGGGCGTTCCAGATCGCCTACGAGTATCAGCTCCCGGCGATCGTCCTCTACGACCAGAAGAACGGCGGTGAACTCCGGAACGTGCCGGCGAGCGTCTTCGACGAGGAGCCGAACCCCGATCTCGGCTCGGTCCTCACCGAGACCGAACTCGAAGACGCGCCGCACGATCCCTCCGGGAAGTACAACCGCTTCCAGCACGACGCCGACGACGGCGTCAGTCCCCGCTCGATCCCGGGCCAGAAGGGCGGCCACTACCTCGCCACCGGGAACGAACATATGGAGGCGGGACACATCTCCGAAGACCCCGACAACCGCGTGAATCAGGTGAACCGGCGGATGGAGAAGATAGAGACCATTCGGGCGGAACTCGCGACCGACGGAGATCTCAACACTCACTACGGGCCCGAAGACGCCGAGTACGGTATTATGACGTTCGGCTCCCAGCAGGGGACCGTAACGGAGGCCGTCGACCGGCTGAACGGGAAGGGCCACTCGGTGAAGATGCTCGGCGTCTCCCAGCTCGCCCCGTATCCGGCCGAGGAAGTGACCGAGTTCATAGAGAGCGTCGACGAGGTGCTGGTCGTCGAGATGAACGCCTCCGGGCAGTTCCGGGGGCTGACACAGAAGGAGCTGGGCCGGTTCGGCGAGCGGCTGTCGAGCCTCCTGAAGTACAACGGCAACCCCTTCGAACCGGGCGAGATCGTCGAGGGGTTCGTCACGAGCATCGTCGAGGACGGGACCCTCCCCGGCCACGAGACCAAGTTCGTCCCCGCAGCGAGTGATTAAGATGAGCGCATTCAACGCAATCGGCGAGAACGCCGAACACGACCGTAACGAGTACACCCCCGGCCTCGAACCGCAGCCCACGTGGTGTCCCGGCTGTGGCGATTTCGGAGTGCTGAAAGCGCTGAAAGGCGCCGCCGCGGAACTGGGACTCTCCCCCGAGGAGATGCTGGTCTGTACGGGCATCGGCTGCTCGGGCAAGCTGAACAGTTACTTCGACAGCTACGGCTTCCACACCATCCACGGGCGGTCGCTCCCGATCGCGCGGGCGGCCAACCTGGCCAACCCCGGATTGACCGTGATCGCCGCCGGCGGCGACGGCGACGGCTACGGGATCGGCGGCAATCACTTTCTGCACACCGCCCGGGAGAACCACGACATCACTTACATCGTCTTCAACAACGAGATCTTCGGCCTGACGAAAGGCCAGACGTCGCCGACGTCTCCGAAGGGCCACAAATCGAAGACGCAGCCGCACGGGTCGGCCAAGGACCCCATCCGACCGCTGTCGATGTCGCTGAACGCCGGCGCGTCCTACGTCGCCCGGACCGCCGCCGTCAATCCCAACCAGGCGAAAGACATCATCGTCGAGGCGATCGAACACGACGGCTTCTCCCACGTCGACTTCCTCACTCAGTGTCCGACCTGGAACAAGGACGCGAAGCAGTACGTCCCCTACATCGACGTCAACGACTCCGACGACTACGACTTCGACAAGACGGATCGGTCGGCGGCCTCCGAGATGATGCACGAGACGGAGACCGCGCTGTACGAGGGCACCGTCCTGACCGGCCGATACTACGTCGACGAGGAGCGGCCGTCCTACCACGAGGAGAAACAGCGCATCGGCGAGATGCCCGACGAACCGCTCGCAGAGCGGTACTTCGACGACGACTACGAGTGGGAGCGCGTCTACGATACGTTCTTGGACAAACACAAGTGACAAGAGACCCTACGAGTCCCGGTCGTCGATAGAACCGTCGCCGGCCGACGTTTCGGCGTCTTCGCGGCCTCTCGCTCGCCTCGTTTCGTCGTCGGAAGTTCCTTTTTTCCTTCGGAAGGTATTTTTTCCGGGAACCAAAAGAGGTGAATATGGAAACCACCTCGACGGAGGGGAGAATTCTCGACGTCCTCGAGGACGACGCCCAGGCCTCGTACGCCAAGATCGCAGAGCGGGCAGACGTCTCGAAACCGACCGTCCGGAAGTACATCCGGAAGATGGAAGACGAGGGGATCATCGTCGGCTACTCCGCCGACATCGACCCGAAGAAGCTCTCGGAGACCACCATCGCGCTCGTCGGTCTCGATGTCGAATCCGAACGCTACGTGGAAGCGACGCGCGAACTCAAATCGCTCGATGCGGTCGAGTCTCTCTATACCTCCTCGGGCGATCATATGCTGATGGCCGAGGTCCGGGCGTCCGACGGCGACGAACTCGGCGACGTCATCTCCGAGCGTATCCTCTCGATCGACGGCATCACCGCCGCACACCCCTCGTTCCTCCAGGAGCGGCTGAAGTGATCCTGTCGGACAGAAGGAACCGTCCGCGCGGGGCGGGATTTCACTTTCGCCCCGGTTTGGGAACGCTATAGTAGCCACTCGCGCTATGGGTCGGTGTCGGACCGACGAATGAGCGGCAAAACCCTCCCCGGTGTCGGCGACACGCCGCCCGAGCGGATCGTCCTCCACGTCGATATGGACTGCTTTTACGCCTCGTGCGAACGACTCCGCGAACCCGACCTCCGCGGCGAACCCGTCGTCGTCGGGATGGGGTACGAGGCGGGTGAGACCTTCGGTGCGGTCGCGACTGCGAGTTACGAGGCCCGTGAGTACGGCATAGAGAGCGCCCAGCCCATCTCGACGGCGCTCGACCGACTCCCGCGGGCGGAGGCGGCCCCCGAGACCGCCGACGGAGGGCCACCCCCCGAGGCGGTCGGCCACTATCGCCCGGTCGATCTGGAGTTCTACCGGTCGGTCGCGGCGTCGGTCAAGGAGATCCTCCAGGAGTGTGCGGACGTCGTCCGCGAGGTGAGCATCGACGAGGCGTACCTCGACGTCACCGATCGGACGTCCTGGGAGCGGGCGGGCGACGGCGACCGCACGCTCGCGGAGGGGTACGCTCGCCACGTCAAACAGCGGATCGCTCGGGAGGTGGGCGTACCGGCGAGCGTCGGCGTGGCACCGAATATGTCCGCGGCCAAGATCGCCTCCGACTACGACAAGCCCGACGGACTGGTCGTGGTCGAGCCGGGCGAGGTCGACGACTTCCTCGCGCCGCTCCCGGTAGAGTCCGTCCACGGCGTCGGTCCCGTGACCTCGCAGCGACTCGCGACGATGGGCATCGAGACGGCGGGCGACCTCGCCGAGGCGGATCCAAACGCGCTCCGAGACGAGTTCGGCGCCCGCGGCCGGGAACTCTACGACCGCGCCCGGGGCGTCGACGATCGCGAGGTCACGCCGACCGGCGACCCGAAGAGTCTCTCGCGGGAGTCGGCGTTCGCAGCGGCCACCGCCGATCGGGACCTCAAGCGGGAGACGGTCACGGCGCTCGCCGCCGACGTCGCGACGCGCGCACGCAGTCGGGAGGCGATGTACCGGACGATCGGCATCAAGGTCGTCCTTCCGCCGTACGAGGTCAACACCAGAGAGCGGTCGCTGTCGGGACCGGTCGACGATCCCGACCTCGTCGAGGAGGTCGCGCTCGAACTGCTCTCGGAGTTCGACGGCGAGGCCGTCCGCAAGCTCGGCGTGCGCGTCTCGAACCTCTCGTTCGCCGCGGCCGAGCAGTCGCGGCTCGACGGCTGGAAAGCGAGCGGTACAGCCGGCGACGGCGACGCCGGCGACGGGGACCCCGCAGACGGAGACGGCTCCGATCGGGACGCCTCCGAGGAGACCGCCTCCGACCGACGAGGGCAGATCTCGCTCGGCGACTTCGAACCCGGGGAGTAACGGCGACTGCTCTTCGACGCGGGGTGGCTCCTACGTCACGGGGGTGCTGGCCGCGTATTCGCACATACCCCTCGCCGGACAGGCGGCCGGTACGCCGGCCCCGGTGGCGGATGGCCGCGAGGCGGCTGCGACGGGGAAGGAACTATGTCTCGCGAGAAAGAGCATCGGATAGATGACCGAGGACACGGAGACGATCACCGTCGCGAACGTCAGCGAGGGACCGGGCGGCGACGGCGCCTCGGAGCCGGGAACGGCCGTGGACCTCCCCGTCGTCGACATCCTGACCGGACGGGGGTTCATCACCGGGAAATCCGGATCCGGGAAGTCGAACACGGCGTCGGTGCTCATCGAGAACCTGCTCTCGAAGAACTTCCCCGTGCTCATCGTCGACACCGACGGCGAGTACTACGGCCTGAAAGAGCAGTTCGAGCTGTTACACGCCGGCGCCGACGACGAGTGCGACATCGTCGTCAGCCCCGAACACGCCGAGAAGCTGGCCCACCTCGCGCTCGAACAGAACGTCCCGATCATCCTCGACGTCTCCGGCTACCTCGACGACGACGAAGTCCAGGAGTTGCTCACGGCGGTCGCGAAGAACCTCTTCGCGAAGGAGAAGAAGCTCAAGAAGCCCTTCTTGATGCTCGTCGAGGAGTGTCACGAGTACATCCCCGAGGGCGGTGGGATGACCGAAGCGGGCAAGATGCTGATCAAGATCGGCAAGCGAGGCCGGAAACACGGTCTCGGCATCGTCGGCATCTCCCAGCGCCCCGCAGACGTGAAGAAAGACTTCATCACCCAGTGCGACTGGCTCGTCTGGCACCGGCTGACCTGGAACAACGACACGAAGGTCGTCGGCCGCATCCTCGGCTCGAAGTACGCCGACGCCATCGAGGAGCTGGGAGACGGCGAGGCCTTCCTCGTCACGGACTGGTCGGCGTCGCTCCGCCGCGTTCAGTTCCACAAGAAGGAGACGTTCGACGCGGGTGCGACGCCCGGGCTCGACGACTTCGAGCGGCCGGATCTGAAGTCCATCGACGGCGATCTCGTCTCGGAGCTGCAGGAGATCTCCGACGAGAAGGCCCGCCGAGAGAGCGAGATCGCCGATCTCAAACAGGACTTAGAGAAGAAAGAACAGAAGATCCAGCAGCTCGAACGCGAACTCGAAGAGGCGCGTGACCTCTCACAGATGGCCGACCAGTTCGCACAAGCGATGTTCCAGACGGCCGAATCGCCCGCTCGCAGCGGCGAGGGGCGGAACCTCTCCCGTCCCGAAGAGCGACAGGCGGCGCTCGACCAGTACGACGGTGCGGCCGACGCGGAGGGCGACGCGGAGGGCGACGCGGAGGGCGACGCGGAGGGCGACGCCGACGGCGGGAACGCAGCCGAAGAAGAGGCCGTCACCGCCGCGGCTGCGGGCGCGTATCCCGGATTGGACGCGGGCGGCGGGTCGGACTCGGCCGCACCCGACGTCGCCCCCGAACGCGCACACGAGGGGACTGCCGGGCTGACGGGACGCGAAGACGTGATCGAGCGCCTCCGTGACGTCGTGAGGTCGCTGCCGGCGGCCTCGCGGCGAATGCTCGCGTTCTACCGCGAGGTCGACGCCTGCGACCCGGTGGACGCCCACGTCGCCGCCGGCGAGGTCGGCGACAAACAGCTCGCCTACAGTCGCAACCGACCGCTCCGGCGGGCCGGGTTCGTCGAACACGTCGGACGCGGCCGCTATGCCTACTCCCTCCCCGACCTGGTGCGCGAGGAGTTCGCAGACCGACTCGATCCCGACGAACTCCGTGCGGTCGTGAGGGCCGTCGAGGAAGCGTTCCGCCCCGACGTGGGGGAGGCGTCCGAAACGAGAGATTCCGACCGTGACGGCATCACCTCCGATCCCAACCGGGAATCCGACACGGAAGCCGCCGACGACTGATAATGACTAGTCTCACTGTGTACCGCTGGTTCGCCGGAACGGGCTGGCGAACCAGCGGTAAAAACTAACAATAGACAGTATCAGTCTGGCCGAGGCCTCGCTACAACTCCCGCATAATGTACTCGTCGATGTCCGTCACCAGCGACTCGCGGTGCGTCCAGAACCCGGTCCACTCGTTGGGACCCTCTTCGAGCGCGAGCAGCGCGATGTGCCCGTCTCGGCCCTCGGGCGGCGTGTAGACGACGAACCAGGACTCGAGGAAGTCGCGTTCGTAGCCCGCGTGGATCGTGATTCTGGACGGGGGAGCCGGTTCCCACCCCGGCGCGCCGTAGACGTGGACGTCGACGGGCGTGTCGTCCAGTCGCTGGTAGACGGTCTTGGTTCCGACCTCGTCGTCGATCCGCGAGAGGTACTGGAACGACGTGCGGAGCGTTCCCGACTGCTGTTCCCAGGCGATCCGCTCGATGTAGCGCGAAACCAGGATCAAGAGCAGTTTCTCCGAGTGCGACTCGGGGTACCCCCGGAGGAAGAACTGCACGTCGTCGAGTTCTTCGAGCACCGCCGGGAGGTCGACCGCCTCCAGCTCTTTCGACCCCGTGATGAAGAGGTCCGAGTTGATCAAGAGAATCGTCTCCTGGAGAGCAGAGAGGGGCGATCTGGCGACGACGTCGCCGTCTTCGACCAGCAACACCTGATCGTCGGCCTCGTCGGGGGCGTCTACCTCTTCGACGGTGATGGGCTGCTCTTCGAACACCCCCTGGAGCATTCGCTGCACCGGGTCCGGTGCCGTCCGGTTGAGCACGACCAGCGTCCGATCGGTGGCGTCGACCGCGTCCAAGAATCGACGGAGCGTCATACGTAGTGGCCAGTTGTCATCGTGGGTCGGATACTCGATCAGAGCGGTTCGACGAGGGATTCGAGCGCCGCGCGGGGGTCGTCGGCCTTCGCGACGCCGGAGGCGAGCAGGACGCCCGTCGCGCCCAGGTCGGCCGCGGCCGCGACGTCGTCGCCCGACGAGATACCCGCACCGCAGTAGACCGGGACGTCCCCGTCGACGCCCGCAGCGGCGGCCACGGCGTCCTCGACGAGTTCGGGGTCCGCACTCGCGACGGAGACGTCGCCGCCGATGAGTTCCGGGGGTTCGACCGCGACGCCGTCGGGGCCGAGGGCGGTCACGGCGCCGATCTGTGCAGGGTTGTTCGCGCAGACACACGTCTCCAGGCCGGCGCGCTCGGCCGCGTCCAGGGCGGCGTCGATGTCGGCGAGCGTCAGGCGCCGCTCCGAGTGGTTGAGGAGCGTGCCGACCGCCCCCGCGTCGGCCACCGCCGCCGCGAGCGTGCTACCGGTGTGGCTGCCGTGCCCGTCCGGGTCGACGTGCTGTGCCCACGTCTCGACGCCGGTATCGGCGACTCGGGCCACGTCGGCGGCCTGCGGCGCGACCGCGATGCGGGCGTCCGAGTCCGCCGCCACGTCGCGGGCGGCCGTCGCCACCTCGATCGGGTCACAGGGATACGCCTTCAGATTGACCAGGATAAACACGCCCCACACTGGTGACTACTGGACAAAATAGATTGCTCATCGGCGAGCACAGCGGGGCGAGAGTTCGCGCCGTGGTACCGTCTCTCGTCACTGGGTACCGCTGGGTCGCCCGAACGGGGTGGCGACCCAGCGGTACGGACTGACAATAGACAGTATCAGTCCTTCCGTTTCACGACGTCGCCGAGCGTCGTCGTGGTCGACGAGTCGCTCGACCACTCGCTTTCTTCGCTCTCGCCGCCCTCGACGAGGGAGATGTCGAGTTTCCGTTCGAGCTTCTTTTGGACCTCGTCCGAGGGGAGGATGTCGCCGCGTTCGAGCTTCCGAATCAGGCTGGCCTTCTCGTTGAGCGACTGTGCGAGGTCCTCCTGGCTCAGGCCGCGGTCTTCGCGCGCCTCGCGGATCCGCTGGTCGTAGTCGGCGGCGACTTCGTCCATATCGTCGAACATATCCCGCCGACGGCCGCCGGAGGAACCCCCGGTGGACCCGCTCCCGCCGGTAGACGACGCGCTGGAGCCGGCAGAGCCGGACGACTGCGACGAGCTCGACGTCGAGTACTTCGTCGACTGCGAGGAACTCGACTCGGTGCGGACCTCGGTGCCGAACTCCTTGCAGTCGTCACACAGTTCGAGTTCGGCCCCCTCGACCTTGACCGTCGTCAGGGACGGCCGCTCACTGCCGCACATCTCGCACTGGGGCATACACCGTCGTAGTCGAGGGGGCGATATAAAGCACACGCCGGCGAGCGCGACCGTCATACTGACGGTTGTAACTTTGTACCGGTGCCCGCCGCCCCGATGTCGGCGAGCACCGGTACGAGACGACAACCGTCAGTATCAGGCCGGCGGTCGGGTCCCGAGTTCGACGTCGACCGTCCGGACGACGCTGCCTCGTCTGACCGTCAGGGTTATCGTCTCCCCGGGCCGGGTCTCGAGCGCGAGGTAACTCCCGAGGTCTTCGGTCGTCTGGAGCGTCCGACCGTCGACCGAGAGGAGCACGTCTCCGCCGGTTCGCACCCGCCGCCCGTCGACGACCTCCACCTCGGAGCCCGTCCGCAGCCGTCCTGCGGCGGGCCCGTCGTCGCCGACGCCGGTCACGAGGAGGCCGCGCGGTTCTGCCATTCCCAGGGCACGCGCGAGGTCCGGCGTGAGGACCGTCACCGAGACGCCCAGGTACGAGTGCTCGTAGCTCCCCGTCGCGACGAGTTCGGGCACGACCAGTTTGGCGAGGGGCGCCGAGATGCCGAACGCGATGTTCTCGGCGCCGGCGGAGTTGATCACGGCCACGACGCGCCCGTCGAGCGAGACCAGCGGTCCGCCGCTGTTCCCGGGGTTGACCGCGGCGTCGGTCTGGATGGCGTCGGGGATCTGCGAGCCCGTGGGCGACGGTATCCACCGATCGACGCCGCTCACGATGCCGGCGGTGACGGACCCGTCGAGGTCGAAGGGGTTGCCGATCGCGACGACCTCCTGGCCGACCACCGCTGGCTCTGTCGCGAACGGCAACGGGTCGGCCTCGGGGGGCAGCCGGTCGGGGTCGATCACCGCCAGGTCGCTGTAGGGGTCCGTGCCGGCCACCGTTCCGGTCGTCCAGCGCCCCCCGCCGAACCGGACGTCGACCCGCGAGGCGTCGCCTACGACGTGGGCGTTCGTGACGATGTGGGACCGGTGGGAGACGAACCCCGTCCCCTGCGCGTCGTCGGTGCGGACGAGGACCACCGACCCGGCGGTCTGCCGATACACGCGGGCGTAGGGGCTTGTCGCCGTCTCCGTTTCCGTTTCCGTTTCTGTCTCCGTCTCCGTCGGGGCGCGCGATCGAGCGGGCGCGTCGGTCGGCGGCGAGGCGTCGCCGTTCGCCGCTCGGGTCCCCGCACGCGGCGCCTCCGTGCTGCACCCCGCGAGCGCGGTGAGCGCCGCTCCGCCGAGTTCGAGCACGCGCCTGCGCGTCGGCGTCGGATCGGCCATTCCTGTCGGCGGTTCGCGGGAGGGGCCTATATAATGACGGTTCGTCGCTACGCGAGGTCCGACCACGCGCCCCAGAACCGCTGGAGCGCGGTCAGGTGTCCGACCACGGCGAAGAAGGCGAGTAGCCACCCGACGACGGTCGTGCCGAACACGGCGCGCGGGATCGCGGGCACCAGGTGTGAAACGGCCGCGACGACGGCGCCGATTCCGACGAGCGCGAGGCGATCCGCGCGACCGACGAGTCCGCCGTACTCGCGTCCGAGTCCGACGGCCTGGATCTGCGTCCCGAGATACGAGGTCATCAGAACGCCGGTGACCGCCGCCAGCCCGAGCGCGTAGCCGTCGATGCCCGCCGCGAGTCCGACGAGCATCGCGATGTCGGCGTAGCGGTCCAGTACGTGATCGAGGAGGTCGCCCCCCTCGCTCTCGACGCCCTGTGCCCGCGCGAGCGCGCCGTCTATGAGGTCGAGCCAGCCGTTGCAGAAGACGAAGCCCGCAGCGAGGAGGTACCAAAGCGGCGTCGCCATAGAGAACCCCACGCCGGCCGCCAGGGCGAATCCGAAGGCGACGACGCTCACGCCGTCCGGACTCAGGCCCGCCCGATCCGCGGCGGCGACGAACGGCGCGAGCAGGCGATCTGCGAGGTCGCGGTACCGATCGAGCGTCATAGGTAGTCGATGAAATCGACGACGCCGACGCGGGGGGCCATCTCGCCTTCGATCGCCGCGACGACGTCGTCCGCGACGGCCGCGGGAGTGCGGTCCGTCGTGTCGATCTCCCAGACGGACGATTCGCCGTGTCGCTCGACCGCCTCGGCGAGGATCACATCGAGCGCCTCGCTCTCTGCGTTCTCTGCGATCGACGCCGCCGACTCGTCGCGGTCCCGCAGTCGACTCGTCAGCACGTCGGGGTCACACCGCAGCACGACGACCTTCTCGACGTCGAGCAGGTGGGAGAGGTGCGACTCGATCAGCGCGTCCCGGACGGATTCGTCGTCGCCGATCCGCTCGTCGAGCCACGACTCGACGGCCGCCAGGTCCGCGACGAGGGAGTCGCGGTCGACGTCGCGCTCGGCGAAGAGCCCCTCCTCGCGGACCGCGTCGTTCAGGTGAATCACCCTCACGGGGTGGCGCTCTGCCACCAGGTCCGAGACGGTCGTCTTGCCCGTCCCGGGGGTGCCGGTGAGCGCGACTCGCGTCACGGCTCAACCGCCTCCGGGCAGACGTCTGCGACGACGTCGTTGACAACCTCGACGGCCTCGCGCGTCTCTTCGCGGGTCCCACAGGAGATCCGGACGCACTCGGGCAGTCCGAAACTGGAGGTGTCGCGGACGATCACGCCCCGCTCTTGGGTCGCCGCCGAGACGGCGGTCCCATCGCCGACATCACAGAGGACGAAGTTACCGCCGGAGGGGAACGTCTCGACCGCGAGGTTCTCGTGGTAGTAGTCCCGCGCCCACCGTGCGGTCTCGATCGTGCGGTCGAGGTGGTCGTCGTCGTCGAGCGCGGCGAGCGCGGCGCGACAGGCGAGTTCGCTCGCCGCGAAGGGCGTGTTCACCCGGGCGTAGGCGTCGGCCCACGCCGTCGGGACCGCGGCGTAGCCGATCCGCAGCCCCGCCAGCCCGTAGGCCTTCGAGAAGGTCCGGAGCACGGCGAGGTTCTCGTATTCGTCGAGCAGTTCGATCGACGAGGGCTGTTCGGAATACTCCGCGTAGGCCTCGTCGACGACGACGAGCGTCTGCTCGTGGACCTGCTCGGCGAGTGCCCGGACTTCTTCGCGGGGGAAGACAGACCCACTCGGGTTGTGCGGCGTGGTCACATAGACGATCCGTTCGCCGCTGTACACGTCGAGGACCCCCTCGGCGGTCTGTTCGAAGTCCGCGTCCTTCGAGAGCCAGTAGGTCGAGACCTCGCCGTGGTGATACCGCGCCGACATCGGATAGTACGAAAATCCCGGCTTCGGGACCAGGACCTCGTCGCCCGGTTCGAGGAACGCCCGCGAGAGGTAATCGATCGCGCCGTCGGCACCGGCGCTCACCCAGACCTGCGGCGAGGCGAGGCCCCACTCCTCGGCGATCCGGTCGGTGAGGTCGGTGTGTGAGGCCTTCGGATAGACGTTGACCGCCGGAGCGGCGGTCTCGACCGCTTCGACGGCGGCGGGGCTCGGGCCGTGCGGGTTCTCGTTCGAAGAGAGCTTCGTGAGCGCATCGGGGTCCAGTCCCAGGTCTCGGGCCACCTCTTCGGCCCCCCGCCCGGGAACGTACGCCTCGTGGGAGGAGAGATCCCTCGGTTGCATATGCGTACGCACTGGCTCACGTGTCTTTAAGGGACCGTCTCGGGGCGGGTCGCGGCCGGATCCCGACACCGGCCATCGCCCCGCGGGCGCCCGGCCTACAGCGACGCCGAAATCGAGTCGACCATCCGGAGCGACAGCGCCGCGATCGTGAGCGTCGGGTTCATCGCACCGCCGGTCGGAAAGACCGACGACCCGGCGATCCAGAGGTTCGAGAGATCGTGCGTCCGGCACGTCGCATCGACGACGCTCCGGCGCGGGTCCGCTCCCATCCGGGTCGTCCCCATCTGGTGGTACGCCGGACCGGTGGTCTCGGGGCCGACCGTCCACTCGATGTCGACGCCGAGTTCGTCGAGGATGGCGTGCTGAATCTCGTTCGCGCGGCGGATGGCCTGCTTCGTCCGGTCGGCGAGCGACCACTCGATGTGGGGGACCGGGTTCCCGTGGTCGTCGCGGCGGTCGGGGTCGAGCGTGATCCGGTTGTCGGCGTCGGGTAACTGCTCGACGAGGCCGCCCATCGCGATGTGCGTCCCGTAGGACTCCCGCAGGCGCGAGAGGAGTTCGTCCCCCCACGCCCCCCCATCGAGCGCTTGCATCACGGGCGAGGGGCCGGCGTAGTTGAGGAACTCCAGTTTGATCCCTTCGACCGGTTCCGCGTCGTCGTAGAACTGGTGGCATTCGCTCGTGTTGAAGCCGACGTGGTTCTGTCGCGTCGGCTCGTCGAGTCGGCCGCCAGCGCCCGCGAAGAGGTGATCCATAAAGAACCGGCCCACGGTCCCCGAAGAGTTCGCCAGCCCGTCGGGGTACCGAGCCGAGTCCGAGAGCAAAAGCAGGCGGGCGTTCTCGACGCCGCCACAGGCGAGGACGAAGCGACGGGCCGGCTGGCGGTGTTCGGTTCCGTCCGGCGTGGCATAGACCGCGGCCTCGACGCGTTCGCCGGCGGCGTCGTGTTCGAGTCGCTGGACGGGCGCCCGATCGATCACGCGCGCGCCCGCGGCTTCCGCCTTCGCGACGTGCGATTCGGCGGTGTACTTGGCCCCGGAGGGGCAGACCGGCTTACACGTCCCGTAGCCCTGACACCGGGGGCGACCGTCGTGCGGCTCTGAGTTGCGCGCGTTCGGGACCGAGTGCATATCGATCCCCAGCCGCTCGCAGGCCTCCGCGAAGAGCGAGTCCGAGTACGAGGGCGGGAACGCCGCGAGGGGGAACGGCTCCGTCCGCGGGGGCGCGTACGGGTTGTCCATCGCGCCCGCGACGCCCAGCGACTGCTCGGCGGCGGCGTAGTAGGGTCGAAGTTCCGCGTAGTCGATGGGCCAGTCCGCGCCGACGCCGTGTCGCGTCCGGAGTTCGAAATCTCGCTCGTGGAGCCGCATCACCATCCCCTGCCAGTGGAGCGTCGAGCCGCCGACGCCCTTGACGCGCGCGGCGTTCAACGGATAGTGCCGCCCCGCGGTGGTGTAGGCGTCCCGCGGTCCGCCCATCTCCCAGGGATCGCCCATCCCCGGTCGGATGTACTCCTCTTGCGTTTCGGTTCGCCGCGAGCGGTCGAATCGCGGGCCGGCCTCCAGTACGACCACGTCGGCCCCGGACTCGGCGAGCCGGTCTGCGACGAGCGCCCCCGCCGGTCCCGATCCGACGACGCAGACGTCCGCGCGCGGCGAGGGCGTCCGATCGACTCCGGCAGCGGTCTCATACTGTCTATTGTCAGCCATCGCTCTCACCGCCGTCCGTCGTCTCGCCCGCCGGCGGCATCGACCCGCGCTGGTAGCTCTCGAGCCCGCCGGGATAGCCGATCGGATTCTCGATCCCGACCAGTCGCCCCCCCGTCGGCGTCGTATAGAACGCGAAGAGAAGGTCGTTGACGATGTAGAACCGGATCCGGTCCGAGATCGTCCCGGCAGGGTCCGGCTCCGCCGTCTCGACGCCGAGGTTCCGGAGCAACTGGTCGCGGGCCGTCACGTCGAGGTCGGCGTAGGGTCGCCCGTGCCAGTCGCGGGCGACGGCGTCGAGCTGGGCGGCCGCCTCGCGCACTCCATCGCGGTAGGTCTCTCGGTCGTCGATCCGGCCCAGGACGTAGGTCTCGACGAACGCCCGGTGGCCGTCGACCTCGTCGGGATAGAGCACCTCCGCGGCGGCCTCCAGCAGGTCGAAAAGCGGCGTCGAAAGCCCAGGTGCCGTTTCGGATTCCGACGCCCCGCCGTCGGACTCCGTCCCGATGGCGCCGGCTCGCGGCGGCTCGGAGCCGCCGGCGAGAACGCCGACGCCGGCCGTGATGCCCGTAGCCGTCAGCGCCGCCAGCGCGTCGCGTCGCGTCAGTTCCACGCCGAGAAATTAGGCAGGCCTAAACTTATGGGTTGTCCTTCGCGGTGGGGATCACGGAATCCGGACGTCGTGTTCGAGGGTGCCCACGCCTTCGAGTTCGATCTCGATGCGGTCGCCGTCTTCGAGCGGGGCCACACCCGCGGGCGTCCCGGTCGCGATGACGTCGCCCGGTTCGAGCGTCAGATAGGCGGTGATCTCTTCGATCAGGTCGGGGACGGTGAACGCCAGATTGTCTCGCGAGGACTGCTGTCGCGTCTCGCCGTTCACGCGGAGTTCGATCTCGGCGTCCGCGGGGACCTCGTCGGGCGACGCGAGCACCGGCCCCATCGGCGCGGCGTTGTCGAAGGCCTTTCCACGGACCCAGTTGGTCTCCTGGCGCTGGTCGTCGCGGTTCGAGAGGTCGTTCAGACACGTGAATCCGGCGACGTAGTCCATCGCGTCGGCGGCGTCGACGTTCCGCGCCTGTTTGTCGATCACGACCGCGATCTCGGCCTCGTGGTCGAGGCGGTCCTTGCCGGCGGGGAGCGTCACCGTATCGCCGTGGCCCGAGAGCGTGTTCGGCGGCTTCAAAAAGAGGAGCGGCCGGTCCGGTACTTCCTTCCCGCCCTCGGCCGCGTGGTCCGCGTAGTTGAGACCGATACAGACGATCTTCGTCGGCTCCGACGGCGGCAACACGTCGACCGCGTCGAGGTCGTAGGTCCGGCCGCCGAACGACACCTGATCGCCGTGCCACTCGCCCTCTCGGATCGACCCTGCCGGATCTCTGAACCGAACGGTGTGCATATCGGGCGATCGTCACGCCCGCGCTTCGTTCTTTCTATCTCGAATCGACAGTACGCTTTATTGTCGATCCGCGAGAACAACGGAATGGACTATGACGATGGAACTCACCTGGCACGGCCACGCCACCTGGCATATCGACGTCGACGGCACCACGTTCCTCATCGATCCCTTCTTCGAGAACCCGAAGACGGACCGCTCGGCCGGCGACGTCGACACGCCGGACTACGTGCTCCTGACGCACGGGCACGCCGACCACATCAGCGACGCCGGTGCGTTCACGGACGCGACGGTCGTCGGCGTCCCGGAGCTGACCGGCTATATGGAAGACGAAGTCGGCTTCTCCGAGAGCATCGGGATGAACATCGGCGGGACGGTCGAGTGCGGCGACGCGTTCGTGACGATGCACCGCGCAGACCACACGAACGGCCTGAACACGGGCTACGAACGCAGCCTCGGGATCCCCGTCGGCTTCCTGCTCAGCGACAAACAGCCCACCCAGGAGTCCGATCCGGAGGCGACGACGTTCTACCACGCCGGCGACACGGGGCTGATGTCCGAGATGAAAGACGTCATCAGCCTGTATCTCGAACCCGATGCCGCCGCGCTCCCGGTCGGCGATCACTTCACGATGGGACCGACCCAGGCGGCGATCGCGGCCGACTGGCTCGACGTCGAGCACGTCTTCCCGATGCACTACGACACGTTCCCGCCGATCGAGATCGAGACCGACGACGTCGTCCGCGAGGTGAAAGCCACCGGCTCCACCGCCGAGGTCCACGTCCTCGACGGCGACGAGTCGTTCACGCTCGAATAGCCACCCGGGGTCCTCTTCGCCGTCCCGCCGGACAGACCGCCGCTCTCTCTTTGTCCGTCCCAGGAAGCAACCTTTAGGCCGGTCCGTTCCGTCGGTTCGGACGGGATGTCCGACATTCAGACTTCGACAGTCAGCGAGGAGGGGTTCGCGTGCACGAGTCAGGTGGGCGAGTTCGAGCTCACGATCGACGCGACCGACGAGGCGGGGCCGAATCCGAACGCCGTGCTCGTCGCCGACTACGCCTCGTGTTTCCTGCCCGCGTTCCGCGTCGGCGGACAGCAGCGCGGCCACGACGACCTCGGAAAGGTCCAGATCGACGCCGACGCCGACCTCGACGACGACGACGACCTCGAAGCGATCCGCTTCGACATCTACGTCGAAGCCGATCTCTCCGACGACGAACTCGACGAGGTCCTCGATCGAGCGCGAGACATCTGTCACGTCAACTCCGCGCTCCGCGAGGGGCTACGGGCCGACGTCGACGTCCACGGCGACGCCTTCTGATAATGACTAGTCTCGCTGTGTACCGGTGGTCGCCACCCACGTTCACGGCGATCACCGGTACGAAACGAGACTAGTCATTAAGGAGAGACGGTATCAGCGCCGGTGGTACGCCCGATAACTCATCGCCTGGCCGTCGGCGATGATCACATCACGGCCCTCTGGATCCGGCACGGAAGACTCTTCGATCTCGTCGTGAGAGACGTACGGTTCGGTGGGCTCGGTGACGTCCTCGGAGTACACGTATGGGCTGTTCGGCTGGTTGTCCATACCGGTGGAACGCGCCGGTTCGACATAAATGTTTGTCAGACGGTATCACACGACGTGCGGTGCACGCGGCCGGGCGGCTCCGCCGCTGTTTCCGAAGCTACTCCGCCCGCTTCTGTATCTCCTCGCGGAGCACGTCGCTCACGACTTCGCCGTCGGCCTTGCCGCGCAGCGCGCCCATCGCCTCGCCCATCAGCGCGGAGAACGCGCCCATCCCCTCGGCTTCGACCTGGGCTGTGTTCCGTTCGACGACCGCTTCGACGGCGTCGCGGACCTCGGCTTCGCTCACGCCGGAGAGACCCGCCGCTTCGACGGCCTCGGCCGCGGTGAGGTCTGGGTCCGCGGCGAGGGTTTCGAGGACGTCGGCGACGCCTTCCTTCGCGAGGTCGCCCTCGTCGACGAGCCGCATCACCTCGAGCAGGTGCTCGTCGGTCAGGTTCTCGATCGCGACGTCGTCGCGGCGGAGTTCCGTCAGCGTCGATTCGAGCAGTCCGGCCGCGAACGTCGCGTCGATTCCCTCGTCGACGGCCCGCTCGAACAGCGGCATTCGCCGGCCGTAGGCGACCTGCTCTGCGAGCCCGGCGTCGAGGTCGTACTCGGCCTGGTAGCGGTCGACCTTCTCGGTCAGGAGTTCGGGCGTCTCCACCTCGGAGGGGTCGAGTTCGACCGGCGGCACGTCGGTCTCGGGGTACATCCGCGCCGCGCCCGGGAGCGGGCGGAGATACCGCGTGGTGCCGTCGTCGTTGGCGCCGCGGGTCTCCTCGGGGACGCCTTCGATCGCGGTCTCGGCCCGCTCGGCGACCGCCTCGATCGCGAGTTCTGCGGTCTCCGAATCGTCGGCGACGATCGCGACGGCGTCTTCCGGGCCGGCACCGACGGCCTCCCGCAGGGCCTCGACTTCCGCTTCGGTCACGCCGTAGGCGGGCAGTTCGTCCGTGTGGAAGACACCGCCGGCGCCGTGGCGCTTGGCGTGATCCGAGAGTTCGGTGCCGAGCCGGCGGTCGGGCTGGATCTCGCGGCCGACCTGCCCGTCGAAGCCGTAGAGGGGGACCGCCATCACCGATCCGCCCTCGGCGAGCGCGCCGCCGATGACGCCGGAGTCCGTCCCCTCGAACACCGACGTGACGTCGGCGGGGTCGCCGACGGCGGCGTCGCGCGCGGTCAGTTCGTCCTGTATGTCGAGCAGTTCGACCTGTCGGCCGACCTCCCGGCGGACGATCTCGTCGATCTGATCGAGCGCCTGGACCCCCTTGATCTCGACCCGAGCGCCCGCCTCGATCGAGACGTTCACGTCCTGACGGATCGTCCCCAGCCCGCGCTTGACCGCGCCCGTCGAGCGGAGAAGCATCCCGATGGTCTCGGCGGCCTCGCGGGCCTGCGCCGGCGAGTCGATGTCCGGTCGCGTGCCGATCTCGACGAGCGGGACGCCCAGGCGGTCCAGCGAGAAGGTGACGCCGTCGCCGCGCTCTTCGACGCGCTGGGCCGACTCCTCTTCGAGGAGGAGGTCTTCGATCCCGACCGGCCCCTCGCTGGTTTCGATCGCGCCCTCCTGGGCGACGAGCGCCGTCCGCTGGAAGCCCGACGTGTTCGAGCCGTCGATGACGAGCTTCCGCATCACGTGCGCCTGATCGACCGGCTCCATGTCCAGCAGGTCGGCGATCTGGAGGGCGACCTCGCGCGCCTCGCCGTCGAGTCGGTGCGGCGGCTCTTCGTCCTCCTCGACGAGACAGGTGGTGTCGTATGCGAGGTACTCGAACTCGCGCTCGACGCGGCTCTCTTCGAGTGCCGCCTCGTCGAGTTCGCCGAGTTCGCTCTTCGTCGGATGGAGATAGCGAGTGAACGAACGCGTCGCCGCGTCGGGATCGCGCTCTTCGGTCGGACACTGACAGAACAGCTTCGTCGCGGTGTCGAGCTGCTGGTGGATCTCCAGGCCCGCGACGAGGCCCAGATCGTCGTAGTCGTACGCGGTCATTACGAGTGAGTGCGCACGCCCGGCGTAAAAATGGTTCATAATGACTGCCCGCGCTCCCCCGGGAATCACAATGTCTATTGTCAGTCCGCGTCGCGGACGACCGTCCCGCCCGCACCGTTCGGCACTACAGCCGGCGCAGCCCGTCGCCGATGCCGCGGCCCGCCTCGCACTCGGGACAGGCGTAGTGCCACCCGTCCGTCGTCGCCCGCCCCTCGGGGAACGTCGCCCCGCAGTGCCGGCATTCGAGGAGGTCCCGGCCGCGGTCGCGACTGTACTGGACGCTCTGCATACCTCAGCATCACCCGTAGCTACTATCAACGTATCGATACTGTGTCCCGACGAGACGTCGTCGCAACGGGGCACTACGCCGACGCTTCGGTACCGGCGTGAACCGCGATCGTCCCCAACAGATACGTCTCGGACTCGACCGTCGCCATCTGGTCCGCCAGTGCCTGACGAGACGCGGCCGTCCGCTCGTCGAGCTGGGCGAGGGGATCCGCCGCCGTGACGTCGAACAGCCGCGTGTTCAGCCGGGCGAAAGCCCACAGGGCGGCGTTGGCGAGTCGCCCCCCGCGCGGGGCGAAGTTGGCCACGACGACGGTGTCGGCGAGGGCACACCACCGACGCACGACCGCGCCGGGGTCGGGGAACAACGACGTGACGAACGTGGCGAGGATCCCGTCGGCCGCCGCGATCGGCGGGTCGGTGGCGTCGGCCTGGACGAGCGAGACGTTCGCCCAGCCGCGTCGCTCCGCGAGACGCCGCGCCCGATCGAGCATCGGGCGGGCGAGGTCGACGCCGACGACGTGGCCGTCGGGGCCGACGGCCTCCCGAAGCGCCGGGAGGTTGACACCCGGGCCGCAGCCGAACTCCACCACCGTATCTCCGGAGGCGAGATCGAGCGCCTCGACGCAGGCGGCGCGGACGCCGCCGACGGACGCCGTGGCCCGCGCGAACCAGTCGTAGACCGGGGCCCACGTCCCGTAGTCGCGGCGGATGCGGCGGACGCGCTCCCGGTCGAACCGGGCGGCCGCGTCGTCGCCCCGATCGCGTCGCGTCACGGCTCTTCCGCGACCGCGGCGGGCGGCGTCCGCGGCCACCACCGCTCCGGACTCTCCCGTGCGACGGTCGAGTAGCACTGCTCGGACGCGGCACAGGCACGCGGTCGCTGGTAGTCGATCCCCCGCTCTTCGAGGTAGGTGACGTAGCCGTCGTCGACGCGGTCGAGTTTCTCGTGGCAGACCCACCGGTCCCCGTATCGGTCGGCCGCGACGTTCCGGTACGGACAGGTGAACGTCGTGCGTTCGACGCCCGCTGGGGAGTCGGTAGCGTCGATGCGGACGCCGACCGACCGATAGGCCACGCGGAGTCGTCGCACCACCTGTTCGGGCGCGGACGCACCGAAGAAGAGCCCGTGGGCCAGCGCGTACCCGACGTCGTGGAGGAGGCGCTCGAAGCGGGTCAATTCGTCCGGATCGGGGGCCAACAGCTCTCGGAGCTCGGTGTACCACGCCGAGACCGCGGCCACCTCGTCGAGCGCCGCGGCGGCGGCAACGAGGGCCTCGCGGCGGTCGGTGAGCGGTGCGGCCCCGTCGGAGAGCCGGAACGACGGCACCGACTCGACGTGTTCGAGCACCGTCTCGCGGCGGACGTCGCCGTCGGCGTACGCGTCGGTGCGGCGCTGCAGCTCCGGATGCCACGACTCGGCCATCGCACTGTACGCGCCGTCGAGGAGGTCGTCGACCCGTTCGAACCGGTCGGTCTCGGGCGGCGCCGGGAACCGGTCGACGACTCGCCGCAGTTCGTCGGGGGGCGGCCCTGCCATACACCGGGATACGGCCGTCGGGGTATAGAGCGTGTCGTCGTTTGGCGGGGCTACTCGTCGCCGAGGATGCCGCGGTGGGTCATCGACTCGGGATCGAGCACCTCGTCCGCCTCCGCTTCGGTGAGATAGCCCTTCTCGACGACGACCTCGCGGACCGTCTTGTCCTCTTTCATCGCCGTCTTCGCGACCTCGCTGGCCTTGTCGTATCCGATCGTCGGATTGAGCGCGGTCGCCAGCGCCATCGAGCGTTCGACCTGTGCTTCACAGACCGCCTCGTTCGCGTCGAGCTTCGCGACGAAGCGCTCGGCGAACACCGCCGAGGCGTTCGAGAGCAGCTCCGCAGACTGCAGGAAGTTGTGTGCGATGACCGGCTTGTAGAGGTTGAGGTCGATCTGTCCCTCGGCGGCGCCGGCCGAGACGGCGGCGTCGTTGCCGACGACCTGCTTGTGGACCTGATTGACGGCCTCGGCGACGACGGGGTTGATCTTGCCGGGCATAATCGAGCTCCCGGGCTGGTTCTCGGGCTGTTCGATCTCGCCGAGCCCGTTCCGCGGCCCCGAAGCCAGGAGCCGGAGGTCGTTCGCGATCTTGTTCAGCGAGCCCGCGACGGTCCGGAGGGCGCCGTGGGCCTCGCTCATCGCGTCGTGGGCCGCCTGCGCCTCGAAGTGGCTGTCGGCCGGCCGGAAGGAAAGCCCCGTCTCCTCGGAGATGTACGCGGCGGTGCGCTCGGGGAACTCGGGGTGGGTGTTGAGCCCCGTCCCGACCGCGGTGCCGCCGAGCGCGAGTTCGGCGAGGTGGTCGCTGACGGTCTCGGCGCGGGTGATGCCCTTCTCGACCTGCGTGCGGTACCCCGAGAACTCCTGGCCGAGGCGGATCGGCGTCGCGTCCTGGAGGTGGGTGCGCCCCGTCTTCACGACGCCGTCGAACTCGTCTTCCTTCGCTTCGAGCGCGTCGGCGAGCGTCTCGAGCGACGGGACGAGGTCCTTCTGGACCGCTTCCAGCGCGGCGACGTGCATCGCCGTCGGAATGGCGTCGTTGGAGGACTGCCCGAAGTTGACGTGGTCGTTCGGGTGAACGACGCGGTCGCCGACGGACTCCCCGAGGATCTCGGCCGCGCGGTTGGCGAGGACCTCGTTGGCGTTCATGTTCGAGGAAGTGCCCGAGCCGGTCTGGAAGACGTCGACCGGGAACTGGTCGTCGTGTTCGCCCGCGATGACCTCGTCGGCGGCCGCGACGATGGCGTCGGCGATCTCCTCGTCGAGGAGGTCCAGGTCGCGGTTGGCCTGTGCGGCGGCCTTCTTCACGATCCCGAGCGCGCGGACGAACCGGCGGCCGAATTCGATCCCCGAGACGGGGAAGTTCTCGATGGCCCGCTGAGTCTGGGCGCCCCAGTAGGCGTCTCTTGGTACCTGCATCTCTCCGAGGCTGTCCCGCTCTGTGCGGTACTCGTCGTCGGACATACTCGGAGAGAGGGCCGGCCGGCGCGTAAAACCCGTCGGTATCGGTTTCGGCGCCCCGCCTCACCCGCTCTCGTCGACCGCCAGCTCGTCGTACTCCTCGGGCGTGTAAGTCTTCATCTCCAGCGCGTGGATCTCTGTGGTCATCGCCTCGCCCAGCGCGTCGTAGACCATCTGGTGCTGTTCGACCAGCGACTTGCCCTCGAAGGCCGGCGAGACGACGACCGCGGCGAAGTGGGCGTCGTCGTGGTCCTCGTCGGGGACGCGTGGGAGTGTCACGTCCGCCTCGGCGTCGTCGATGCCGGCCTCGATGCGTCGTTCGACCTCGTCGGTGTCCATAGTATCCCCTCGTCGTCTGAACGGGATAAACCTCTCCGGTGTCGGACGGCCCCGGGGCTACATCTGGTACCGGCGCTCGTCGTCGCGCTGGGGGAACTGATCTTGGCCCGTCATCTCGTCGTAGGTCATCCCCGAGAGGTACTCGTCGTACGTCGTGTCGTAGTCCTGACGGAGGTGGAAGTCGAGCGTCCCGCGGTCGACGGTCGTCTGAAAGAGCAGGTGGACGCCCCGCCGGAGGAGTTCGTCGACCTCGTCGGTCCCGAACGCCGCCGTGAGCATCGCGAGTTCGTGTCGCGTCTCCCGATCGAGCGAGACTGACTGCTCTTCGTCGATGTCGCCGTAGGCCGACTCCACGTCTTCGGTGAGTTCGTCGAGACTCATACCCAGACCAATTCGGCGGCGGCGGCAAACGGCTTTCGCCTTTCGCCGTTCATCTCGGATCAGAATCCACAAGCCACGGCGGCGCGAATCACCACGGCGATGACCGACGGCGAGGTCCCCCGCGTCGACGACGTCGACGCCGTCCGCGAGGCGCTCGTCTCGTGGTACGAGTCGGATCACCGATCGTTCCCGTGGCGCGAGACGGACGACCCCTACGAGATCCTCGTCTCGGAGGTGATGAGCCAGCAGACCCAACTCGACCGCGTCGTGGACGCGTGGGAGGACTTCCTCGACCGGTGGCCGACCGTCGACGCGCTCGCCGCCGCCGACCGCGCCGAGGTGGTCGCCTTCTGGAGCGACCACTCGCTCGGCTACAACAACCGCGCGAGGTACCTCCACGAGGCGGCCAGACAGGTGATCGAAGAGTACGACGGGACCGTCCCGCGCACGCCCGAGGAACTCTCCGAACTGATGGGCGTCGGCCCCTACACCGCCAACGCCGTGGCGTCCTTCGCGTTCAACGACGGCGACGCGGTCGTCGACACGAACGTCAAGCGCGTTCTCTACCGCGCCTTCGACATCGAAGATTCGGAGTCGGCGTTCAAGACGGCAGCGCAGGAGTTGATGCCCGAAGGCGAGTCCCGGGTCTGGAACAACGCGATCATGGAACTCGGCGGCGTCGCCTGTGGGAAAGTGCCCTCGTGTGACGAGGCGGGCTGTCCGTGGCGAAAGTGGTGTCACGCCTACGAGACGGGGGATTTCACCGCGCCGGACGTTCCCACCCAACCGGAGTTCGAGGGGAGTCGCCGGCAGTTCCGGGGTCGAATCGTTCGGCTTCTCGGTGAACACGACGAGCTGGATCTGGATACTCTCGGCCACCGGATCCGCGTGGACTACACGCCAGACGGCGAACACGGCCGCGAGTGGCTTCGGGGGCTGCTTTCAGACCTCGCCGACGATGGCCTCGTCCAGATCGAAGGGCGGACCGACGAAACGATTGTGCGACTCCGCTAGTCCGGTCCCGCGTTTCGCGATACGAACTCGGACACGACCACAACGCCCACGTCACCGGGGGATCCACCTCCGATATGGCCGTTCCGGTCTGGGATTCCGCCGATCTTCCCCCTGGGAGCGTTCTGACGGCCGGATTCGGTGTGTCGACCGGCGCGCCACATACATACCCCTCGGACGCCTATCCGGTGGTATGACCGAGACAGCGACGTTCGGCGGCGGCTGCTTCTGGTGTGTCGAAGCGGCCTTCCAGGAACTCGACGGGGTCTTCCGCGTCACCTCCGGGTACGCCGGCGGCCACGCGGAAGACCCGTCGTACCGGGAGGTGTGCTCTGGGTCGACCGGCCACGCGGAGGTCGTCCAGGTCGAGTACGACCCCGAGGCGATCTCCTACGACGACCTCCTCGCGGTGTTCTTCACCATCCACGATCCCACCCAGCGCAACCGACAGGGACCGGACGTCGGGACGCAGTACCGCTCGATCGTCCTGTATCACGACGAGACACAGCGCGAGCTGACGGAGTCGTACGTCGCGGCGCTCGAGGAGGCCGGCGAGTACGACGACGAGATCGTTACCGAGATAGCGCCGCTGGAGACGTTCTGGCGGGCGGAAGACTCCCACCAGAACTACTTCGAGAAACACCCCGAAGACGCCTACTGCCGGATGCACGCCCAACCGAAAGTCGAGAAGGTGCGCGAGACGTTCGAGGCGAAGGTGTCGTAACTCCCCGGCCCGACGTTCGCACGCCCCGACGGGTCGTGAATCGCCTCGGGGTCAAGCCCCGAGGCTTCCCGTTTCTACGGCGTGACTTGCAGGCACACGCTGGAAATTAGGAACGTGTTGATATAATGGTTTGTATCAGCGTGTGTCGGCTTCATCCCCGGGGTCAAGCCTCGGGGTATTCGCCTTGTCCGCTGATAAATATCAGGCCGCCGATCCGTCGCCGTCGCGGCCTCGCCGCCGGACCCACTCTTCGAGCGTGAAGCCGTCCCTCTCGGAGGTCGATTCCAGTCGCCACTCGCTTTCGCGCCAGGCGGGGAAGTGAGCGTCGCCCTCGTAGCGTCCGGGAACCCGGCTCAGAACCATCCGGTCGTAGTACGGCTCGAAGAGTTCGTAGATCTTCTCGCCGCCGAGGACGTAGACGGTATCGGCGTCCAGTTCCCGGGCGATCTCGATCGCCGCTTCGACGCCGCCGGCGTGAAACGCGGTGTCGACGTCGTACTCGCGGTCCGTCCGGCTCAGGACGATCTGGTGGCTCCCGGGGAGGTCATCGAGCATCGACTCGAACGTCCGTCGGCCCAGGATCACCGGCGAGTCGGAGAC
The DNA here is from genome assembly GCA_042215815.1 of Haloquadratum sp. GTDB lineage: Archaea > Halobacteriota > Halobacteria > Halobacteriales > Haloferacaceae > Haloquadratum. Next base: position 12,827 of record JBDGUP010000054.1, on the reverse strand, counting down.
GCGTTGGCGGTACTGCCGTTTGTCTTCGGGGAGGTGCTCCCAGGGCAGCTCGCCGTCCCGTCCGATGACGCGGTTTTCGGCGAGTGCTGCGACTGCGACCAGTTCCATCACGTACCGCCACGGGCGCGAGATACAAAAATAGCGGAGAGGTCTGCGCGCTCCGAAATGAGTTTGTCCCGGGGTCGGGTAGGGGACCTACACGTATGAGCCAGTTCGAACGGACGCGCGCGTCCGCCGTAGTCGCGATAGACGGCCGTGTCACTCCGCGGATCGGCGGGACGGTGGATCGACGATGAGTGTCGAAGAGATCTCCCCCGACGAGGTAAAACGGAAGCTCGACGCGGACGAGCCCGTCCAGGTGATCGACATCCGCTCGCCCGACCAGTTCGCCGCAGGTCACATCCCCGGCGCGGAGAACGTCCCGATGCACGAACTCCCCCAGCGGATCGAAGACGTCGACTGGAAAGACGACGTCGTGGTCGCGTGCCCCGTCGGCCAGTCGTCCGTCCAGGCGGCGCGACTCATCGAGAGCTTCGAGGGGATCGGCGAGGAAACGCGGGTCCGGAGTATGGCCGGCGGCTACGACGCCTGGGAGTACGACCTCGAAGCCGAGGAGTGATAATGACGGTTGTAGTCTCTTACCTGTGCTCGCCGACACCGGGGGCGGCGAGCACCGGTAAATGGTTACAACCGTCATTATGACGATAGACGGTATCGTGGTCGCGCCCGTCTGGGCGTCGAAGCGCACAGACTCCCCGAGGTTTTTGCGCTCGCGGTCCCTATCTCGCCTGTGCTCTCCCTTCGGCGCGACGCCTACGACGAGATAATCGATCGAGGATACGCCGGCGACGACGAGGAGGTCTGCGGCGTGCTCGCGGGCGAACGCGCCCCCGACGACGCCGGCGACGGCGCCCCGGACGGCCACGTCACTGCGGTCTTCCCCGCCACGAACGTCGCCGACGCGCCGCAGGTACGCTACGCGATGGATCCCGAAGAGCAGCTCGCCCTCATCGACCGCCTCGAAGCGCAGGGGCTAGACCTCGTGGGGTTTTACCACAGCCACCCCGCAGGGCCGCCCCGTCCCAGCCAGACCGACGCCGACCGCGCGAGGTGGCCCGGGTACTCGTATGTGATCTGCGCCTTCGACGGGCGGCCCTACCTCGGATCGTGGCGGTGGACCGGCTCCGAATTCGAACGGGAACGCGTCGCGGTCCTATCGGGTGAGCGTTCCGGTGAGTGATTCGGATACCAACAGGAGCCCGACCGCGAAGAGGACCGACTCGATCGTGTGCACCGTCGTGATCCCCATCGTCACCGCCCGCAGGAGGAACGACTCGACGCCGAGCCCCAGACAGACGAAGGCGAACCCGGCAGTCGAGACCAGAAACGTCCGGTCGTCCGTGCGGGCGTACGCCCGGTAGCTCGTCAGCGTGATCCAGACCGCGACCAGGAACGCCACGGCCCGGACGCCCAAGAGTACGAGTTCGCTCACGGTCACGGCTCCCTCGTCACCGCTGGAGTTCGTTCCAGACGCCGACGAACTGATCGACGCTGTCGTCTTCGTGGATCGCGATCTCGACGTCCGCCCCGTCGAGTTCGACGGTGAGATCGATCTCCTCGATCGACGTCACGTAGGCCGTGTAGTGATTGCCCTCGGCGTCGGTCCGCGCGTCGGGCGAGATCAGCCCGAGGTCCTGCAGCCGATCGAGCCGCCGGTAGACCGTCTTCAGCGACGCGTCGGCGACCGCCTCCAACTCCTCGGCCGATTTCGGTCCCTCTCGGACCGACCGGAGGATCCGAAGCGTCGTCGGGTCCCCCAGGAGATCGAAGAGTCGGGTGAGCTGGGTCTGGTTCATACTGACAATGTGGCAAGAGTTGACAATAGGTTGTGATAAGTTGTGCGGTTTGCGCCCGACGGCGGTCGCCGTTCATCGCCCCCACAGCAGCAGCGCGACCGCGACGACGAGACAGGCGGCAAAGCCCAGGAAGGCGGCGTCGTAGTCGGCGTAGGTGGCGACGACACCGACGTAGGCCGGCCCGAGCGCGTTCGCCGTGAGAAAGAGCGCCCGCGCCGCGCCGAGGTCTGCGCCCATACCGTCGGCGGGCGCCCCATCGAGGATGATCGCATCCGAGAGCGGGAGACCGCCCTTGTATCCGATTCCGAGCAGGGCGATGAAGGCCCAGATGGCGACGGGCGACGAGGCGACGGCCAGTGCGACGAGCGCGGCGGCCGCGAGGAGCATTCCGGCGACGGCGACCCCGCGGCGGGAGAACCGATCGCCGAGCGTGCCCGCGAGTGGCTTCACGGTGAGTCCGACGGCGAACACGATCGCGAACGAGAGCCCCGCCAGGCGCTCGGTGAATCCTTTCGCCTCCGCGAGATACGTCGGGAAGAAGTTGATGAACCCGCCGATCATAAAGTAAAACAGCACGAACGCGACGAGCGTCTTGCGCTGGCTGCCGCTGGCGACGAGCCGAGCGACGGTTCCCCGGAGATCCAGCGACGGGTCGCCGACGCGGTAGCCCTCCCGCGTCGTCGCCACGTACGCGACTGCGAGCGCGCCCAGCGCGATCGCGACGGGGACGAACGGCGCTCGCCAGCCGGCGTAGGTGAGCGCGAGGATGGCGGCGCCGGAAGAGACCAGCCCGCCCACGTCGGTGCCGGCGGCGTAGATCCCGAGCGCACGCCCCCGGTTCTCGGTGAAGAGATCCGACAGGAGCGCCCGCGAGGGGATCGTAAAGAGACCCTTGCCGACGCCGACGACCGTCGCGGCGACCAGAAACGTCGCGAAGCCGGCCGCGACGCCCAAGAGCGCGAAGCCGGCGACCAGGACGACCAGACCGGGGACGATGAGCGTCGTTCGCGTCCAGCGGTCCGAGTACTCCCCGCTCGGGTACTGGACCAGCGCGTACGACCCCTGGAAGATCGACAGCGCGATCCCCGCCGTGGCGTCGGTGATCCCGAGGTCGGCGATGATCGTCGGCAGCAGCGGCGAGAGCAGGAACCGCCCGGTCTGGAGGATGGCCCACCCCAGCGAGACGGAGAGCAGCATCCGGCGCGCATAGCCCGTCATCTCCGCGGAGTCCGGCGTCCCGCCTCCGGCGCCCGTCACGTTCGCAGCGTCTGTCACATCTCCAGGTGAGGTATCGAGGATGACGTGGGTTCCGATTTCCCGCGGCGGACGGGCGGGTCGGCGATATACTGTCGGACGGACGTCCTGATACGCCTGGGTATCCCTCGGAGGGGGGAGGGTACGAGCGTCTCAACGGGTTCGTCCGACAGTATACTTCCCGTGACGGGAGCGCCGGACAACCGTATCACAGGTTCGACGCGCTCGCTCCCCCGTCGACGGGGAGCGCGACGCCCGAGAGGTACGACGACTGCGGCGACGACAGGAAGGCCACGGTCCGCCCCAGTTCTATCGGATCGCCGAGACGGTCGAGTGGAACGTCGCCGGAGAGGTCCTCGAGCCCCTCCCGATAGGAGTCGTACCGTCCGGCAGCGACGCCGTCTTCGATCAGGTCCTCGACGCGGGGCGTCTCGTGGGTCCCCGGCAACACCGCGTTCGCTCGGATCTCCGGTGCGAGTTCTGTCGACAGCGTCTTCTCGAGGCCGATCACGCCCATCCGGACCGAATTCGAGAGCACGAGGTCGTCCATCGCCTCTTTGACGCTCAACGAGGTGATGGTGACGATCGTTCCGCCGCCGTCGGCGCGGAGGTGCGGCTCTGCCGCCCGGACCGCGCGCACGACGCTCATCACGAGGAGGTCGAACGCCCGGTACCACTCGTCGTCGGTCGTCTCGACGAACGGCTTCGCCGGCGGCCCCCCGGCGGACGTGACGAGGTGATCGAGACCGCCGAACTCCGCGACCGGTCGCCGGACGAGGTCCTCGACCGCCTCGGGATCGGTCAGGTCGGCGGCGTGGCCGACGACCGTCGCCCCCGACGCCGCGGCGTCCCGGACGTCGTCGACGGCGGCCGCAAGTTTGTCCTCGTCGCGACCGTTGAGGACGACGTTCGCGCCCTCGGCCGCGAGCGCCCGCGCCGACGCCTTACCCAGCCCGCTGCTCGATGCCGTCACCAGTGCCGCGTTGCCGTCGAGTCCGAGGTCCATACCGGCGGGTATCGCGGCGGGACCAAAACGGTTGTCGACGCGGTGAAGAAAAAGCCCGCCGTGAAGAGCAGCGCGATCGAGCCGCCGGCGTAGAGGAGCATATGCGCGAGACCGTACACCGGCTCCCGGTCGAGGAGCGGCTGCAGGCCGCGGATCGCCAGGACGGCCCAGAGACCGAACCCGACGAGGATGCCGAACTGCCAGAGCGTCCCGACTTCGAGGTACTCCAGCCCCTCGTTGCCGAGGATCCACCACAGCCCGCCGTCGATGTAGCCGTTGGCGCCGAGCCAGATGCCCGCTCCCGGGCGTAGTACTCGCGCATATACTCGACTTTCAGATCGAGCGCGTCGGCGGTGTAATCGACGCCGTAGTACGCGCCGTTGCCCAGGATCGACCCGTGGTTCGTACTGTCGGACAGAACGATGTGACGCGTCTCGGCACCCCGAGGTGCCGACCTGATTCACGAACGTCTGTCCGACAGTATCATCAGCCCGTTTCGCTAGAAGGCGCGCTTTCCGTCCCTGATCTGTTCGTCCGTGGCGACCACGTCGCCGTCGGGCCCGACGATTCGCTCGGATATGGGCGGTGCCTGATCGTACGCGAACCAGGCGCTGGCGCCCATCACGACGAGGTCGAAGACGAAGACGACGGCGATGGCTTTCGCGATGGTCTTTCGGTGAACCTGCATACGGACGGCCCTACGACAGATACCGAGAAGCGTCGCGCCGGTTCCCGGCCACGTCCACGAGGAGCGAACATATTCGGGAGGCGGCGCGGACCGGCGCCCGCGAAAGCGTCTTACGTGGCGGGCGCGAGAATACCCTGTCGTCGTCGACATACCACAGATGTGTGCGAATCCACTCTCGGAGGAGGCCGATCCCGACGTCGCGGCGGTGTTCGACGCGCTCGCGAGCGACCAGTGTCGCGAGGTGCTCCGGGACCTCGATCGGCCGATGACGGCCGCGGAGGTCGCCGAGTCGTGTGGTCGTGCCCGATCGACCGTCTATCGGGCGCTCGAACGTATGGTGGACGCGGGCCTTCTCCGGAAGCACGAAGGGGGAGACGCGACGCGGTACTCCGTCGACTTCGAGGAGGTCGTCCTGCGGGCAGACGGCGGGTTGGAGGTGTCTCTCACGTCGCCGTCCCGGTCCGTGACGGATCAGTTGGCGGAGTTGTGGGGCGGCGGAGGCGGGAGGGATTCCCGATAGCGTCTCCCCTCCCGAGGCGCGCACAGTGACAATAGCCATTATGAGCGTCGGGTCCCCAGAGGACGTATGCCCCGAGCGACGCTCTCTCTGGAACTCCCCGAACAGGTGTGGGTCTCGACGCTCTCGCGAGAGTATCCCGACGCCGAATTCACCGTGCTCGCCGCGATGCCCGCCGACGAGACGGGCGTCGGACTCGTCGAGGTCTCGGCGACCGACGTCGAATCGGTGCTCGCCACGATCGACGAGTACGACTCGGTCGTCTCCGCGACGATCCTCGAAGCGCAGGCGGACGACGCCTTGGTCCAGTTCGAGACCACAGAACCGCTTTTGATCCGCTCTCTGAGCGAGGCGGGCGTCCCGCTCGAACTCCCGATAACGATCGTCGACGGCGAAGTGACGGTCGAGTTGACTGCCTCGCGCGAGCGACTCTCCGAACTGGGCACGCTCCTCGAACAGTTCGGAATCCCCTTCGATCTCGTCTCGATCACGCAGTCGGTTGACACCCAGTCGCTGCTGACCGACGAACAGTACGATCTGCTGTGTGAAGCGATAGAACGGGGCTACTACGACACGCCGCGGACCTGTACTCTCACCCAACTCGCCGAGGCGGTCGGACTCGCGAAGTCGACGACGAGCGAAAAGCTCCACCGGGCCGAGAGCAAGGTGCTCAAAGAATTCGTCGGCGACGATCGGTCGGCACTCTGAAACATATGTATTCGTATTGTTTCCGAATACAATCGAATATCCAATACTAACGTGGTTATAAATTTCAATTTATTATGCAAAAAATAAAAAGTTATTATGTCAAAATGTCCGTATAATAAAAATATTATGTCATTTTGTCCCGTCATTTGCTAAATATGGCTGTGCGACCGTTTTTAGTATATATTATCTATAATACTCGTTCTGATTAACTGGGTGCGTTCACCACGGCGGCGATCACCGGGGCGAAACGAGACTAGCCATTCTCAGTCGTTCGCTCGCGGAAACGTCTCGGCGCGCGAATCGTCGCTGTCCGTGGTCGCGAGCGTCGTTTCGACGCGATCGACGGCGGCCGAGAGCGCGTCGATCGCCTCGTTTCGATCGTCGGTGACGAGGGTCTCCGAGGGGCTGGCGAGCGAGAGCGCGCCGTGGACGGTCCCGTTCTGGACCACGGGCATCCCGATGGCGTAGATGCCGGAGATGTCTTCGCCCTGGTTGACGGCGTAGCCGCGGGACCGGACGTAGTCGAGTTCCTGCCGGAGGTCGGCTTCGGAAGGTGGCGTGTCGTCGTCCGCGACGATCTCGTCGACGCGTCCGTCCGGCAGGTGGGCGAGGATGGCCTTCCCGGCCGCGGTCGTCGTGATCGACGACCAGTCGCCGACGAGCAGGTCCGGGTTGTGCGTCGGGTTCGATCCGGCCCCGTCGAGGAACATCAGTTTGCCGCGCTCTTCTATGGCACACCAGGCGGTCTCTTGTGTGCGCTCGGCCAGATCCGAGAGAACCCGGCGCGTGGCCGCGTAGAACGGGCGACGCGACTTGACCGTCGCGCCGATGTGGAACCACTGGTGGGACAGCCGGTAGGTCCCGTCGTCGTTTATCGCGTACCCGTGCTCGGCCAGCGTCTGGAGGTGGCGGTGAGCCGTGCTCTTCGTGAGGTCCAAGCGGGCCGCGAGTTCGGTCACGCCGACCGGTCCCGCCTCCGCCATCGCTTCGACGATCCGGAAGAGCGTCTCGTCCGCCCCGACCAGGTTCCCGGCCATATCCGATCCTCTCGTCGAGAGAGGATAAATATACGGTTCGAACGTGACGGTCGCGACGATCCCGATCAGATCTGACGATCGCCGACGTACACGACGCCGTCTTCGACGACGACCTCGTAGGTCGGGACGGCGTAGTCTCCGGTGCCGAGGTGTTCGCCGCTTTCGATGTCGTAGGACCACCCGTGCCACGGACAGGAGATGACGCACTCCTCGTCGGTGAACGACTTGTCGACGCGCTTGCCCGGCTCTTCGAACTCGCCGACGAGCTTTCTGTGCGTCTTGCCCTCGCAGACCGGCCCGCCGTCGTGGGCGCAGTAGTTCTGGAGCGCGTACAGGTCGCCTTCGACCTGCAGGACGCCGACCTCGACGCCGTCGACGTCGACGAACTCTCGGTCGCCGTCTTCGAACTCGCTCTCGGGTTTGACCTCGACGAGCCCGTCGCTCATAGGCCGAACACCTCGGAGGCCGTCTCGGAGAGGATCGCGCGCTTTTCGTCTTCGGAGAGGAACGGCAGGTCGATGACCGTCGTCGGCCGGTCGTAGTCCCAGTGGGGGTAATCAGACGCGTACATCAGCTGCTCGGCGCCGACCATATCGATACACTTCTCGAGGTACTCGGGGTCTGCGGACACTTCGAGCGGCTGGGTCCCGTAATAAAAGTCGGTGATGTACTCGCCGGGACGCTCGTCCAGCAGCGGCGCCTCTTCGGGCCGCTTCAGGTACTCCTCGTCGAGCCGCGTCATCAGCGACGGGAGGTACGTCACGCCGGATTCCATAAACGCGATGTCGAGGTCCGGGAACTTCTCGGGGACGCCCTGGACCACGAGGCTCACGATCTGGGACATATTGGATTCGAGGAAACCCAGCGTGTGGGTCTCGAGCATCTCCTCGTAGCCGTTGCGCACGTACTCGTCGAGTCCGGCGCCGCCGGTGTGGAAGACCGCCGGGATGTCCATATCCTCACACCGCTCGTAGAGGGGGTCGTACTTCCGGTTTCCGAGCGGGGGGGTCGCACCCGCCGTGACGAAACACGCGCCCGCGTACTCGTCGCGGTCCTCGATGAGATCGAGGATTTCGAGCGATGCCTCGAGGTCGTAATACGGGATCGGCGCGAGCCCGAAGATACCGTCGTCGGGATCGAGGACCTCCTCGCTCATGTACTCGACGTACCCCTTGGCGAAGGCGGCCTGTCGGGTGTCGTCTGCGGTCGTGCCCGCCCCGGCGAGGATGAGGTGCGAAATCAGGAGCGTCTGGTCGACGCCGATGGACTCCATCCCCTCGCGGATGCGCTCGGGCGTCTCCGGCGAATCGGGATACGACGAGTGCTCGCGCGTGATCTTGCCGTACGCCTGCCGATCGCCGGTGGAGAAGGGGAAGAACGAACTCAGATTCTGCTTTGCCCCCTTCTCGTCGAAGTTGCTGCCCTCGAACTTCGTCTTCCAGGGCTCGTCCATATACTCGGCGACGTCCTGGAACGACTCCATATAGTGGCAGTCGCAGTCGATCACGTGGTAGGATTCGAGGTCCTCCGCACGCCTCGATTCGGTGTCTGGCTGTGACATATCTCTAGTGCTCCGAATACTACATTATAAAATTTCTGGTTTTGGAGACGGCCCCCCGTGACGAGATCGGCGCCACCCGGTCGGCGTCCCCGCTCGAGGAGCCACCACCTATTGTCCCGTAATGCGGGACGAAATGGGTCGAACACGAGGCAGGGGTCGATCCGAGTATAACATTCGTACTACTGTGAGTTCGCGAACGTCTATACATAATATAACCTATGTTAGCTATAATAACTCATATAATATATCTATTACCCACTTGTCCGATAATAAAATAAATCGAGGATTAAAATTTCATACTCAAATAAATCTACTCAATAAATACTAATATTAGTAAATATATAAATATTGTGGTTTTAATTGCCGTATATTAATTTATGCAATCGTGGAATTATATACTAGTCTCTCTACTATTTATTACTGTTATATGATATTATTGCCGGCCCCCGAGCGCACAATTCGTCTCGTATCGCGGGACGATACACAGGGCGTCTACGGCTGTCGCGGACGCGGCCGACGATTCGAACCGCTTTTGACTGACCGGACAGTTAGGTATCGTACCGCTCCCGAATGACTGACGCCCCCACAGCGATACTCGAGGCGACTCACGACGCGCTATGCGAGCACGGATATGCGGCCCTGACGATGCAGGACATCGCTGACGAGACCGAGTTGAGCAAGGCCGCGCTCCACTACCACTTCGACGGCAAGCACGACCTGCTGGTGTCGTTTCTGGACCACCTCTACGAACGGTTCGAGACGCGGATCGACGATCCCGACGGCGAGACGCCCGCCGAGAGACTGACCGCGCTCGTGCAGTGCCTCGTGACGAAGCAAACGGACGCGCCGGCGTTCCAGACAGCCCTGTTAGAGATCAAGGCGCAATCGCCGTACGACGAGGCGTTTCGCGAGCGACTCCAGCGCTTCGATGCGACGTTTGCGGCACGCGTCCGCGACCACGTCGCTCGGGGTGTCGCAGACGGCACGTTTCGCGCAGATCTCGATCCCGACGAGGTCGCTTCCGTCCTGACCACCTTCGTCACCGGCGCACAGACCCGACACGTCGCGGTGGGTCACTCCCCCGAGGCGTCCGCCGCGGCCATCGAAACGTACATCGACGAGGCCCTCCGCCCCGGCGACGACCCGGCGAGCGACGGGAGGAGTGAATGAGCCTCTGGGATCGTCTGGGCTCGCTGTTCAAAGGCCCCGAGGAACTCGATCTGACGAGTGGCGGGATCGGCTGGCCCCTGTTTTACCTCTCGTTGCCGATCGTCATCACGAATCTGCTCCAGACCGCGTACAATCTGGCGGACACGTTCTGGGTCGGCCAGTACAGCACGAACGCGCTCGCGGCGATCAGCTTCGCGTTCCCGATGGTGTTCCTCCTCATCTCGTTGGGGATGGGGCTGTCGGTTGCCGGGAGCGTGCTGGTCGCCCAGCACACCGGGGCCGACGAGGAGACCGAAGCCGAGTACGCCGCCTCCCAGACGGTCGTCTTCTCCCTCCTGGGATCGATCCTGCTCGGAGCGGTCGGTTACTTCGCCGTGGGTCCGTTTCTGGACTTCCTCGGTGCCTCACCGGCGGTCTTACCGCTCGCGACGGGCTATATGCAGGTGATCGCCGCCGGGCTGCCGTTTATGTTCGGCTTCTTCGTCTTCATCGCCCTGATGCGCGGCTACGGCGACACGGTCACGCCGATGCTCGTGATGTTCGGCTCTGTCGTGCTGAATATCGCGCTGGATCCGATCCTGATCTTCGGCTTCGATCGGAACCCCCTCTTCGGAATGCTCGGGCTTCGCGGGCTGGAAGCGACGCTCTTCGCCGCGACCGGCTACACCGGTTCCGGGATCACCGGCGCCGCCGTCGCGACCGTGTTCTCGCGCGCGCTGGCGTTCGTCGTCGGCATCGCCGTGATGTTCGAGGGCGTGCGGGGCGTACAGATTCACCCGACGCAGATGCGCCCCGATTTCACCTACCTCCGGAAACTCCTAGACGTCGGGATCCCCGCTTCCGTCGAAGGCACCGGCCGCGCGCTGTCGGTGAACCTGCTCCTCCTCGTCGTCGGCCTGTTCCCGACGACGGTGGTCGCCGCGTTCGGTATCGGCGTCCGCGTCTTCTCGGTGATCTTCCTGCCGGCGATCGCCGTGGCGCGCGGCGTCGAGACGATGACCGGACAGAACATCGGCGCGAAGAAGCCCGACCGCGCCGGGATCGCAGCCGGCTTCGCTGCGAAGTGGACCTTCGTCGTCCTCACGGGCGTCGGCGTCGTGGCCCTCGTCGCCGCGAAACCGATCGTCGGCGCCTTCACCGACGACCCCGAGGTGGTCCGGATCGGCGTCGACTTCCTCCGATGGGTCGCGCCGAGTTTCGGCTTCATCGGCGTGCTGCGCGCCTACACCGGCAGCTTCCGGGGTGCTGGCAAGACGCTCACGGCCGCGGCGATCTCGATCGTGATGCTGGGAGTCGTTCGGATTCCGATCGCGTATCTCGCCTCGCGCGCCCTCGGCGCGACCGGAGTCTGGATCGCGTTCCCGCTCTCGAACGTCGCCGGCGCGGCGATCGCGTACCTGTGGTATCGGCGCGGAACGTGGCGGTCGGGATCGGTCCGACGGCCGACGCCTGCCGACGATTGATAGTGATAATGTCTAGTATACTGTCGGACGAACCCGTTGAGACGCTCGTCCCCCCTCCGGGGGATACCCAGGCGTATCAGGACGTTCGTCCGACAGTATATCAGAGACGGTCGTCGTCGATGTCGCCCGGATCCGAGGCGGTATCGAAGAGGTTGTTTTCTGCGCCCTCGATGAAGTCGTCGCCAGGCTCGCTCTCGTCGACGACGTCGACGTTGTAGGCGTCGATACCCATACTCAACAGTTCTTCGACGGCCTGCTCTTGGGAGACGAACTCCTCGTCGACCAGCTGTTCGAATTCGTTCAGCAGTTCGTCGGGGAGCGTCACTTCGACGATTGGCATTGCGCCCCGTTTCGTCCCCGAGGTACTTGAGTTGCGGGCTTCGGCCGCGCCGGGCGCCCGATCGCCCCGGCCGAGCCTCACTCGTACTTCCGGAGGTCCTCTGAGCGAAGTTCGCCCCGCGCGTGCCAGGACCTAGGTCGGTAGGCCACGACGGCGGCGCCGAGATACAAACACACGACCGATAGTACGACGATCCATCCCGGGATCATCCCGATGGCCGCCGTTGCGAGCCACGACTCGGCGGAAAACGCGGTGATTCTGACGGTCCAGGCGACGAGCAACACGGCGGAGAGCGGCAGGTAAATCCGGCGCAGTCGGTGGGCGATGGCCTCTTCGGTGGTGATCTTCAGGGTGGGATCGCGGTAGTCGTCTGCGAGGTGCTTCCGCCACATTTCGTCTGTGATGCCGCCGTCCGGATCGAGCCCGTAGGCCCAGACGTTCTCCTGGAGCGTCCGGACCCGGCCACGCCAGATGTCGTACCCGCGGTAGCGTCGGGCTTCGACGACGAGGAAAACGCCCAGCATCGCGATGCCGACGAGGATGATGTAATGCGGGTTGTTCGGACTCGAAAACGCCCAGGTGAGGATCGCAGCGATCACGACGACCGCCCAGTTGGTCGTCCGATCGAGGCGTTCGCGCCAGAGTTTCATCCGATGGATCTCGCCCCGGTAGAGGTGCGCCAGTGCGGAGCTGGGCCCCATCTTCTCGTCGAGGAGCCCCGCGCCGATATACGGCGAGGCGCCGCCCTCCCGATCGGCCGCCGAATCCGACGACGAATCGGCGTCGGCTCCCGGACTCATCGCCGTCGCTGTTCGTCGAATTGTGGGTTACCGGGCCGTGATGCGGGCAGTACCTCCGTCGGCAGGTGGCTGGGATTTTCTCGTGGCACAGGTGGCATATGCCCTGATCGCAGTAAACTGACTTAGAAATTGTGCCAGCGAAATGTACGACCTGGAACACTCCTCTATCAACGTCTCGTTGCTATATCAGTAACATAAATATCCAAACTGCAATATGTGATTTTCACTATTGCGATTAAATCTCACTTTTATAAAAATTTACGTCGATATACTCATACAATTTGGATGAATATCGCTGGTGTCTATATTTTCATTTGCATATAAGTGATGTATTTGTGATAGGACGTGGTATATATCGGAACAGATACTACTTCGGAACAGATACTACTACGAAAGCAATTGGCGTTCGAGGTCCCGCATCGACTCG
>JBDGUP010000058.1:0-42716 GCA_042215815.1 Haloquadratum sp. | reverse complement strand
TGACGGAGGCGACCCAGTTGCGCTGGGGGAGTTCGACCTCGCGGGTGTCCTCGATCGAGACGATCTTGGCGTTCGAGGGGATGAAAAGCGACACCGCGTTCAGCGAGGTCGTCTTCCCGGAGGCGGTCCCGCCGGCGAAGATGAGGCTCTTGTCGTTCTCGATGCAGAGCCAGAGGAACGCCATCTCCTCCAAGGAGAAGGTGTTCCAGTTCACCAGGTCGACCGGCGTGTAGGGGACGTCCTTGAACTGCCGGATGGTGTAGTTGGTGCCGTGGTCCGACACCTCGCGGCCGAGCGTCAACTGCGCGCGCGACCCGTCGGGGAGCGTCGCGTCGACCTGCGGCCGGCGCTTCGAGATGCCCTTTCCCGACCGCTGGGCGAGTTTGACCACGAAGTCGTCGAGTTCCTCCTCGCCGTGGTAGACGTTGGTGATGATCTGCTCGTAGTCGGAGTGGTAGACGAAGACCGGCGAATTATAGCCGTCACAGGAGATGTCCTCGACGTTGACGTCGTGTTTGATGCCGTCGATCCGTTCGTAGCCGATGAAGTCCCGCCGGAGGGCATACAGCAGCTTCTCGACTTGGTAGTCGTTCAGCGCCGTCGGGTCTTCCTCGAGGACCGCCGGCTCGGGCCGCGCGGCGATGCCCGAAAGCGAGGGGTCGGGGTCGCTCCCGCCTTCGGACGCGAAGAGCCAGTCGAGCCGGCCGCCCAGCGAACCCTCTCTCAGGCCGAGCGATCGCGCGAACGCCGCCGCCGACCGCATCGCCGATTCGCCCGTCGCCCCGCTTTCACCTCCCCGCCCGTCGCCGAGCGGGAGATCCACGCCCAGATCGAGCCCCAGATCCGCGAACGCCCCGCCGCCTCCCGAGTCGGAGGTCCTCGTGGGGAGTACCGACAGCCCCGCCCGACGCGGGTTCGGGGGCGCCCGATAGAGGTTGTACCGTTCGAGGAGTTCGAGCGCCTGCTGTTCGATGACGCGGCGGCGGCTGTCGTGCCCTTCGGCGGCGACGTCTTCGTCCTCGTATTTGATCGCGGTCCGGAGCTTGCCGGTCAGGAACTCCGCCAGATCGGTCTCGATCCGGTTTTGGTGCGGCTCGACGAGGTAGTACTTCTTCTCGTTTTCCTTCCGGGAGTGGAAGATGACGACGAACGAGTGGGGCTTGTTGACCCAGTAGCGCTCGACTTCCCGGAAGTGCGCCTTCTTCTCGAGGGGGACGGCCTTTTCGAGGTCGTAGCGGTTCACGACCGTCGTCGCGCCGTTCGCGTCGGTGAAGAAGGCGTCCTCGTCGAACGCGGGATCGACGTCGACCGTCCGCTCGTCGACGAGGTCTTTCAGTTCGGCCGCGCGCTGCCCACCGCGAGCGAGCGCGTTCTCCGTCACGTCGGGGTCGAATCCGAGCGCGGCCGCGGGGTCGAACGCTACGGTCTCGCCGTTCTCGTCACGCGGCCGCGACCCGTCCGACTCGTAGTAGTACTCGCGCTTGTAGTGTTCCCACAGCCAGACGTCCTTGGTGACGGGCGTCGTCTCGGGGTCACAGAACTCCTGGAAGTCGGCGTCGAGTTCGAGCGCCCGCCCGATCGCCGAGCCGACCGCTTCGTCGACCTCGACCGGGTGGAAGTCGAGGTACGCCTCCGGATCCAGGCTCACCTGCTCCCAGTCGGCGCGCGTCGGCGTCGGAATCTCCACGTCGCTCTCGCCTTCGTCCCAGCGCGCGCTTTCGTCGCCGTCGGACTGTTCTTCCCGCAGCTCTCGCGGGTCGTAGCCGCGATACAGCGACGCCACGTCGCCGTCGACGCCGTACTCGCCGAGGAAATCCGCCCACGTGTACTCGCCGACGGCGACGTCTGTCCCCGTCTCTTCTGTCTCGCCGGCCGACGTTTCGGCGGCCGACTCCGCCGTGTCGCCGTCCGACGCCGAAGGGGGCCCCGCGGCTGTCGGGGCCGGTCCTCCTTCTGTGGTCGACGACGATCGCTCCCCCCCAGCGGTCGACGACTGTCGATCCCCCTCCAACGCGTCCTCGCCGCCCCCCTCGGCGTCGGCGGCGGACGCGTCGTCGTCGGTTGCCATCGTTCGGCCGTCGGCTTCCCCAGGGAAAAAGACTTCTGCCGGACCTGTCGGAGGCGACGTCCCCCGAACGACCCGTCTGCCGTTCTCACAAACGGTATTCCGCCCGGATGTTTTATGTGAATAGTTTCGGTACGAAAGCCTATGAGCCACGACCCCGACGCCGACCGAACGATCTCCGTCTCCGACGGCGAGGTCGCTGTAGAGAAGTCGTTCGCCGGTGAGGAGTTCCCCGTGCCGGCGATCAAGTTCCGGCTCGACTCCGCGAGCGACGAGCCGGTCCACGTCCGACTCATCGACCAGATTCCCGAGGACTTCCCGATGGAGGGCGTGGGGTTCCACCCGGACTACGAGAGCGAGAACTGGACCGCCTACAAGGACCACCGCGTCGAGTACGAGCGCACGCTCGAACCGGGCGAGACGACCACGACGGTGTACGGCATCCGCCTCGACGACCCATCGGATGCCGAGGGGTTCCTCGGCGAGCCGATTCTCGAACGCCCACCGATCCCGGAGGGGCCGCAAGAAGAGCCGGCCGGCTCCGAGGTCGAAGACATCCTCGGTGCCGACCGGAGCCAGCTCGTCCGCGACGCGTTGCAGGGCGACGGTCGTCTCGCGAACGAGAACGCGCCGGACGTCGAGACCGATCCCGGGGCGCGAGACGTCGAGCAGGACCTCGACGCGAGCGAGCCGGCGGACGCCGAACCGGCCGGCGCGGGCGCCGGCGACGGGAGTTCTGGGGCGTCAGATCCGCTCGCGGAACACGAGGACGCGGTCGCCGACGCGCTCGGGCCGTCCGACGACGTCGACGAGGTCCTCGACGAAGCGCTCGGCGGCGACTCGGCCACCGAGACCGCGGCCGACGCGGGAAGTGACGACGTCGCGGCCGACGCCGCGGCCGAGTCCGAGGAGCCGGGCGCTGAGCCTACAGCATCCGAAGAGCAGGCCGACGAAGCCGCCGCGGTGGAAGCGCCGGGCGCCGACGAGGCCGTCCCTCGGGAGGTCGACTCCGACCTCCCGACCGCGATAGAGCGGTCGGACGCCGATGGCATCGACCGCGTCGGCGGCGCGGCCAGCGGGGACGACGCTTCCGCGGCAGACGAGCCCGCTGCGGCCGACAGTGCCGAGAGCGAGGCGGCCGACGAGTACGTCGATATCGGCGAACAGGCCGACGAATCGGTCGACGCGTCCGACGTGGCGGTCGCCGACCCGACCGAGGAAGCCGCGGCCGAGACGGGTGGGTCGACAGCCGACTCCAACGGGGCTTCCGCCGCCCAGAGCGCGGAATCCGGGGGCCTGGCGGCGACGCTCGCCGAGGAGATCCGGGCGGGCGAGGTCTCGGAGTCGGACCTCGATACGCTCCGCGACGAGCTCGACACCGGACTCCCCCGGAGCGCGGACGTCCGCATTCGCCGCGTGCAGGCGCAGATGGAAGAGCTGAACGCCTACGCGGACGCGATCGCGGAGTTCATCGACGAGGAGGGAACCGGTGCGGAACTGGTCGAACGGCTCGACACCGAACTGACCGAGATCGAAGAGGCGATAGACGATCTCCGCGAGTCGGTGGACGCGGCCGGCGAGGACCGCGCGGCGATCCGCGAGGACGTCTCGGCACTGCGCGAAGACGTCGCCGACACCGACGACCGCGCCGACGAGATGGCGCGGCAGCTCGACGAGGTGGCCGACACCGCCTCGGACGCGGCGGCCGGTGTCGACGAGCTGCGCGCGCGGATGGACGCGACAGAAGAACGCCTCGACGACACGGAAGGCCGGGTGGACGAACTCGAGGCGGACCTGACAGACGCCGTGGCCGACGTCGACGACCTCTCCGCGGAGACGAGCGATCTCTCCGCGGAGATCGACGACGTCGCTGCCGAGGTCGGCCAGACCGCCGATCAGATCGCGCGCCTCGACGAGGAGATGGGCGACGTCCGCGAGGACATCGCGACGCTCGACGGCGACGTCCGTGACACGCGCGAGTCGCTCGAAGCCGAACTCGACGACCTTCGAGCGGACGTCTCCGCGCTCTCGGCCGAACTCGAGCGCTTCGAGTCGATCGAGACCGACATCGAGGAGCTCAAGGAGTTCCGCGACCGGCTCAGCGACGCCTTCGGACCGGCCGGCGGCGGGGCGTAGCGGCCGGATCCCGCTCTGCGGTCGGCCCTCCTCGATCCTGCGGAAGCGCAATCTGTTTAGCGCCGCGTCACGTCGAGTCGACAATGACCGAGACGGAGGCGGTTCGCGTCGCAGTCCCGCGCAAGGGACGCCCGCTCGAAGCCGTCCTCGAACGCGTCGCCGACGTTGCGGCCACAGAGCGCACAGCCGACGAGATCATCTCGACGCTCCGCCACGAGAAGGCGATCACGAAGGGCGAGACGCCACCGGAGGCCGACATCTACCAGCGGCTCGCGACCTACTCCGACCTCGACGATCCCTACGAACCGGAGTACACGCTGCTCCGCGACGACCGCCGGGGGATGCCCCGCCGGATCGTCTTCGACAGCCTCACCGTCGACGTCGACGGCGTTCCGGTCCAGTTCGTGGGACGCGAGGAACCGTTCCGCGCGCTCCGGACTCACGAGTTCGGGCTCGGGTTCGACAGCGCCGACCTCGTCTTGGAGGAGGTCGTCGAACTCGAACCCGACGGTCTCGACTCGATCGCGGACATCAACGCCCGTATCGACCCGATGAACACCGACGTCCGCGTCGTCGCCGGACTCGGCGACACGGTCTACCACACGCTCTTGGCCCGCCCGGAGGTCCTGCCGCCGGGCGCCGATCTCGATCGGGGCTTCGTCGCCGACTACGAGGGCGAACTCTGCATCTCGCCGCGGTACGAACGGCTCGTCGAGGCCGTCATCGGCACCCGGCCGCTGGAGGGCATCACCTTCGCCTATCCCGCCGACGACCGCGAGGAAGAGGCCGCGATCGCGGACGTCGGACTCGGCGTCTACCTGACGATGACGGGCTCGACCGCCCGCGACCACGGACTCGTCTTGGGCGAACACCTCTTCCCCTCGGAGACGGTGCTGATGGAGAACGTCGCCGAGACCGACGACGTCGACGGCGCCGCCCGCGTCCGCGATGCGATCGCCGCGACAGACCACGAGACCGAGATCGCTGTCCGATGAGGGCCGTGTCCCCTTCGTACCCGTATCGTCTCCTCCGGTATCGGTGCCACCGGTAGAGACGGCCGGCCTTCCGTCTCGGACGGCGTGGCGAACAGGCGGCACTGCCGCTCCCGCATCGCCGTGCCGCACAACCGCGTTTCGATGCGGGGCGTCGCTTATCGCACGGGGGCGGTGGCCGCGTCTCGGTATATAAACTCGCGGGCGGTGCTCCACCCCTCTGACAACGGACGTTATGACGTCGCCCCGGCTTCCGACTTGGTGTCGCGATCAGTCGGCTTCGGCCTGCCACTTCCGCACCGTGTCGGGGCCGACGCCGTCGATCCGATCGGCGAGCGCGTCGGGTGCGACTTCCTTGAGTGAGGTGACGTCCTCGATGCCGGCGTCTTTCAGCTTTTCTGCGGTCTTCTCGCCGATGCCGCTGACGCTCTCGAGGTCGGTGCCGCCCTCGCTCCCTTCGGCCTGGTACTCGCGGTAGTTGCAGATCGGACAGCCGAGGTCCCACGGCTCGCGGCCCTCGTCGTCGTAGGTGATCCGAAGCTTCGGGAGGTCGTGTTCGTCGCACGTCTCGTCTGTCACCTCCACGTCGCCGCGACGGGGCAGCGGCAGCGAGTAGTCGCAGTCCGGATAGCGCGTGCAGCCGACCAGTCGGGACCCAGAGCGGAGTCGCTTGATCGCGAGTTCGCCCTCCTCGCACTCGGGACACGGCCCGATCACGCGGTCTTCTTCCTCGTCGGCCTCCTCGGCCTTGCAGAGCGGACAGCCGTGGACGAACGTCTTCCGCCCGGCGAGCATCTTGACGTGGTGGAGTCCGTGCTCGTCGCAGGTCTCATCGAGGATGAGCGGCTTGCCGGTCGACGGCAGCGGCAGGGTGTAGGTGCAGTCGGGGTACGAATCACAGCCGATGAAGTACGAGCCCTGACGGCTCTTCCGGATCACGAGGTCGCCGCCGCACTCGGGGCACTCCCCGACCGTCTTGTCCGCCTTCAGCGATTCCTGGAGGTGCTCGCCGACGTCCTCGCCCGACTCCATCAGCCCCTCGAAGACCGACTCGAGCATCTCGCGGGACTCCTCTGTCACCTCCTCTAAGGTGGCCTCGCCGCGGGCGATGGCCTGCATATCTCGCTCCAGTTGGGCGGTCATCTCCTCGGAGACGATCAGGTCGGCGAACTCCTCGGCGGCCTCGACGACCGCGCGCGCGAGCCGGGTCGGCCGGGGCGGATCGCCCTCGATGTAGCCGCGGTCGTAGAGCTTCTGGATGACGTCGTGGCGGGTAGCCTTCGTTCCGATCCCGAGATCCTCCATCGTCTCGATGAGGCGCGACTGGCCGTAGCGTCGCGGCGGCTGGGTCTGCTTCGCCTCGAGGGCGGTGTCGGTGACGGCCAGCTCCTCGCCCTCGGCGACGTCCGGAACGAACGACTCGCTGGCGTTGGAGTAGGGGTAGACGGCGTGGTAGCCCGGCTCCAGGAGGCGCTTGCCGTTGGCCTTCAGCGAGAGTTCGTCGCCGTCCCCGACCACGGCGACGACCCGGAGGTGCTCCCAGGTGGCCGGCTCGGCGACGGTCGCGAAGAACCGTCGGACGACGAGCTCGTAGACCTCCCACTCGTCCTCGGAGAGGTCCGCGCGGCTCGGCAGTTCGCCCGTCGGGTGGATCGGTGGGTGGTCTGTCGTCTCCTCGTCGCCCACGGTGGGCTCGATCGACTCCCGGTCGAGGAGGGAATCGGCGTCGTCGCCGAACGCCCGGGTACCCGTGAAGGAATCGAGGAGCTCGCGCGGGTCGAGGTCGTCCGGGTAGACGGTGTTGTCCGTCCGGGGATAGGTGATGTAGCCCGCGGTGTAGAGGTCCTCGGCGATGCTCATCGCGCGCTGGGCGGAGTAGCCGAGCGAGCCCGCCGCGCGGATGAACTGCGTGGTGTTGAACGGTGCCGGGGGGTCGTCCGTCCGGGTGCGGCGGCGGACCGAGTCGACGGTCGCCGTCGACGCCGACGCCAGGGTCTCGTAGGCGTCCTCGGCCGCGTCCTCGTCCCACACGCGCTCGGCCTCGTTGCCGTCGTCGTCGAGGTAGAAGTACTGCGCCTCGAAGGCGCCGTTTCTCCCCTCCTCTTTCTCGAGGTCGGCGAAAAGCTCCCAGTAGTCCTCGGGGTCGAACGCCTCGATCTCCCGTTCGCGGTCGACGATGAGCTTCAGCGTCGGCCCCTGGACCCGGCCGACGGAGATGAAGTCGTCGCCCAGTTGGCGGGCCGAGAGCGAGAGGTAGCGCGTGAGCGCCGCGCCCCACACGAGGTCGACGATCTGTCGGGCCTCGCCCGCGGCGGCGAGGTCGAAGTCGAGGTCGTCGGGGTTCGCGAACGCCTCTTTCACCTCGTTTTCGGTGATCGACGAGAAGCGGACGCGGTCGACCGGGGCGTCCTCGTTGGCCTCCCGGACGAGTTCGTAGGCCTCCTTGCCGATGAGTTCGCCCTCGCGGTCGTAGTCGGTCGCGATGACGACGTGGCCGGCGCGGCGGGCGAGCAGTTTGAGTTGCGAGACGATGTTCTCCTGGGTCGGCTGCTTGTCGATCGGCGCGTCGATCAGTTCGACCGGCTCGACGTCCCGCCAGTCGTTGTACTCGGGCGGGAAGTCCACGCCGACGACGTGACCGGAGAGACCGATGCAGCGCTTTCCCCCCCACTTGTAGACGTTGACGCCGTTGCGGCGATCGGCCTCGGCGGACCCGCCGCTCAGGATGTCCGCGATCCGCCGAGCGGCGTTGTCCTTCTCGGTGATGATCAGTTCCGGACCCTGACTCATTGGAGGGCGCTAAGCGGGGGGTCGGCCTAAACCTTTCGCGGTGTACCGGTGAAAATCGGTGGACAGCGCGCGTGTGCGCGCGGAACAGCTATTCTGCCAGCCGCTCGCGGAGGAGTTGGTTCACGTCGCCGGGATCGGCGCTCCCGCCGGTCTTCTGCATCACCTGTCCGACCAGGTAGTTGATCGCGCCCTCCTCGCCGGCGTGGTAGTCTTCGACCGCGTCGGGGTTCTCCTCGATGGCCGCCGCGACGGCGTCGGCGACTTCGTCGGTACCGGCGGTGCCGAGGCCCTCCTCGTCGATGACCGTCTCGGGGGCTTTCCCCTCGTCGAGCATCGTCCGCAGGACGATCTCTTCTGCGTTCTTGGTGGTGATCTCCTCGCCGTCGACGAGTTCGACGAGCCGCGTGAACTCCTCGAGCCGGTCGTCGACGTCTGTGATCTCCATACCTCGGTAGTTGAGTTCGCCCAGCAGGTTGTCTGCGACCCACGTCGCCGCGAGGTCGGGATCGAACTGGGCGGCCACGTCCTCGAAGAAGTCGGCGACCTCCTTCGTGGAGGTGAGCTTCGCGGCCGACTCCGCGTCGAGACCGTACTCCTCGCGGAAGCGCTCGCGGCGGGCGTCGGGGAGTTCGGGGATGGCGATCCGTTCTTTCCACGCTCTGACTTCGAGCGGCGGGAGGTCGGCCTCGCGGAAGTAGCGGTAGTCCTTTTCTTCTTCTTTCGACCGCATCGAGACCGTGATGCCGCGCGACTCGTCCCAGTGGCGCGTCTCCTGTTCGACCGCCCGACCGCGCTGGACGGCGTTCTTCTGTCGCGTCACCTCGTAGGCGAGCGCCTGCTCTGCGCCCTTGTGACTCGAGATGTTCTTCACCTCGGTGCGGTTGGCGGCTTCCAGCGCCTCGACGCTGATCGCGCCCTCGTCGTCGACCTCGTCTTCGGGGACGAGCGAGATGTTGGCGTCGACGCGGAGCGAGCCGTCGCGCGTCGAGTCGAAGACGCCGAGGTACTCCAGCACCTCTTCGAGTTTCGCCAGGAACGCGCGGGTCTCCGCTGGGCTGCGGAAGTCCGGTTCGGTGACGATCTCCATCAGCGGCGTCCCGGCGCGGTTGTAGTCGACGAGCGTGTACTCGGCGGTGTCGATGCCGCCGCCGGCGTGCTGGAGGCTCCCCGGGTCCTCTTCGAGGTGGGCGCGCTCGATACCGATCTCGCGGCGCTCGTCCTCGACGGAGATTTCGAGCGCGCCGTCCGAACAGATCGGCGCGTCGTACTGCGTGATCTGGAAGTTCTTGGGCAGGTCCGGGTAGTAGTAGTTCTTCCGGTGGAAGCGCGTGTGTTCGGCCACCTCGGCGTCGAGCGCCTTGCCCACTTTCACGGCGGCCTCGACGGCCCCCTCGTTCAGGACGGGCAACGCGCCCGGCAGGCCCAGACAGACCGGGCAGGTCCGGGTGTTCGGCTCCTCGTCGTCGACGGGGTCGGTCGAGCACCCACAGAAGATCTTCGTGTCCGTCTCGAGCTGGACGTGGACCTCCAGCCCGATGACGGTGGCGAGATCGCGCTGGGAGAGCGCCTTCGCGGTCATTGACGCCTGGTTCGGCGCAGCGCGGCTAAAGGCTAACGGGACGGACGGCGAGACGAAAACCTATACTGGGGGCGCACCGAGTCGACGGGCAATGAGTACCGCAGGGAGTCCCGTCGCGCCCGGACGGGAGCGAGTCCCCCCGAGACCGAGGTATCGCTGCCGCGAGCGGCCCAGATGACCACCTCCGATCGCTCCACCGGACTCGCCGAGGCCGCCCGGGTCGACGTCAGCCGCGGGGTTCCGTTCGCGACCCCCGGCGGCGAGCCGCTCGCGCTCGACCTCTACCGGCCCGCGACCGCGGGTGATGTCGCCGGCGCGTCCGCTGCCGCGCCGACCGGCGCCGACGCCACCGCTCGCCGCGCCGCCGTGGTCCTCGTGCCGGGGGACCGCTGGCGCGCGCCCGACCGCGGTTCGCTGGCCCGGTACGGGCTCGCCCTCGCCGAGCGGGGCTACGTCTGTGCCGTGCCCTCCTACCGCGGCAGCGACGCCGCCACCTTCCCGGCCCCGCTCTGTGACCTCAAGGCCGCAGTCCGGTGGCTCCGCACGACGGCCGATCGGCTCGGCGTCGACCCCGCCCGGATCGGCGCCTTCGGCCACGACGCGGGCGCCCACCTCGCGGTGCTCGCGGCGCTGACGCCCGACCACGAGGCGTTCGCCCCGCGCGGGGCGGCGGTCTCCGCGGACGTCGCGGCCGCGACCGACGCGCTCGCCGCGGTCGTCGGCGTCGGGGGAACCTACGTCCTCGAACACCAACCGGAGACCGACGCCCTCGTCGCGTTCCTCGGCGGGGACCGCGAGTCGGCGCCCGAGGCGTGGACGCGGGCGTCGCCGTCGACACACCTCGGCTCGGGAGACGGCGACCGCCGTCGGCCGCCGATCCTCCTGCTCCACGGCGAAGACGACGCCGTCGTTCCGCCGATGGCCTCGGAGCTGTTCTACGACCTCCTCGAAGACCGCGACGCGCCCGGCGAGTGCGTCGTCGCGACCGACGCCGGCCACGCCGTCCACGAGACCCAGCGGGGGTTCACGCTGAACTGGACCGTGGCGTTCTTCGACCGACACCTCCGCTGATCGCCGTCGAACCGGGACGACGCCGTCCCGGTACGTGTTGTCAGGTCTCACACGTACTATAACTATCACTTCCCGGGTAGGTGTCTGACGTACGTTTATGTGGCCGGCGACGGGGTATCTACGGTATGAGCAACCGGGTGGAGGAGCTCGAATCGAAGGTCGCGGAGCTACAGGCCGCCGTCAACGGCCTGACAGAAGAGCTCGTCGAGACGAAAGAGCGCGTCCGGCTCCTCGAAGAGGAGGTCGAGGTCGACCTCGCCGCGGGCAGCCGACCGGTCGGCCACGAAGACGAGGTGTCGGCCGTCACCGCCGACCGGGACGCGGACGCCGCCGCGGACGTCGCCGCGGACGCCGACACCGAGGCGGACGCCGACGGGAGCGAGGACCTCCGGGAGTCGCCCGCACAGGCGGAGTCGCGCCGCGAGGCGTCCGCCCAGCCCGCCAACGACGCGGACTTCATCGACGCCGACGCGGACGAGGCGGTCCCGGCCGAAGCCGAATCCGGGGACGGCGCCGACTCGCAGGGCGACGATGATAAGGGGGACGAGACCGAGGGTGACGACGAGGCGGCGACCGAAGACGACGACATCATCGTCGCGTAATCGGGCGCTCCGCCCGCCACGAGCAACCCATGCACATCAAAGAGCTCGTCCTCGACGGCTTCAAAAGCTTCGGGCGGACGACCCACATCCCGTTTTACGAGGACTTCACCGTGGTCACGGGGCCGAACGGCTCCGGCAAGTCGAACATCATCGACGGCGTCCTGTTCGCGCTCGGCCTGGCCCGGACGCGCGGCATCCGCGCCGAGAAGCTCACAGATCTCATCTACAACCCGGGCCACGTCGACGACGGCGAGGGCGCCGCCGGGGACGCCGGCGGCTCCGCGGCCCCGAACGAGGCCGCCGTCACGGTCGTTCTCGACAACGAGGACGGCACGCTCGACCGCTCGCAGGTCGTCAACGCAGCCGGCAGCGAGAACGTCGGCGACGTCTCCGAGATCCGCGTGAAGCGCCGCGTCAAGGAGACCGAGGACAACTACTACTCGTATTACTACCTCAACGGCCGCTCGTGCAACCTCTCTGACATCCAGGACCTCCTCGCGCAGGCCGGCATCACCCCGGAGGGGTACAACGTCGTGATGCAGGGCGACGTGACCGAGATCATCAATATGACGCCCCACCAGCGCCGGGGGATCGTCGACGAGATCGCCGGCGTCGCGGAGTTCGACGCCAAGAAGGAAGACGCGTTCGAGGAACTCGAAGCGGTCGAAGACCGGATCGAGGAGGCCGACCTCCGCACCGAGGAGAAAGAGAGCCGACTCGAACAACTGGCGGACGAACGCGAGACCGCCCTCGAGTACCAGTCGCTCCGCGAGGAGCGCGAGGAGTACGAGAGCTACCAGAAGGCGGCCGAACTCGAAGAAAAGCGGGCGGAGCTCGAATCGACCGAGACGGAGATCGACGACGTCGAGGCCGAACTCGACGCCGAGCGCGACGCGCTCGACCGCCGCCAGGGGCGCGTCACCCGACTGGAGGACGAACTCGACGAGCTGACGAAGGAGATCGAACGGAAGGGCGAAGACGAGCAGCTCCGGATCAAATCCGAGATCGAAGAGGTCAAAGGCGAGATCGACCGGCTGGAAAACGCGATCGAGACGGCCCAAGAGCGCATCGAAGACGCCGAAAGCGAGCGGCGGAACGCGTTCGTCCAGCTCGACCGGAAACAAGAGAAGATCGACGAACTCGACGAGGAGATCCGCTCTGTCAAGGTCGAGAAGGCCTCCGTGAAGTCGGACGTCGACTCCCTGGAGACCGATCTCGCGGAGGTCGAAGCCGAGATCGACGACGTCGACACCGAGTACGACGAGCTGAAGTCCGAGCTCGAATCGAAGAAAGAGCGGCTCGAAGCGCTGAAATCCGAGAAGAACGAGCACCAGCGGGAGAAAGACCGGCTGCTCGACGAGACCCGTCGACGGGCGAACGAGATCTCCGAGGCCGAATCCGAGATCGAAGCGCGCAGAGAGGAACTCCCCGACCTGAAGGCCGAGGTGTCGGACCTCCACT
This sequence comes from Haloquadratum sp., assembly GCA_042215815.1. Taxonomy (GTDB): domain Archaea; phylum Halobacteriota; class Halobacteria; order Halobacteriales; family Haloferacaceae; genus Haloquadratum. The sequence goes on along the minus strand of JBDGUP010000058.1, from coordinate 30,020 downwards.
CGGAACTCGACAAGGCCGAGAAGAACGAATCGAAGATCGAAGGCGTCGTCGACGACCTCTCCGCGGAGAAGGCGGAACTGAAAGACGAACTCGACGAGGTCGTCGAGGAGTTGCAGTCCAAACAGTCGGAGTACGCCACCCTCGAGGCGCGCGCGAGCGACGACGGCGACGACGCCTGGCCGCGGGCGGTCACCACGATCCGCAACGCCGACATCGCGGGCGTCCACGGGACCGTCGGCGAACTCGGCGCCGTCGACGGCGCGTACGCCACGGCCTGTGAGACCGCGGCCGGCGGACGCCTGGCCCACGTCGTCGTCGACGACGACGGCGTCGGCTCCGACTGCATCGACTATCTCAAGTCGCGGAACGCGGGCCGGGCGACGTTCCTCCCGATCACGGAGATGGACGACCGCGGCCTCCCGTCGCTGCCGGACCACCCCGGCGTCGTCGACTTCGCGCGGAACCTCGTCGCGTACGACGACGAGTACGCCTCCGTCTTCTCGTACGTGCTGGGCTCGACGCTCGTGGTCGAGGATATGGAGACCGCGCGCGACCTGATGGGCGAGTACCGGATGGTGACGCTCGACGGCGACCTGGTCGAGCGCTCCGGCGCGATGACCGGCGGCTCCGGCGGCGGCTCGCGGTACTCCTTCTCGAAGTCCGGCGGCGGCAAACTCGAACGGCTGGCCGAAGAGATCGAGGCCCTCGAAGACCGACGCCGAGACCTCCAGGCGGAGATCCGCGAACTCGACGAGGACATCGACGACGCGCGCGACCGCGCGGCCGACGCCCGCGAGCGGGTCAGAGACCTCGAGGCCGAGATCGACGACGCCGAGGCCGCGGTCGACGAGACCGAGGCCGAGATCGAAGACCTCGAAGCCGAGATCGAAACGCTCCGGGAAGAGCGCGCCGAGGTCGACGCGGAGATGCAAGACCTCGACGCGGAGATCGACGAGGTCGAGACCGAGATCGCAGCCACCGAAGCCGAGATCGAGGAGCTGGAAGACGAACTCGCCGACTCGAAGATCCCCGAGTTGACGGCCGAAGCCGACGAGATCCGCGAGGAGATCGAAGCGAAAGAAGACCGGATGGACGACCTCGACGGCCGGCTGAACGAACTCCAACTCGAAAAGCAGTACGCCGAGGAGGCGATCGAGGACCTCGAAGAGACCATCGAGTCCGCCCAGGAGCGGAAGGCCGACGCCCGCGACGCCGTGCGCGAGAAAGAGGCCGAAATCGAAGAGCGCGAAGCCGAACTCGAATCGAAACGCGAGGCCGTCGCGGAACTCGAAGACGAACTCGAAGACCTGAAGGCGGAACGCTCGGACCTCCAGGAGACGCTCCGGGCGGCGAAGAGCGAGCGCGACGAGAAGCGCGAGGTGGTCGATCGCCTCGAAGCCGACCTGGAGTCGCTCCGGGACACCGCCGAGCGACTGTCGTGGGAGATCGACGAACTCGAAGCCGAGGTCGGCGAGTACGACCCCGACGACGTCCCCGACCACGACGAGGTCCAAGCCGAGATCGACCGGCTCACGGCCGAGATGGAGGCGCTCGAACCGGTGAACATGCTCGCGATCGACGAGTACGACGAGGTCGAAGCCGACCTCGAGGACCTCCGGGAGCGCCGGGACGTCCTCGTCGAAGAGCGCGAGGCCATCGAAGACCGGATCGACCGCTTCGAGGCGCAGAAGAAAGAGACGTTCATGCGGGCCTTCGACGCGATCGACGAGAACTTCACCGACATCTTCGAGCGGCTCTCCGACGGGACGGGCGAACTCCACCTCGAAGACCCCGACGACCCCTTCGAGGGCGGGCTGACGATGAAGGCCCAGCCCGGCGACAAGCCCGTCCAGCGGCTGAACGCGATGTCCGGCGGCGAGAAGTCCCTCACCGCCTTGGCGTTCATCTTCGCCATCCAGCGGCACAACCCCGCGCCCTTCTACGCGCTCGACGAGGTGGACGCCTTCCTCGACGCCGCCAACGCCGAGCGCGTCGGCGAGATGGTCGACGACCTCTCTGCGGACGCGCAGTTCGTCGTCGTCTCTCACCGCTCGGCCCTCTTAGAGCGCTCCGAGCGGGCCATCGGCGTCACGATGCAGGGCGACAACGTCAGCGCAGTCACCGGCATCCAGCTCGGCGACGGCGACGGCGACGAAGCGGAGGTGCCCGCGGATGACTGACTCGGCCGGGTCGCCGCCGGGCGCCGAGGCTCTCTCTTCGGGACTCGGCGGCGACCGGAACTCCGACCCCGACCCCGACCCCGGCCCCGACTCGACCGCAGACGGAGACGAGGAGGTCGAGCCGGTCGAACTCCTGGTCCAGCTGGCCGAGGAGGGCGAGATCGACCCCTGGGACGTCGACCTCGTCGAGGCGACGGACGCCTTCCTCGCGCGCCTCGACGAGACGGATCTGCGGACCTCGGGCCGCGCGCTGTTCTACGCCGCGGTCCTCCTCCGGATGAAGAGCGACGCGCTGCTCGAATCCGACGACGACGAGCCGGACGACGAACTGGAGCCGTGGGAGGCCGCGCTCGAACGGGACGAGGGCGGGCCGATCGCAGACGGCGAGGCGGCCGGCGGCGCGGGCGGGTTCGATCCGGTCGACGCGCTCGAAGCCGAGATGGACCGCCGCCTCGACCGGAAGCACGCCCGGGGGTCGCCGGAGACGCTCGACGAACTCGTCCGGGAACTCCGCGAGGCCGAGCGGGAGTCGTGGTGGAAGCAGAGCCGCGAGTACGACACGTCCGACTCGCCGCGGGGCTACAAGCGGGGGACCCAGACGCTCGATTACCGCTCGGCCGACGAGCACCGCGACGAGGCAGAGCCCACCGCAGCCGACGTCACCGGGACGGCACACACAGAAGACATCGAGGCCGCTATCGGGGCCGTCCGCGACGCGCTCTCTCGCCACTACGAGAACGGCCGCGACGAGGTGCTGTTCGCGGAAGTCGCCGACGCCGCCGAGACGCCGGTGACGACCTACCTCGCCCTCCTGTTCCTCTCACACCGCGGGGAGGTGCGGCTCCAGCAGGACGACCTCTTTTCGGACCTTTGGATCCGGCACCCGGACGCGGCGAGCCGCGACGACGACTCCGCGCTCGAAGGCGCCGTCGTCCCCGCCGACGACGATTAGACCGCGACGCCGCTCTTGAGGATCGAGATGAGGAGCGTCAGCGTGACCACCGAGACGAGCGTCGTAGCGAAGATGACCGTCGAGACGAACTCTGCGACCGGGACGCCGGCGACGTCGCCGTCGGCGAACTCGCCGACCAGGATGAGGGGCGTGATCGCGGTCGGCATCGCCGACTCCAGCACGAACGTCCGCGCGACGACCGGGTCGTCGAAGCCGGCCGCCAGCGCGACGCCGATCCCCAGGAGGGGCGCGACGATCATCTTCAGCCCCACGACGCCGGAGATCGCAGAGAGCGTGGTCCGGACGTCGGTCCGGGCCAGTTGGATCCCGACGAGCAAGAGCATGATCGGGATCGCGGCGTCGCCGACGAGCTGGACCGTCGCCATCGCCGTCGAGTCAGACGGCGGAACGACGCCGAGAGCGCGCGCGACCAGCGCGGCGGCGACGGCGTAGACGAGCGGAACGCTGAAGACGCGGCGGAGCCCCGTGCGCCACCCGTCTGTGCCCCCGCGGGAGGCGATGTAGAGCCCGACGGTGTAGACGAGCACGGCCTGGACGGAGAGATAGACCGCGGCGGTGGCCCGGCCCGTCGCGCCGAAGGCGAAGGTCGACACCGGAATCCCGTAGTTGCCCGTGTTGGGGAACGCGACCACGAGCACGAGCGCCGCGAGGGCCGTCTCCGAGGCGCCGAACAGCCGCCCGACGCCTTCGGCGAGGGCGATCGCGAGCGCGTGGAACGCGACGATGGCGACGGTGATGCGCGCCAGCGTCGATCCCGCGAGCGTCGTGGCCGCGAGACTGTGGAAGATGAGCGCGGGCGCGAGCACGTAGACCACGACCGTGTTGAGCGCGTCCGTGTCGATGCGACGGACCCGGCCCAGGAGGTACCCGACGCCGCCCACGGTGACGATCGGGAGGATCGCGGTCGCGAAGACCGAGAGCAGAGAGACCACACCGGATAGCACTCCGATCCACCACTCAAACGCTTCGATCCCCGGCGGTGGGACCGGACCCGAGCGGGCGCTACGGTCCCCGGACCGGGACCGTGATCGAGACGACCGTCCCCCCCGACGCGTTGCTGGAGATTCCGACGTCACCGCCGAGTTCGGTCACGACCCAGTTGACGAGCCACAGCCCGAGACCGCTCCCGTGAAGCAGCGGGCTCTCTTCGCCCTCTTCGAGCACCCGCTTTTCGTTTTCCGGGATACCGGGGCCGTTGTCGCTGACCGTGATCGTGGCCGTCGGCTTCGCCGCGTCCGCGTGGACGTCGACGGTGATCCGCACCGCCGGCGACTCCCTGTCGTTGTGCCGGACGGCGTTCTCGAGGAGTTCTCTGATCGCCGTCCCGAGTTCGGCGCTGACGCGGCACTCCGTCGACGGGATCGACGTCGACACCGACACGTCCGATTCGGGATCGAGGACCGTCTGCTTTTGCCGTCGGACGACGCTCGGAAGCGGCTTCATCGAGCTGATCGCGCCGCCGTCGCTGAACGTGCTCTCGATCTGTCGGGCCTTGTCGCTGATGCGGAGCAGGTTCTCGACCGCGTCGACGATCCGGTCGCGGGCGTCGGTGTCGTCGGCGGCGTCGCCGTTGCCCGATCCGAGGAGATCTGCGTACCCGTCGATGACGTTGAGTTCGTTGCGGAGGTTGTGTCGCAACACCCGATACAGCACCTGGAGCTGCTGTCGGCGCCGGCGCTGTCCTGTGATCTCGGTGTTGACGGCGACGAACTGGTCGATCTCTCCGCCGTCGTCGAAGATGGGCGCGATCGTCTGGTCGACGTACAGCCGCCTGCCGTCTTTGTGCTGATTGATGACTTCGCTCTCCCACCGCTCGCCGCTGAGGATCGTCTCCCAGAGGTCACGATAGAACTCCTCGCCGTGCTCGCCGGACTTCAGGATCCGGGGCGTCTGTCCCACCGCCTCCTCGCGGCTGTACCCCGTCGAGCGCTCGAACGCCGGGTTCACGTACTGGATCGTGGCGTCGACGTCGGTGAGGTAGATCGGGTGGCCGGTGTGTTCGACGGCCTGCTGGAACGTTTCTGCTTCCTCGCGCGCGCGGATCCCGCTGATCGCGCGGCCGATCGCGCGCCCGAGGTCGGCCAGGATGTCCGCCTCTTCGCCGGCGAATGCCTCTTCCCGGGCGGTATAGAGGTTCAACACGCCGAACAGCTCACCGTCGTGTTTGATCGGGACGGCGGCCGTCGCCCGCACGCCGAACTCGTCTAACACGTCGGCCCACGGCTCCATCGACGGCGCCGTCGCGACGTTCTGGACGGCGGCCACCTCACCCGTCCGGAAGGCGTCCCCCGTCGGTCCCTGCCCCGTCGGCGTCTCTTCGGTCGTGATCTCGACGCGGCGGAGATACTCCCGCGCGCGCCCGCCGAGCGCACGGGGGACGACGTCGCCGTCCCCGCTTCGCTCGCCGATCCACGCGAACCGGTAGGCGTTCGAATCGGCGAGGCGGCCGCAGACGCTCCGTTCCAGTTCGTCGCGGTCGCTCGCTTCGACGACGGCCGTCGTCGTCTCCTGGAGCGTCCGCGTGATCCGCGTCAGCTCTTCGAGCCGGTCGCGCTGGGCCTGGATCTCGCGCTCGCGCTCCCGGCACTCGGTGACGTCGCGGATGCTGAACACGACGTTCGGCTCGTCGCCGTCCCGGGAGTCGACCGTGCTCGCGGACACCTCCGTCTCGATCACGGTGCCGTCCTTCCGGACGCACTCGAGCGAGTCCGTGCGCGCCCGGCCCTCCGAGAGGGTCCGGTCGATGAACGCCCGGAACTGCCCGCAGTCGTCGCAGCCGTGGAGGTCCTCACTCGGAGAGAGCGAGCGGAGTTCCGACCGCCCGTAGCCGAGCACCTCCTCGGCGCGCGGGTTGCACTCGACGATCCCGTCGGCGGCCGGATCGATGATCAAGAGCGCGTCGTTCACCGCCTCGAAGATGGTCTCATAGCGCGCTTCGGTCCGTTCGAGGTCGTCGGCGAGGCTCGTCGAGAGGCGGCGGCGCCGAAGCAGATTCTCGAGCCGCCGTTCGAGTTCCGGCAACTCGACCGGCGTCGTGATGGTCTCGTCGACGACGTCCCAGAACCGGTCGCCGAGCGGGAGGTTCGATTCGGCCGTCGCGAGCAGGACCGGGAAGAACCGCGGCTCTTCGGTCGCCTTACAGGACTCGATCCACTCGCGGTGCCGGTCTATGGCCGCCGGATCGACGACACAGAGGTCGCCGGACCGCGCCCCGGCTGGGTCGGTGACGACCACGGGCGTGTACCCGGTCTCCTCTCGGAGCCACCGTTCGAGGTGGCGGCGGTTCTCGGCGTGGCGCAGCAACAGCAGGACGCGCCCCTCGGTCGCGTCGTCCGTCGGCTGTTCCCGCTGGACCTGCCGGCTGTCGGGGAGGTCTGGGGCGTCACTCATCGGTCGGCGTGGAATCGGTCGACGGGGCCCCGGAGAGCACGTCCCGCAGTCCGGTCAGCCGCTCGCCGACCACCATCCCGTCTTCTGTGATCTCGACCTCCCGGAGCGCCCGCTCGAACCCGCTGGTCCGCTTTTTCAGCACGCCGCCGACCTTCCGGAGTTCGCCGCGGTGCTCGACGTGGCGCAGGAAGATGATGTTGTCCGCCAGATAGCTCAGCCCCGTCCCCGTCGCGGTGAAGTCGCCGGTGAGGTCTGTGGTCTCGTCGACGAGGATCACGGTCACTCCCATATTCTTGAGGTAGCGCCCCAGCGCGTGGAGCCGCTGTTGGACGTCCTCGCGCGCGCCGCGAATTCCGACCTGATACCCGCTGATGCCGTCTATCATCACGATGTCCGTGTCGTGGGTCTCGACTTCCCGCCGAACCCGGGCGGCGAACTGCTGCGGCGAGAGGTGCAACGGCTCCATCTCTTCGATGCGGAGGGTTCCGTGGTCTTCCATCTCCGTCACCGGAATGCCGATCGCCCGCGATCGATCGCGGAGGGTGGTCGCGCTCTCTTCGAAGAGGTAGATCACGGAGCGTTCCTCCCGCGCGGCGGCTTCCTTCATGAAGTGCGTCCCGAGCGTGGTCTTGCCGACGCCCGTGGGGCCGCTTATCACCGTCACGGTCCCGCGTTCGATGCCGCCGTGCAGCAGTTCGTCGAACCCGGGGATGCCCGACGAGATCGGCTCGGCGAGGAACTCCTGTTCGTGGTCTTCGGGCCGGAGTTCCGGGTAGACGCACAGCCCCCGGTCTGTGATCTCGACGGCGTGAGTGCCCTCCTGGACCCCGGAGCCACGGAACTTCGGCACCGAGACGGTCCGCCCGCTGTCTTCGGCTCCGAGTTCGATCGTCCCGTCGCTCAGGAACTGGAGGTCCTCGTCGGGCGACGACGCGGTGTGCTGGGAGGTGAAGCACACGGTCGCCCCGGCCGCGGTGAGGTACTCCACCAGTCCGATCGCCTGCTTTCGGAAGGCGTGTTCGTCGGGCGTCAGATACCGCAGTTGCGTGATCGGGTCGATGAAGACGCGGTCGGGCGCGACCGACTCGACGGTCGCTGTGACCTGCTCGACGAACGACTCCTGTTCGACGTCGCTCGCGTCGAAGATGTCGTAGGACCTGTTCTCTTCGAACGCCTCCGGCGTCGGGCTGAGATCGAGGAACTCGACGGCGTCCAGATCGAGTCCCAGCGAGGCCGCGTTCTGTGTGAGGTCGGCCGCGGACTCTTCGAGCGCGATGAAAAGCCCCGCCTCGCCCGCGGCGACGCCGGCGAGCAGGAAGTGACAGCCGAGCACCGTCTTTCCCGTCCCCGGTTCGCCGCGGACGAGATACCCCCGGTTCGGGATGAGCCCGCCGTGCAGAATCTCGTCGAGCCCCTCGACGCCGGTGGAGACCCGCCGCTCACTCATTTTCCTTCTCGCGGTGTTTCCCCTCCGTTTCCGGGCCACTCGACGCGATTCCACGTCCCGCGGGCCACGCCCCTCTGGTCCCAACCATTTTCTCGTGCTATAGAGGCGACTCCGGGTTGAAAAATGGGGCGGCTATATTTCCACATATTCGATACTCGATATCGGATATTTCCAACTTTCGGCGGTCCGACGAGGTTTCCACCTCAGATACTGTCGGACCGGGAACCGATGAGCGACGCGAACAGCCGCCGTTGGGCCGCCCGGAGGTGGCTGTGGAACGACGACGAGGAGACGCCCATCTGCTCGGCGATCTCGGCGCCGGAGAGCCCCTTCGGCGACTCGAAGTACCCGCCGTAGTAGGCGAGTTCGAGCGTCTCCCGCTGTCTGTCGGTCAGCCGCTCCAGCAGGCGCGCGGCGGACCGGTCCGGAACCGAGCCGTGGGACGGCGGCTCCGACGCCGGGTCGGACTCCGGCTCCGACGTCGAGACCAGCGTCGCGTCCGGGTAGATCGACGAGACGATCTCGACCGCGCGGTGGGCCGGCATCGTCGTCGGTGCGGTCGTCCAGACCCGCACGTGCTCGCCCTCCCCGCCGACGATCCGTTCGAGCCGGAGCCCGTGGTCGGCCAGCGCTGTCGCCACGAACGGCTCCGAGAACGTGATCTGGAACAGCACGCCGCCGTCGACGTCGCGGATCCGCCGGATCGAGGCGATCCCGGTCGATCGCTCGGCCCGGGTTTCCACCTGGTCTGCGGACCCATCGAGCAGGCGGACGAACACCGTCGTGTCTCCGTCTTCGGCCTCGCGGAGGCCGTCGAACGAGAACGAACAGCCCCGCTCGTTGGCGATCCGGAGGAGGGGACACGCCTGAGAGCCCGTCCGGAAGCAGAGTTCGGTCCCGTCCGCCGAGAGGATCGCGTGCTTCCACTCCATCCGGTTCGTCACGCACGCGAGCAGTTCGCCGCACTCTTCGAGGGCCGCCGCCATCCGGTCCGAGACGGCGCGCTGTTCGCTCGCGTAGATCGCCAGGACGCCGTAGAGGGCCCCCTGGTGCCGCAGCGGGACCGCGATCGCCGATCGGAACCCGCGCCGTAGGGCCTCGCGCCGCCACGGTTCGTCCTGGACGTCCCGCGCGGTGTTTCCGACGACCGTGGTTTCGCCCTCCCGGACCGCCCGAGCCGCCGGCTCGTCCCCGTCGCCGACGGACGACTGCGAGACGGTTTCGAGGTACCCCTGCTCGTCGCCCGCCCACGCCCGGGGGACGAGTCCGTCGCCTTCGGCGTTCGGTTCGCCGATCCACGCGAAGGCGAACGGGCCCCTGGTACCGAAGCGGTCACACGCCGCCTGGTAGAGTTCGTCCTGCGTCTCGGCCGTGACGGCGATTCGGACGACCTCCCTGATGTCGGCGTTCAGCCGTTCTGCCTCCCGGAGTTCCCGCGTCCGCGTTTCGAGCGTCCGCCGCTGGCGCCGGAGTTCCTGTTCCCGCTCGGTGCGCTCGAAGACGGCTCTGGCGCTGTCTGCGAGCAGTTCGAGCAGCCGCTGCTCTGTGGGGTCGAACGCGCCGACGTCGGTGTGGCCGCAGACGACGACGCCGACGCCCTCGATCGGGACGACGAGTTCGCTCCGGATCGCGACGTCGGCGGGGACGCCGTTGTCGTGCGCCCGAACGTCGTCGAGCCGCCTGGGTTCGGCTTCGAGGTACGCCTCGGCGGCGACGCTCTCTCCCAGCGGCAGCCGAGGCGGTTCGCCTATCGCGTCTCGGACGCCGTCGGACCACGCCAGCGGGTAGAGCATCCCCGCGCCGGCGTCGAACCGATACACCGACACGAACTCCATCCCGAGCGTCTCGGCGACCGTCTCGACGACGGTCTCTGCGATCGCCGCGTCGGTCTCAGCGCGCGCCAGTTCGCCCGCGCTCTCGTGGAGTTCCTCCAGCGCGGTTTCGTACCACACCTGGTCCGTGATTTCCCTGAAACCCCCGTAGACCAGCGTCTCGCCGTCGAGTTCGACCGTCGTGACGCTGATCTCGACCGGGGTCCGCTCGCCCGCGTCGTCGACGGCGTAGATCTGCTCGCCGTCCGGGCGGTACCGCCGCGTCCCGCCGCCGCTCGCGGACGCTTCGAACAGCGCCGCGTACGCGTCCGCGTCGTCTGTCGGGTGCAGCACCGTGATCGGTTCGCCCACGAGCGCGTCGCTCGCCCGCCCGAAGAGCGACTCGGCCGCGGCGTTCACCTCGCAGATCGTGCCGCCGTCGTCGGCGACGACGATCGGCACCGGCGCGTCCTCGACCAGCGTCCGATACGGATCGACCGACGCCGCGGTCCCGAGGTCCGCCTCGCTCTCGCTCTCGCTCGTCTCGCGAAGGTGTCCGACCGCGAACGCCTCGCCGTCGTCGCGGACGGTCTCGCGCCAGTGGACCGCGTACGCGGCGTCGCCGGGCGTCTCGAGGGGAACCCCGTCCGCTCCGTCCGCGGACGTCGCCGCTGTGTCCGTCTCCGCGTCCGTCGACGGCGGCGCGTCCTCGCCGCCCGCTCCCGCGAACCGGGCGTCGAACGTGCGCCGCGCTCGCTCTCGCTCCGCCTCGGGCACGAGCCGTTCGAATATGTCCGTCCCGACGAGACCGGCCCGGTCGACGCCCACCGTCGCACAGAACGCGTCGTCGGCGTGGGCGATCCGACCGTCGGCGTCCGCGATCACGGCGTTCGCGTCGAGCGCGTCGAGCGCTGCGGCGAGGAGCGACGCTGACGGCATCGGTCTGTGAACGGGTCGCTCGCTTATAAGGACTGTCGTACCTTTTTGGGGACGGCCGCGTTCGATCGGGTATGGAAACCCGCCGCGCGCTGCTCGTCGACGCCTTCGCCACCGAACCGCTCTCGGGGAACGCCGCCGGCGTGCTGCCGGAGGCGGAGGGGCTGTCTGCGGATCAGATGCGGGCCGTCGCCCGCGAACTCGCCGTCAGCGAGACGGCGTTCGTCCTCCCCGCTGACACCGCCGACAGGCGGCTCCGCTACTTCTCGCCCACCCAGGAGGTCGACCTCTGCGGCCACGCCACGATCGCCGCGCACGCGCACCTCCGCGAGGCGGGCGCGATCGACGCCGGCGAGTACACCGTCGAGACGAACGCGGGCGTCCTCGAGGTCACCGTCGAGTCGGACGGCGCCGTCTGGATGACACAGGGGGCGCCCAGCGTCCGACGCGTCGACGTCGGATACGACCGGGTCGGGGACGCCCTCGGCATCGATCCCGCGGCGCTCCGCGACGTCGGCGCCGACGCGCCCGTCGCGGTCGCCTCTACCGGTCTCCCCTTCCTCGTCGTCCCGGTGAACTTCCTGGAGAACCTCGGGCACGCCGACCCCGACGACAGCGCCGTCGAGGCCCTCTCCGAAGAGTACGACGTCGCCGGCGTCTACGCCGTCACCTTCGACGCGCTCGGCGCCGACGCGACGCTTCACGCCCGCGCGTTCGCGCCCGCGATCGGCGTCTCCGAAGACCCCGTGACGGGCACCGCGGCCGGCGCCTGCGGGGCGTACCTGCGGGAGGTGGGCGCGTTCGACGAGTTCCCCGACGAACTGGTCTTCGAGCAGGGTCACTTCCTCGATCGCCCCGGACGGGTCCGCGTCGACGTCGGCGACGCGGTCCGCGTGGGCGGGCGCGCGGTGACGTCGCTCGACGCCCGGATGACGGTCCCGCCGGCGGAAGAAGACGACATCGTGGAGGCGTAGCGACGCGGCAGCGCCGGCGGGTCCGATCAGCCGATGTACCGCAGGTCGTCGTCGGTCGGCATCCCCTGCTGTTGGTTCTGCATCTCCTGGATCTTCTCTGCGACCTCTTTCATCTCCTCGGCGCGCTCTTCGAGGCTGTCGTAGCCGACCTCGAAGCCGACGACCTCTTCGAGGACTTCGAGCACCGCCTGCGCGCTCTGGGGGTCGACGAGGTAGCCGCTCGTCTCGCCCATCAGACACGCCGCGGAGAAGCCGCGGCGGCCGCCGAGCCCCAAGAGCAGGCCGCTGACGCCGACGATGCCGCCCGCGGGCTCGCCCTCGCGGAACGCCACGCCGGCGTCGTCGAGCGCGTCGCGGCCGTCGGCGTCGCTGACGGCGCCCAGCACGTCCGGCTCTTCGACCAGTTCCCCGGTCGGGACGCCGCCGAGCGCGTAGACGTCGTCGACGCCGAACGACGACGCGACGTCGAGGAAGGCGTCGGTGAGGTGGTAGTGGCCCGAGTGCGACTGCGCCTGGTGGTCGCCGGTCAGGATCAGCAGGTCGCGCTCGCCGGCGTCGACGACGTGGAACTCCGCACAGGCGAGCGATGCGACGCCGTCGTCGTCGATGCCGACCTGCGGCGGGAACTCCTCGGCGAAGACGCGAACGGCGATCTCGGAGTCGAACTCTTCGAGGAGGTGCTCGACGGCCAGCTTCCCGACGTGGCCGACGCCGGGAAGTCCCTCGATCAGTACCGGATCGCGGAGATCGGGCTCTGCGAGCGTCTCGATCTCGATGTCGTCCATACCCTCACTCGCGGCCGCGGCGTTTAAGAGCGCGTCGGTACTCGCCGTAGGCGTCCTCGGGGTCGAACGGCGCCGGCGCGGAGTTTTCGGTCTCGGCGCCGCACTCGGGGCAGGTATCGCCCAGCGTGTACACCGGGCGGTCGTGGGCGTCGCGCCAGGCCGTACACACGCGGATGTCGGATTTCACGGGTCGATGTCGCCCTGTGTCGGTGGAAGTTATCGGTGTCGGTATGGGTGCTGGACGGGTGGCCGAAGCACTACTCTTCGCTCTGGCGTCGCTCGCGGTGGTACTCTCCGGTGCCGCCGCTCGCTTCGATCGACGCCTCCGCGCGGCCGGCGGCCGCTTCGAGTTCGTCTTCGGCGGTCTTGTAGTCGGGCGCGCGGACGCGGATCCGGTACTCCGGGGCGCCGACGTAGGTGACCTCGAGTTCGATCTCCTCGGGGATGTCGTCGTCGCCCTCGGCGGCCTGCAGGGCCTCTTTGATCCGGTCGACGCCGTCCCCGGCCGGGCACTCGATGTCGACATAGCCCGTGACGTTCACGTAGGGCACCGAGACGTTCTCCCGGGCGGTCTCGACGATCGCCTCGATCTCTTCGTCGTCGAGGTCGACGCCTTCGAGCGCGTCCACGCCGTGGATCGCGGCCTTCTCGAACCCGTCGTAGAGCGTGTCGAACTTCGTCAACAGCGCGTTCGCGATGGCGCTGTAGCGCTCGTCGGTGATGTCCTCGCCGAATGCGACCTCCATCCAGTTTTCGGCCTTCTGCTCGTTTTTCCACTCCTGGATCTTCTCCTTGCGCTGGTGCTCGTTGACGTCCTTCAGCGAGAGGTCGATCTGCTGGGCCCCCTCGTCGACGTCGAGCACCTTCGCGACGACCGTCTGCCCCTCGTTGACGTGGTCGCGGACGTTCTTGATCCAGCCGCTGGCGACCTCGCTGATGTGACAGAGGCCGCGCTTGTCCTCGTACTCTTCGAGGTCGACGAAGACCCCGAAGTCTGCGATCTCGTCGACTTCGCCGACGACGAGCTCACCCGGCTCGGGCCAACCGCTGTACTTCATACTGTGTATCCTCCAGGTGGAGACTTACGCCTCGGGCGCGCGGCGTTCGACCGTCTCTGTGACTTCGCCGTGGATCGCCGCGTCGCCGCCGGTCGGCGTCGCGAGCGTCGTCCCGCAGACGGCGCAGTTGACGGCCGTCGACGCCTTGCCGAAGACGATCTGTTCGTTGTCGCAGTCCGGACACTGCACGCGGTAGAAGTTCCCCGTCATCGTTACTCCTGGAACTGGAGGCGGCCGGCGCGCCAGCCCTCGCGCATGTGTGCCTTTCCGCAGTCGGAGCAGATGTACTTCAGGTGGGTCTTCTTCGTCGGCTTGTCGCCACCGGGCACCTTCGAGAACTTCCCGGCGTTCCCGATGGTGGCCTTGCCGCGGCGCGTCTGGCGCGCGTTCCACTTCATCCCGGTCGAGCGGCCCGTCCGGACCTTCTCGACCTCGTGCTCGTGGTGCCCGTCGCAGTTCGGGCAGTACGTGTTGAATCGGCGTGGCATCTCCATAGATATCGACCTTGTGCGACCTTCGATATCGCCGGTTAAAACCCGTTTGGTTCGGACCGGCGACGCGGTCGAGGGACGCCGGCCGGCGGCGACGCCACCCCCCCGGATATAAGCCGATCCGCGTCGACGGGTTCGTATGACCGGCGACGTCGTGCTCTCCGAGCTGTTCGTCGCGTGGTTCGGGTCGAACCCGGTCGTCCACGGTCTCGTCGGCGGCGTCGTCATCGCCGCCTTGAACCTCCTCGGCGCGTCGCTCGTGTTCGTCTGGCGCGATCCGTCCCAACGGGCGCTGGACGGCGCACTCGGGTTCGCCGCCGGCGTGATGCTGGCGGCCAGCTTCACCAGCCTGATCCTCCCCGGGATCGAGGTCTACGCACAGGGCGATCCGGTCCCCGTGCTCGTCGGGGTCCTGCTCGGGGTGCTGTTTCTGGACCGCGCCGACGGGCTGGTGCCTCACGCCCACTTCCTCCTGACGGGACGTCGGCGACGCGACGCCGCAGATCCCGGAGAATCACTCCCGTTCGACGACGAGCGCCTCGTGCCGGTGGCGCTCTTCGTGCTCGCGATCACGCTGCACAATATGCCCGAGGGACTCGCGGTCGGCGTCGGCTTCGGGAGCGGCGACGTCGCGGGCGCGATCCCGTTGATGCTGGCGATCGGCATCCAGAACGTCCCCGAGGGGCTGGCCGTTTCGGTCGCCGCCGTCAACGCCGGGCTGAACCGGCGGGCGTACGCGGTTTTCACCGGCGTCCGGTCGGGGCTCGTCGAGATTCCGCTGGCCGTCCTGGGCGCGTACGCCGTCCAGATTGTCTCCCCCTTGCTCCCCTACGCGATGGGCTTCGCCGCCGGGGCGATGCTTTTCGTCATCAGCGACGAGATCGTCCCCGAGACGCACGCCCGCGGGAACGAACGGGTCGCGACCCTCGGGACGATGATCGGGGTCGTGGTGATGCTGTATCTGGACGTCTCCCTCGGATGAACCGTCGGAACCGGTGATATACTGTCGGACGAACGCCCTGATTCTCCTGGGAATCCCCCGGGAGGAGAGCGAGGCTCCCAACGGGTTCGTCCGACACTATACAACCGTTATTATGCGCCGTCCGCCGGGGGAATCACCTCACACCGGCGGTTCGTAGCCACACAGGTCGGCGTCGCGAGCGGCCCGCGCGGTCGCGGCGTCGAGATCCAGGTCGACGTCGTCGACGACGTCGCCGTCGCGGAGGAGCGGCCGCAGGAGCGCTTCGCCGTCAGCCGGGCCAGCCCGGTCGCGCAGGCCGACGTGGTGGCCGCCGTCGGGCGTGCGGTACACCTGCTTCGCGCCGGTGAGCTTGCCGCGCTTGGCCGCCGGTTCGCCGTCGACCGCCACGATGTCGAGGGCGAAGTCGACGGGGTCGGCGTTCGAGACGTAGCCGCCGACGCCGAACCCGTCTGCGACGTCGCGGAGTTCTTCGAGTTCCGCCGGTCCCAGCCCGCCAGAGACGAAGATGTCGACGTCCTCGTGGCCGTGGGCGTCGAGCGTCCAGCGGACTTCGCGGACGATGTGTCGGAAGTCGCCGCGTCGCGATCCCGTCGTGTCCAGCCGGACGCTGTCCAGGCGGTCGCCGAGCGCCGCCGCGGCGCGCAGGGCCTCGTCGGTCTCGTCCGAGTACGTGTCACAGAGCGCGACGCGGGGGACGTCCTCGTCGACGGCCTCGTCGAACGCCTGCCAGGCCTCCTCTTGGTGACCGCGGCCGAAGCAGATGACGAGGGCGTGCGGCATCGTCCCGCCCGCCTCGCGGCCGATCACCTCTCCCGCGGCGACGTGCGAGAAGCCGTCGAGTCCGGCCACGAGCGCGCTCCGCTCGACCATCGCGGCGATCGAGGGGTGGACGTGGCGCGCCCCGAAAGAGAGCACGAGCGACTCCGGCGCGGCCCGGCGGACGTCGAGCGCGCTGGTCGCGACGCCCGACGCGTGCGAGAGGAAGCCCAGAACCGACGTTTCGAGCCGTGCGAACTCGAGGTAGTCGCCCTCGATGCGCATCACGGGACCGCCGTCGAACAGCCGCCCCGGTGGGATCGCGTCGACGTCGATGTCGCGACCCTCGAGAAGCGCCGCGGTGTCTTTCACGCCCGCCAGGAGTTCGTAGTCGCCGTCCGGGAACTGGTCCGCCGTGATCTCCGCGACGACGCGGGGGTTCTGCCCGGCGTGCCGGAGCGTCGTCTCCGTCCGGTCGAAGTACGCGTCGGTCGCCGACCCCGCGGCGATGGCGTCGGGACCGACGATGTCGAATTCCATACGCGGCGTTCGCCGGGCGGACTGAAAAGTTCACTCGTTCGCGGCGGCGCTGCGAAGTCTCTGTCTCTTCAACCGACGGTCTCGAACGCTCACACTGTGAATCGTCTCGGCACCCCGGTGCCGAACTGATTCACGAACGTCTGTCCGACAGTATCACTTTGTACCGCCGAGTGCCACCCCCGGTGGCGGCGCTCGGCGGGGAGAGGCGAGAGCAGCCATCGTCACGACGCCTGCGGACGGATCTCGTCGAGCGCAGACACGGAGGGGCCGTTCACGATGGTCACGCGCGTGCCCGAGCGGGTCACGCGGAACGCGTCTTCGAACGCGCCGTCCGGGACGACGTAGGTGTGTTCTGCGCGCTGTTCGGCGTCGTGGGCGTCGAGGATCGCCAGGTACGCCTCGCGGAACTGCCGCGCGTCGCGCTCGGTGTCCCACGCCGTCACCCAGACGTAGCCGTATTTCTCCCCCGCGTCCGTCTCCTTCTGGTAGGGGAACAGCCGGTCGTTCGCCCACCCCGCAGAGGGTTCGGCATTGTAGTTGTAGACGTCGTATCGGCTCTCGACGTCCGTGAGGCTCCGCGGATCGATCGTGTCGGCGTCGGCGGTCCGCGCCTGGTACCAGAACATCACGTACATCGACGCCTCGCCGACGGTGTCGGAGCCGTTTTGTCCCTGCTCTGGGAACGTCCGCCAGCCGTTCTGCGCCCGGTCGCGGTACTCGATCGGCGTCGGCGTCTCGTCGGTCGTGTGAATGATCTGCTCGGAGGAGACCGGCGGCGTCTCGAACCGCTCGTCGACGGCGCTCCAGCCGCCCTCGCGGAGCAGGTGGTGGACGTAGACGGGGCCGTCGGAGTACGGCTGGAAGATGGTCAGGAAGATCCCGAGGTTCATCCCTCCGCCGCCGCCACCGCCACCGCCACCGCCTCCGTCGCTCGGGGACGGTCCGACACAGTTCCAGGCGCCGCCGCAGCGCTGGACGTACCGCTTTTCGACGTACTTGGCGTCGCCCTCGATGAGACCGTCGACGGCGAGTTGGCCGTCCTGGGTCTGCCCGCCGTATTTCGGGTCCGTGAGGTCGTAGTGCTGGTCTTGGAGTGCGTGGACGAGTTCGTGGACCAGCGTCCGGTTGTCGATCGTCGGCGACTCGGGCGTGGTCGTGATCACCTTGATCTCGTCGTCGGCGGGCGAGTAGAACCCGGCGACGGCGGCGCTCCGCGTGTTGCTGATCGCGGAGCTGCTGCCCTGGGTCTCGCCGATCACGAACAGCGCCTCCCACACCTGATCGTTCCACTCCCCGTAGGCGCTCTTCGAGTCGCTATGGCCGGACCCGCCCGACCGGTTGCGGTACGCTTCGCGGGAGAGGACAGAGACCGGCACGCGACTCTCGAACTCGAGCTTTCGGATGTACTCGACGCGCGCCATCGCGCGGCCCACGTACGCCCGCATCTCCGCGTCACTGAGGCCATCGCTCTGTTCGACCGCGATCGATTCGTTGTACCAGTAGCCGCCTTCCCAGCCCAGGACGTCCTCCGAGGGGTCGGCGAAACCAGGGGGTGGAGAGGCGACCGCCTCGCCGCCGCTCACGACCGGATCCGGGTCCTCTACCGGTGCGGTGCAGCCGGCGACGACCAGGAGGAACGCGACCGCGAGAACGGCATATCCGCGTCGCTCTGGCATTGTCACACCGGACGGTCCGGACGGGGAAGTACCTTTCCGCCGCGGCTCGCGACACCGTTTCCCGACGGTTTCATACTGACGGTTGTAACTTTTTGGCGCTGTATCGACGACTGTCAGGTATGTCGATCGAACCGTTCGATCCGGAGCGAACCGCGGTCGTGGTCGTCGATATGCAGAACGGGTTCTGTCACCCGGACGGGAGCCTCTATGCGCCCGGGAGCGAGGCGGTGATCGGCGACGTCGCCGCGCTCGTCGACGACGCACGCGACGCCGGCGCACAGATCGTCTACACGCGCGACGTCCACCCGCCCGAACAGTTCGAGGACGCCCACTACTACGACGAGTTCGAACAGTGGGGCGAACACGTCGTCGAGGACTCCTGGGAGGCCGAGATCGTGGACGACCTCGAGGTGCGGGACGACGACCACGTCGTCGTCAAACACACCTACGACGCCTTCTACGAGACCGAACTCGACGGGTGGCTGACGGCCCACGGACTGGACGACCTGATCGTCTGTGGGACGCTGGCGAACGTGTGTGTTCTCCACACCGCGGGGAGCGCCGGCCTGCGTGACTACAGACCGGTCCTCGTCGAGGACGCGATCGGCGCGATCGAAGAGGACCACCGGGAGTACGCCCTGGAACACGCCGACTGGTTGTTCGGCGAGGTCGTCACGCGCGACGGCGTCGCCTTCGCGTGAGCGTCACCCGAGCCGAATCGGGTCGTCGCTGTCGCGGATGCGCACGCGGACCTCCTCGCCCACGTCGAGCGCCGTCTCCGGACAGACCAGCTTCGCGCCGACGTCCTCGTTTCCGGCGAAGAGCGAGAGTCCGGTGATCCGCGCGTCGTTCGCGAGGACGTCGACATCGCGCCAGGTCACGGTCCGTCCGCGGAGGTCGCCGATAGGGTGATTCAGGAGCGAGACGACGCCCTGTGGCGGCGCGTCGCGATCGCCGCCCCGCTCACGGCCGGGCCACAGGACGCCGCCCCCGGCGTAGTGTGCGAATCCGCCGTCGAGAGCGACGCGGCACGCCGCGCCTCCGGCGGGATCGCCCCCGGCGGTACCGCCTCCTGACGCGTCGCCGTCGCGACCAACGACGGCCGCGATCCCGGCGAAGCCGTCACCGGGATGCACCGGTGCGTCGAGCAGGGCGTACGTGTCGCCCGTCTCGACGACGGTCCCGGTGCCGTCCCACGGGACTGGATCGACGGTGACGCCGGCTACGACGGGGAGCGACCCGACCGCGCGGTGGAGGTTCTGTCCGGCCCGGCGGAACCCGAGGTGGACGTGGTTCGCCACCCACGGGGCGAAGAACCCCGATCGGACCATCTCGCCGAGGGGATCACCGACAGCGACGGTATCGCCGGCGGCGACGCTCGGACGGACGTGGAGGATGCGCGCGACCAGTCCGTCCGGCGCACGACCGCCCGGACCGCCCGGACCGCCGCGTGCGATACCGCTTCGTGCCGCGTCGACGTCGATGAGGACGAGATACTCCTCGTCGTCGGCGTACGGCTTCGCCGGCGCGCGGACCGTGCGCGTCTCGACCACCTCGCCGGCGACCGGGGAGAGACCACCGTTCGACGACGGATAGAGGTCGACGGCGCACCCCGCGTCGTGTGCCGGGTACGGCGAGTTGTACAGCGAGAACTGCCGGTACTCGCCCAGCGTCGACGCCGGGAGGTGGACCCGCTCGCGGTCTTGCGTCTGCACCGGATCCTCCGGCATCACCGCTCACGAGCGTTCTCCGGCGTCGTCGCTCTCCGGCGATCGACCGAGCGCCGCCGTCCGTTCGTCCTCTCGGAGCGACCGTCCATATCGGAGGAGGTGACCGAGAGCGCTTAGGTGCGTCGGCTCCGTAGCCCTCACGTGACCGAGAGCCTCGTCGCGGACGCCGAACAAGTCCGGGTCGTCCGGGGGCGGGCGGCCACTCCCGGAGCCGACCGAGCGGTGACCGACCGGGTGCTCGAAGCCGCGGATGAGGACGCCACACCCGCGGTCCGGGCGTGGACGCCGCACCGGCAGGTGGCGTTCGGTCGTCGCGACACGCACGCCGACGGGTACGCCCGTGCGCGACGAGTCGCCGACTCACACGGCTATCCGGTGGTCGAGCGCCGCGTCGGCGGTCGCGCGGTCGCCTACACGGGGACGACGGTCGCGTTCGCCGTCGCCGTTCCGATCGCGGACCGTCGCCGCGGCATCGAAGCCCGGTACGAGGCGGCGACGACGGCGGTCGTCCGGGCGCTCCGATCGGTGGGCGTCCCCGCGCGTCGCGGCGAGCCGGCGGCGTCGTTCTGTCCGGGCGATCACTCCGTCCAGGCGCGCGGGAAGATCGCCGGCATCGCACAGCGGGTGCGGCGCGAGGCGGCGCTCGTCTCGGGCGTCGTCACCGTCGCCGACCACGAGGCGATCGCTGCCGTGCTGGATCCCATCTACGACGCGCTCGAGGTCCCGTTCGATCCGGACTCCGTCGGGAGCGTCGCGAGGAGCGGTGGCCCTGCGAACTCCGACGCCGTCGTCGACGCCCTGTTCGACGCCCTCTGCGGTGACGCGCCGCGTCGCGCCGCCGACGCCGCGTCCTTCGAGCAGAACCGCCGGGCTTAGGTCGCCAGCGACGGACGGCCGGGTATGTCCATCTGCTTTCGCGACGCCCGGCTCGCCGACGGCCGGATCCGGGACGTCCGCGTCGAGGCCGGTTCGATCGCGGCGGTCGCCGAGTCCGGGGACGCCGATCCGGAAGTCTCCGACGGAGCAGACCGCGTGATCGACGCCGACGAGCGGCTCCTCCTCCCGGGAGCGATCGACGCGCACGTCCACTTCCGCGAACCCGGGTATTCGCACAAGGAGACCTGGGCGACCGGCTCGAAGAGCGCGGCCGCCGGCGGCGTGACGACCGTGGTCGACCAGCCGAACACGACGCCGCCAACGACGACGGGCGCGGCGTTCGACCGGAAGGCGTCGCTCGCGACCGCCTCCCACGTCGACTACGGGATCAACGGGGGCGTGACGCCCGACTGGGACCCCGAGTCGCTGTTCGACCGCCCGCTGTTCGCGCTCGGAGAGGTGTTCCTCGCGGACTCGACGGGCGATATGGGGATCGACGCCGACCTCTTCGCCGACGCGGCCGCGCGCGCCGCCGACGCGGGCGTCGTTGTCACCGTCCACGCCGAGGACGCAGATCGATTCGACGACGCGGCCCGCGAGCGGGACGCTGGCGGTACTGGCCGTGACGCCGACGCCGACGTCTGGAGCCAGTATCGCACCGCCGAGGCCGAGGCGGCGGCCGTCGAGCGCGCGGTCGCGGTCGGAACCGAGACGGGGGCGTCGATCCACATCGCGCACACGAGCACGCCCGAGGGCGTCGACGCCGCCGTCGCTGGCGGGGCGACCTGCGAGGTCACGCCGCACCACCTCTTCCTCTCGCGCGAGGATGCGACGGAACTCGGCACGTACGGGCGGATGAACCCCCCGCTCCGGAGCGATGACCGCCGGGAGGCGCTGTGGCAGCGGCTCCTCGACGGCGACGTCGACGTCGTCGCGACCGACCACGCGCCGCACACGAAAGCAGAGAAGGACGCAGGCCTCTGGGACGCCCCCAGCGGCGTCCCCGGCGTCGAGACGATGGTGCCGCTGCTCCTCGACCGCGCGCGCCGCGGCGACCTCTCGTACGAACGCGTCCGCGACGTCACCGCCGCCAACGCGGCGGCGATCTTTTCTCTCCCGCAGAAGGGTCGCGTCGCCGAGGGGTACGACGCGGACCTCGTGCTCGTCGACCCCGACGACGACGAAGAGATCCGCGGGGCGGACCTCCACTCGAAGTGCGGGTGGACGCCGTTCGAGGGGATGTCCGGCGTCTTCCCGGACCTGACGCTCGTCCGGGGCGAGATCGTCTACGACGGCGAGGCGATCGTCGGCGACCCCGTCGGCGAGAACGTTCGGCAGTGAAGGGCGAACAGCCGGCACTCGCAGTGGCGCCCCCCGCGGGCGCCGCCGCTCCCCGCGTCGACGTGCCGGACGACCGCTGCCCGACGCGAGGTGTCCGTCAGATCACACGGCCGCTGGCCGCCCGATCGGGGATAAATTCTCGGCCGGAACCGCTCGGTGCGAACGAGCGCGTAGGGAATATCGTACCGGTTCATAGATCCCCGCCGTCTCCTCGAGCGAGAATTCGATGCGGACGTACGAGCATTCCAACAGTTCATACTGACGGTTGTAACTATGTACCGGTGCTCGCCGCCCCGGTGTCGGCGAGCACCGCGAAGAGACTACAACCGTCAGTATCACTCCGCCCGCCCCTCGTCGCCGCGGTCCAGCCGCCGGTCCGCGAGCGCCGGAAACGACGCCCGCGTCTCGTGGACCGTCGCGACGTCGACCGTCGCGTGCGCCGTTCGCGCGTCGGTCCCCGCGTTGGCGCGCTCGATCCCCCACGGATCGACGACGAGACTCTCGCCGCCGAGGTCGACGTCGCGGATCGAGCCGGTGAGGTTCGCGGCGGCGAGGACGACCTGGTTTTCGACGGCCCGGGCACGGGCGAAGAGGTGCCAGTGGTCGATCCGCTCGCGCGGCCACGCGGACGCGACGAGGACCGCTTCGACGCCGGCGTCGACGAGCGCGCGGTAGAGTTCGGGAAACCGCAGGTCATAACAGGTGGTCAGCCCGAGCGTCCCGAGGTCGGTCTCGACGGCGCAGATCTCCGAGCCGGGCGAGAGCCGCGTCGCCTCCTCGGAGTCGTAGCCGAACAGGTGCATCTTCCGGTAGGTCCCCAGGAGGTCTCCGTCGGGACCGAATAGAAGCGACGTGTTGTACAGTTCCCCGCCGTCGCGTTCGAGGACGCTCCCGCCGTGGAGGTGGATCGACAGGTCGTCTGCGAGCGCCGCGAGCCGGTCCGTCGTGGGGCCGGGAACCGGTTCGGCGGCCGCCTCGTAGGCGTCGAACGCGAAGTACCCGACGGGCCACAGTTCGGGCAGGACGACCAGGTCTGCGCCGTTCGCGGCGGCGTCCCGCACGCGCGAGCCGATCCGATCGCGGTTCTCTTCGGGGGCGTTCGCGGCCGGAAACTGGACGGTGGCGACGTGCATATTTGGATCCTTCGCGCTCGTGTACGAGCGTCACCGCCTCACGAAAAGTATCTACTGCCGCGGTCACAGGTGACGGTATGGCCGATCCGTTTGTCGTCGTCGGTGGTGACGCTGCGGGCCTCTCCGCCGCGAGCAAGTGTCGGCGCGTCGATCCCGACCGCGAAGTCGTCGTCTTCGAGAAGGGCGAGTGGATCTCCTATGCGCACTGCGGCACTCCCTACTTCGTCGAGGGCGAGGTCGAGCGGCTCGACGACCTCCTCTCGCTCTCGCCGGCGGACGTCGAAGAGCGCGGCATCGACCTCCGGCGCGGTCACGAGGTCGTCGCGGTCGACACCGAGGCACACACCGTGACCGTCGCGTCCGACGGGACGACGTTCGAACAGCCGTACGGCGACCTCCTGGTCGCGACGGGCGCCCGCGCCGTGTCGGGCCACATCGAGGGCGCGTCGCTGGAGGGCGTCTTCACGCTCCACGGTCTCGACGACGCGGCCGCCATCCGGTCGTTCCTGACGCCCCCCGACGAGTTCGACCCCGCAGGCCTCGGCGGCGACGCGCTGGACGCCTCGCGGGCGGAACGTCACGGGGCGATGACGCCGCCGGAGACGATCGCCATCGTCGGCGCGGGCTACGTCGGCGTCGAGATGGCCGAGGCGTTCGACGCCTGGGACTGCGAGGTCCACGTCTTCCAGCGCGCGGACCTCCCGGTCCCGGTCTTCGGCGACGCGGTCGGCGAGCGCGTCGCAGACCGCCTCCGGGAAGCCGGCGTCACGGTCCACCTCGGCGAGGAAGTGGTGCGCCTCCGCGGCGACGACGGCCGCGTCTCCGGCCTGGTCTGTGAGAGCGGCGCGACGCTTTCGATCGACGCCGCGCTCGTCGGGACGGGGATTCGCCCCAACACGGAACTGCTCGCCGAGACGCCGGTCGACCTCGGCGCCTCGGGCGCGGTCGCCACCGACGCCTACGGCCGGACCTCCGTCGGCGACGTGTACGCCGCGGGCGACGTCGCAGAGATGCCCCACGGGGTCACCGGCGAACCCACCTGGGATCCGCTCGGGCTCCCCGCGAACCGCGCGGGCCGGGCCATCGGGTCGACCGTCGCGGGCGATCCGACGCCGGTCGGCCAGGTCGTGGGCACGGCGATGCTGAAGGCGTTCGACCTGGAGTGCGGTCGGTCCGGCCTCCTCGATCACGACCGCGCCCGCGACGCCGGCTTCGATCCGGTCTCGGAGACCGTCACTGCCGGGTCGCGGTCGGGCTACTACCCCGGCGCGGCCGAGACGACCGTGACGCTCACCGCCGACCGCGAGACCGGTCGCCTCCTCGGGGGGAGTATCGCCGGCACCGACCGGGCCGCGGTCCGCATCGACACCGTCGCCACCGCGCTCGGGGCGGAGATGACCGTCGCCGAACTCGAACGCCAGGATCTGGGGTACGCGCCGCCCTTCAGCCCCGTCTGGGATCCCGTGCTCGTCGCGGCCAAGGTGCTGAACGGGTCGCTGCCGTGATCCGCCGGCGGTACTAGGGATCATACTGTCGGACAGAACGATGTGACGCGTATCGGCCCCCGCTGGGGTTCCGAACTGATTCACGAACGTCTGTCCGACAGTCCTATAATAGAAGTGATAATAGACCGTATCAGGCTGGGTCGGGCTGCTGGTCGGCCGCCGTCGACGCGAGCGGGAGTTCGACGACGAACACCGACCCCTCGGGCTCGTTGTCTTCGACCCGGACGCGGCCGCCGTACCGGTCGGTGAGCGTGCGGACCAGATACAGGCCGACGCCGGTCCCGCCGCTTTCGAGGCCCTTCTCGCCCTCGCCGAAGATCTCCGATTTCTGTGCGTCGGGGACGCCCGGCCCGTTGTCCGCGATCCGGACGACCGCGTGCTCGTCGCGTTCGGTCGCCGAGACGATCACTTCGGGAAGCTCCTTGTCGTTGTGGTCGATCGCGTTCACAAGCAGGTTCCGGAAGACGGAATCGAGCATCTCGTCGGCCCGAACGTCGACGTCGGGGAGGTCGCCGTCGACGGTGATGAGGGCCTCCTCGTGGCTCTCTCTGACCTCGTCGATCTGGGATTCGAGCGCGGACCGGAGCGAGGTCGCGCCGAAATCGCCTGTTTGCTGGAGCATCGTCTGGGCCAGGTCGCGAGCGGTCTTTGTGAGCCCGATCGCGTGGTGGGTGTTCCGGAGGATCGTCTCGACGAACGACGCCGGCTCGCCGTCGACGCGGCCGTCGAGCATCTCCGCGTAGCCGAGGACCACCTGGAGGTCGTTCCGGATGTCGTGGCGGACGACCTTGTTGAGGAGAGTGAGGTTGTCGCGCTGCTCTTCGAGCCGCTCCCGGGCGGCTTTGCGTTCTGTGATCTCGCGGTTGATCGCCACGAACCGCTGGATATCGCCGTGCTCGCCGGTGATCGGCGCGATGGTCTGATCCACGACGAACCGCTCGCCGTCCTTTCGCTCGTTGACGAGTTCGCCGTGGAACACCTCGCCGTCCAGGATGGTCTCCCACATCTCCCGGTAGAACTCCCGATCGTGTTCGCCGGATTTGAGGATGCGCGGATTGCGCCCGATGGCCTCCTCTCGCGCGTATCCCGTCATCTCCTCGAACGCGGGGTTGACGTACTCGATCGTGCCCGTGTCGTCTGTGATGACGATCGAGTGACCGGAGTTCTCGACGGCGCGCTTGAAGCTCCGGAGGTCCCGTTCTCGCTCTCGCAGCCGCGCCGTCCGCTCGATGCGATCGAACGCCTCGGTCGCGTTCGCACCGAGGATCCGGGCGATCTCCAAGTCGTCCGTGTCGAACGCGCCGGGCGCCGTCGACGAGGCGATGAGAACCCCGTAGTCGCCGAGCGGGACGAACAGTTCGGTGCGGAACGGCGTCTCCGGGTTCGCCGTCCCTTCGACCTCGCTGAGGTCGTCGTACAGTTCCGCCTCGCCGGATTCGAACGCGTCCCACGCCAGGCTCTCCGGTCCCAGCGCCGGCGGTTCGTCGATCGTCTCTTCGATCTCTTCGGTCCACGCGGCGGGAGCGAGCCGCGATCCCTCGTCGTCCAGGAGGTGCACCCCGGCATACGAGATCCCGATGATCCCGTCGACGGCGTCGACGACCGTCTCGGCGAGCGCCTCGGTCGACCGCGCGTCGAGCATCTCCCGCGTCGCGGCGTGGAGCGACTTCAGTTCCCGCGTGCGGTCGGCCGCCATCGCGTCTCGACAGCTCCGTTCGAGCGCCGACCGGACCCGGTCCGGGTTCGCGGCCGCCGTCGACGACGGGATGTAATCGGCGGCCCCCGCTTCGATCGCCGCACTCGCGAGGGATTCGCTCCCCGACGCCGGCAGGAGGACCACGGGCACGCTCGGAAACTCCCGCCCGATCTCTTCGAGGAGGTCGAGACCCGTCGTCTCCGGCAACGCCTGGGCGGTGAGCACCGCGTCGACACCCCCCTCGGCGAGTCGCGCGAGCGCCTCCTCGCCGGACGAGGCTTCGAGGACGCTGACCGACGTCACGGCGGCGATCCGGTTTCGCACCGCGTCGGCGCCCTCGCCGAGACCGACGAGGAGGACTCGATCCGGTTTCACACGGACACAATGGCGATACCTCTTAAATCAATTATGGTTTGCGAAGACTGAACGACTGTCGGGAGTCGGCCGGTGGTGTCGGAAACGAGGCGCGGTACTTCCCGGCTCGTTCGCGTCTCTCAGGTGGTTCTGAGTGACGGCCGTCGTTACGCCGGTGGCGTTGGAGATTCCAGACCCGCACAATACTACTCCGGCGTCGGAGACGGGCCGGGAGGGACTTGAACCCCCGACCGTCTGGTTAAAAGCCAGACGCTCTGCCGAACTGAGCTACCGGCCCCGTCACGGGGTAGCTGTCGGGCCGTGATAAGCGTTTACTCTCGTATCTCATACTGACTAGTCTCACTGTTTACCGGTGATCGCCACGCACGTTCACGGCGATCACCGGTAAGAAACGAGACTAGTCATACTGTCGGACAGAACTATGTGAAGCGTCTCGGCACCCCGAGGTGCCGATCTGATTCACGAACTTCTGTCCGACAGTATCAGTATCAATCAGCAGGACACTTATACCGTCGGGCCAGAGCAACAGAGCAACGTGATTCGAGGTCGGGTACGCGCGCGTGCGGGCGAGCGTCAGCGGGTCGGTAGCCGTAGATACCGTGGTGGCCGATGAGCGCGGCGACCGATCCGCTGACGGTGTTGCTCCGAGGCGCCTCCGAGACGACGACCCAGGCCGTCCGGACGGCGATGGCCGACTGCGCGCGACCGGTCCGGATCGTCACCACGTCCGCCGTCGCCGACGGCCGCGAGCGCGACGAGGGAGAGACGATCGACTGCGTCGTCGACGCCTCGGGAGCGGACCCCGGTCCCGCCGGCGACGCAGCCACGGGCCGGGAGGTGCCCGCCGTCCTGTATCCCTCCACGCCGGATCCCGAACTCGCCCGTCTGTCGACGGATCGGGCGACGGTCCGCTATCTCCCGCAGTCGATCGATACAGACGACCGGCGGCTCCTCGTCGACGCCGTCGAGGACCTGGTCGAAAAGCGGCGGCGACGGGCGTCGGAGCGTCGCCATCGGTCGGTCTGGGAGCTGCTGTCGCGGATCGACCGCGTCCTCGGGGACACGCTGCGGCGACTCCCCGCATCCGATCTCGACGACGCGCTGGCGACGGTGACGGAACTGCTGATCTCGGACTGGGAGTACTGTGTGGCCCGTATCGACGAGTGCGACTCCGCCGGGGAGCCGCTCGTAGAGCGGGCGGTGACGACGAAGCAGCTCGCCACGGACGTCGTCGCGCCCGCCGAGACGGACGGAGACGCCGGGGGGACCGACGCCGTCGGGGAGACGAGCGCCGCCGCGGTTCCGGTGATCGTCGACGACGACGTCCGCGCGGTGCTCGTGGTACACAGGCCGGACGCGGACGGATTCGGGGAGTACGAGCGGTCGTTCCTGAACCACCTCGGGGCGAAGCTCTCCGACGCGTTCGCCCTCCAGCGCCACGAGCGCGAACTCGAAGAAAAGCGCGACCTCCTCGCACAGACCTCCGCGCTCGCTCGCGTGGGCGGGTGGGAACTCGACGCCGAGCGCGACGAACTCAGGTGGACCGAAGAGACCTACCGGATCCACGGCGTCTCGGAGTCGTTCGAGCCGACGCTCGAAGCCGCGATCGACTTCTATCACCCCGACGACCGCGCGGACGTTCGAGCGGACGTCGAACGGGCGCTGGCGGGCGAATCGTTCGACGCGACGTACCGGCTTCGGAGGGCCGACGGCGAACGCCGGTGGGTCCGGTCGCGCGGCGACCCCATCGTCGAGGACGGCGAAGTCGTCGGGCTGTGCGGTGCGGTTCAGGACGTCACCGACCGGAAGCGCAGCGAGGACGCCACCCGGCGGTTCAAGCGGGCAGTCGAGGCCGCGGGCCACGCGATCTTCATCACCGAGCGGGACGGCACGATCCGGTATGTCAACCCCGCCTTCGAGGAGATCACGGGCTACGACGCCGAGGAAGCCGTCGGCCGCGACCCGTCCATCCTCAAGTCCGGCGAGATGGACGCCGAGTACTACACGAGGCTGTGGAACACGATCCTCGACGGGGACGTCTGGTCGGAGCCGATCGTCAACCAGCAGAAATCGGGCGAGCACTACCACGCTTCCGAGACGATCGCGCCGATCGTCGACGACGGCGAGATCGAGGGGTTCGTCGCCATCCAGACCGAGATCACCGATCGCGTCCACACCAAAGAGCGGCTCGAGACGTTCCGCGAGATCGTCCAGCGGCTCGATGACCCGATTATGCTCCAGGACCGCGAGGGGCGGTTCCAGGTCGTCAACGACGCCGTCGCCGAGTACGCGGGGCTCCCCAGAGAAGCCCTCATCGGCGCCGACGAGTCCGAGTTCATGGACGACGCGACGGCGCGGACGATCCGAGAGAAGAAGCGCCGCGTCGTCGAAGCAGAGCGGGCGATCACCTACGAGGTCACGCCGACGTTCCCCCGGAAAGGCCAGCGCTCGTTCGTCACGACCCGGTATCCCCACTACGACGAAGAGGGCGACGTCGACGGGACGGTCGCCATCTGCCGCGACGTCACAGAACAGGCCGAGCGCGAGCACCAGCTCCGCGTGCTCGATCGCGTCCTGCGGCACAACCTCAACAACAAGATGAACCTGATTCTCGGCCACGCGGAGCTACTGGAGGGCGAGACGTCCGGACGGGCCGCGCAGTCGGCGCGCAAAATCCGCGACGCGGGCGAGAACCTGGTCGAACTCGCAGCGAAGGAACGCCGGATCGTCGACCTGCTCACCGACGAGGCCGAGCCGCGCCGACGTGACGCCTGCGCGGTCGTCGAAGACGCCGTCGCCGACGTTCGCGCGGAGTATCCCGAACACCGCGTCGTGGTCGACTGCCCCGAGGCCGTCGAGGTTCGTGCCGTCTCGGAGGTCCGGGACGCGATCGTCGAACTGATCGGGAACGCGTTCGTCCACGGCGACGCCGACACCGAGGTAGTGGTCAGCGTCGCGCCCGACGGCGACGACCGGATCGGAATCGCGGTCGCAGACACCGGCCCGGGTATCCCGGAGATGGAACGCCAGGCTGCCCGGGGGGCGACGGACATCACGCCCCTGTTCCACGGGTCGGGCCTGGGGCTCCAGTTCGTCTATCACGTCGCGAACCGCTCCGGCGGGTCGGTCCGCTTCCGGTCGCCGGGCGACGAGGGGGCTGTTCCGCCCCTCGAGGGCGCGATCGAGAGCGCGATCGAGGACGTCTCCGGGAGGATCGGGACCGTCGTCATACTGTCGTTGCCGCGGGCGGCGGCGTCGACCGGCGACGGGGGAACGGCCGGCGAGCAGAACGCACCGGTCGGCGAGGAATCGGACTGACCACCCCTGTCCGCCGGCCTTACTGCTCTGTCGCCGCTACTGCTCTG
>JBDGUP010000002.1:0-44518 GCA_042215815.1 Haloquadratum sp. | reverse complement strand
CGTGCCGATGCTCCGGTTCCGGCTCGCGCGCCCGGACACCGTCGTCGACATCAACAACATCGACGAACTCGACTACCTCCGCGAGGACGACGAGGGCCTCGAGATCGGCGCGCTCGCGCGACACGCCGACGTCGCCGAGGCGGACGCGATCGGCGACAGCAGGTACGGGAGCTTCGCCGACGCGGCGCCGCTGGTGGCGGACCCCCAGATCCGGAACCGCGGGACCATCGTCGGCTCCATCGCGCAGGCCGACCCCAAGGGCGACTGGGGATCGGTCCTCATCGCCCACGACGCCGAGGTGGTGGCAGCCGGTCCCGACGGCGAGCGCGCCATCCCGATCGACGAGCTGTTCCTCCTGCCGTACGACACCTCGCTCGACGACGACGAACTCATCACCGAGGTGCGCGTGCCGGCGCCCACAGACCGGGAGGGCAGCGCCTATCACAAGCTGAAGCGCAAGACCGGCGACTACGCGATGGCCGGCGTCGCGGCCCGCCTGCGCTTCGACGACGAGGGCCGCATCGACGAGGCCGGGATCGGGATGACCGCAGTCGACATCACCAACGCGCGCGCGGCGGAGGCGGAAGCGCGTCTCGAAGGCGAGCGCCCGACGCCCGACCTGTTCGAGGACGCGGGCGACCTCGCCGCCGAGGAGTCGAACCCCGAGTCGGACGAACACGGCGACGCGGCGTACAAAGCGCAGATGGTCGACGTACTGGCACAGCGCGCACTCGGCGACGCCGCCGAGCGTGCGGGCGTACTCGAAAAACGGAGGGCGACACCGTGACTGACGAACGCGACATCACGCTGACGATCAACGGCACCGAACACGAACTGGAAGTCGAGCCCCGACGGCTCTTGGTCCACGCGATCCGCGAGGATCTGGACCTGACGGGGACCCACATCGGCTGTGACACCGGTAACTGCGGGGCCTGTACGGTCCTGAAGGACGGCGAACCGATCAAGTCCTGTATGATGTTCGCCGCCCAGGCCGACGGCAGCGAGATCCTGACCGTCGAGGGGATGGAAGACCTCCCGGCCGCCGGCGACGACCTCCACCCGCTCCAGGAGGGGTTCCACGAGGAACACGGCCTGCAGTGCGGCTACTGCACGCCCGGGATGTTGATGTCGGGGAAGGCGCTCCTCGACGAGAACTCCGACCCCGACGAAGCGGAGATCCGCGACGCGATAAGCGGCAACCTCTGTCGGTGCACCGGCTATCAGAACATCGTCCGCTCCATCGAGTACGCGGCCGAGGAACTCGACGAGCAGGCGGCCGCCGACGGCGGCGTCGAGGGCTGTCGCGACGGTCCCGCCGACGGTAGGTACGACCACGTCGAGGGCGCAGATCCCCGGTCTGAGACCACGGAGGGAGACCGATGAGCAGCGAGTCCGACCCCGACTTCACGGCCGAACCCGAGGAGTACCAGCACCCCGACGACGAGGGACCGCAACCCGAAGAGCACTGCGGCCACGACCGCGGCGGGATGGGCGAATCGGTGAGCCGCAAGGAGGACAAACGCTTCATCACCGGCCGCGGGAACTACGTCGACGACATCAAGAAGCCGGGGATGCTCCACTGCGAGATCGTCCGGAGCCCCCACGCCCACGCCCGCATCGAGGACATCGACACGTCCCGGGCGCTCGACCTCGACGGCGTCGTGGCGGTCCTGACCGCCGAGGACCTGCTGGAGCACGACCTGGCGACGATGCCGACGCTGATGGACGACACCCAGGACGTGCTCGTCAACGACAAGGTGAAGTTCCAGTCCCAGGAGGTCGCCGCCGTCATCGCGGAAGACCGCTACACGGCGAAGGACGGCGCGGAGAAGGTCGAAGTCGAGTACGACGTCCTCGACCCGGTCGTCGACGCCGAGGAGGCCCTCGGAGACGACGCGCCGCTCGTCCGCGACGACCTCGACGGCCAGGACGACAACCACATCTTCGACTGGGAGACCGGCGACGAGGACGCCACCGAGCAGGCGTTCGAGTCGGCCGACGTGACCGTCGAAGAGCAGATGGAGTACCAGCGGATCCACCCGGCGCCGATCGAGACCTGCGGCGCGGTCGCCGACTGGGACCCGGGCAAGGACAAGATGACGGTGCATATGACCTCGCAGGCGCCGCACGCCCACCGGACGCTGTTCTCGCAGGTCTCGGGCATCCCCGAGCACAAGGTCCGCATCGTGAGTCCGGACGTCGGCGGCGGCTTCGGCAACAAGGTGCCGATCTACCCCGGCTACGTCGTCGCGGCCGCGGCCTCCTACGTGCTCGAACGGCCGGTGAAGTGGGTCGAAGAGCGCTCGGAGAACATCCAGACCACCGGTTTCGCCCGCGACTACGATATGACCGGCGAGATCGCCGCCACCGAGGACGGCGAGATCGAGGGCGTCCGGGTCGACGTGCTGGCGAACCACGGCGCCTACAACGCCGCCGCCCAGCCCTCGAAGTTCCCGGCGGGCTTTTTCAAGATCTTCACGGGCTCGTACGACATCGAGAACGCCTACGGCTCGGTGACGGGCGTGTTCACCAACACCGCGCCCGGCGGGATCGCCTATCGGTGTTCGTTCCGCGTCACCGAGGCCATCTACCTCATCGAGCGGCTGGTGAAGGTGCTCGCGGACGAACTCGATATGGACCCCGCGGCGGTCCGCCGGCGGAACTTCATCCCCTCGGACGCGTTCCCCTACGAGAGCGCGACGGGGTGGAACTACGACTCGGGGAACTACGAGAAGGCGCTCGACAAGGCCCTGGAGATGGCCGACTACGAGGAATACCGCGCAGAGCAACAGCGCCGGATCGAAGCGGACGCCGACAAGCTCCTCGGGATCGGCATCTCCTCGTTCACCGAGATCGTCGGCGCCGGCCCCGGCAAGCAGTGCGACATCGCCGGCATCGAGATGTTCGACTCCGCGGAGCTACGCGTCAACCCGACCGGCAGCGCGGTCCTCCGAATCGGCGTCCAGACGCAGGGGCAGGGCCACGAGACGACCTTCGCCCAGATCGTCGCCGAGGAACTCGGGATGGACGTCGACGACGTCACGGTCGAACACGGCGACACCGACACGGAACCGTACGGGCTCGGCACCTACGGCTCCCGGTCGACGCCCGTCGCGGGCGCCGCGACCGCCGTCGCCGCGCGGAAGGTCCGCGACAAGGCCAAGTCCATCGCGGCCAACGAACTGGAGGCCGCCGAAGAAGACGTCGAGTGGGACCGCGAGTCCGGCGAGTTCCGCGTCGCGGGCGCCCCCGAGCGCTCGATCACCATCACCGAGATCGCCGCGGGCGCCTATATGAACCATCCCGGCGACGAAGAGCCCGGGCTGGAGGCGGTGAACTACTACGACCCCCCGGAGATGACCTACCCCTTCGGGTCGTACATCGTCGTCGTCGAGGTCGACCGCGAGACCGGCGACGTGGAGTTCGAGAAGTTCGTCGCGGTCGACGACTGCGGTAACCGCATCAACCCGATGATCATCGAGGGCCAGATTCACGGCGGCCTCGCGCAGGGCATCGGCACCGCGATGCTGGAACACGTCACCTACGACGACAACGGCAACGTCACCGGCGGCGACTTCATGAACTACCTGCTGCCGACGGCGAACGAGATCCCGAACTTCGAGACGGGCCACACCGTCACGCCGTCGCCGCACCACCCGATCGGCGCGAAGGGCGTCGGCGAGTCGCCCACGGTGGGCTCGCCGCCGGCCATCGTCAACGCGGTGGTCGACGCGATGTCCCACGCCGGCGTGACTCACGTCGATATGCCGATGACGCCGGACCGGGTCTGGGAGTCGCTGGACGAGGCGGGGCTTGCGCTTAAGCCCAACGAGACCGTTAGCTTCGAGCTAGAGGGCGGACAGAGCGACGAGCCGGCCGACGACTGATAACGTCTATTGTCGGTCAGGACCGCTGGTTCGCCGGAACGGGGCGGCGAACCAGCGGTCCACAGTGACACTAGACGTTATGACGACTCGCGACCGGCCGAACCGACGGCCGAACGGGCGACGGCGGCACCACGACCGCCCGGTTCCGTCCGGCAGCCGTCAGATCGAGCGACGATCGGCGATGCCGAGTCGACCCTCTCACGACAGATGACACGAAACGACGACGACCGGACTGCAGCGAGCGAGGATCGAGCGCGATCGCACGCGGAATACGACGGCGACGTCGACGCGCTGGAAGCAGAACTCAGAGAGCGACGCGAGCCCTACGCCCGCGTGACGGTCGTCCGGCGCGAGCCGCCGGTGTCGGCAAACGTGGGCGACAGCGCGGTCGTGACCGCCGACGGCGACCTCCGCGGCTGGATCGGGGGCGCCGCCTGCGCGCAGACGACCGCGATCGTCGAGGCGACCGCCGCGATCGACGAGGGCGAGCCGCGGCTCGTCGGTATCGCGCCCGATCCAGACGAGATCGACCGCCCCGGTCTCTCGGCGTTTCCGATGCGGTGCCACAGCGAGGGCGTCCTCGAACTGTTCATCGAGCCCGTCAGCCCGACGCCCGAACTCCTCGTCGTCGGCGATTCCCCCGTTGCACGGTCGCTCGCGCGGCTCGCCCGTGAACTCGCGGTCGACGTGGTGGTCGTCGATCCCAGCGGCGACGACGATGGCGGCGGTGGCGACGCGGGCAGTGCCGTGGCCGACCGCACGATCGCGAGGACCGACCCGGACGCGATCGTCGACGCCGTCGGGAGCGGTCCGTTCGTCGTGGTCGCGTCGATGGGCACCTACGACGCCCGGGGCGTCGCGGCCGGCGTCCGCGCGGCCGCGCCGTACATCGGGCTCGTCGCGAGCGAGACCCGGAGCGAGGCGGTGGTAGAGCGGGCGGCCGGCCTGCTCGACGCCGACCCGGAGACCGTCCGGGACGCCGTCACCTCCCCCGCTGGCGTCGACGTCGCGGCCTCCACGCCCGCCGAGATCGCGACGAGCATCCTCGCGGAGATCGTCGACGCGCGGGCGACGGCCGGTGCGGATGCGGGCACGGGCGGACGGGCGAGCGCAGCCGACGCCGACGACGCGGCGGACGCACCGGACGCGGCGGACGCACCGGACGCGACAGGCGTCGCGACGGCGGACGACGGCCCGAGTGAAGCGCCGACCGACCCCGTCTGCGGAATGACCGTCGATCCGAACACCGCGGCGACGGTCGACCACGGGGGATCGACCTACTACTTCTGCTGTGAAGGGTGTGCCGACGCGTTCCGGAGCGATCCGGCGTCGTATCTCGACGCGGTCGAGGGGTCAGTATGACGCGCGAGCCCTTCGAATCCCTCACGGCGGCGGATCTGGAAGAACGGCTCGACGCGGAAGACTACGTCGCCGACGAGCGCACGGTCACGACGGTGCAGTTGGCGCTCACGCTCGGCCGGCCGCTGCTCGTCGAGGGACCGCCGGGCAGCGGAAAGACCGAACTCGGGAAGGTGCTCGCGGGGGCGTTCGACACCGAACTCATCCGCCTGCAGTGTTATGAGGGACTCACCGCCGAGAACGCGCTCTACGAGTGGAACTACACGAAGCAGTTGCTCGCGGTCCAGGCCGAGGAGGGAACCGTCGCCGCCGACCCGAACGAGACGACGAGCCGAGCGGGGGACGCCGACGGCGACGCCCCCGGCTCCGTCTTCGACGCGGAGTTCCTCCTCGAACGGCCGCTGCTGCGCGCGCTCAGGGCCGGCGGCGAGGTCCCGCCGGTGCTTCTGATCGACGAGATCGACCGGGCGGACGCGGAGTTCGAGGCGTTCCTCCTGGAGCTTCTGTCGGACTTCCAGGTGTCGATCCCGGAGTACGGCACCGTCTCCGCGGAGCAGCCGCCGGTGGTCGTGCTCACCTCGAACCGGACCCGCGGGCTGTCGGACGCGCTGAAGCGGCGGTGTCTCTACCTCCACGTCGAGCCGCCGTCCTTCGAAGACGAGTTCGAGATCGTGCGCCGCAAGGTGCCCGAACTCGACGCGACCGTGGCCGCGGAGGTGTGCGCCGTCGTCGACCGGCTCCGCGAGGAGTCGTTCCTCAAGCAGCCGGGCGTCGCCGAGACGCTCGATTGGGCCCGCGCGGTGGCCCAGCTCCGCCACGACGACGACGCCCGACCGCTCTCGCCCGGCGAGATCGAACGCACGCTCGGCTGTCTCCTCAAGGAGGCCGAAGACCTCGACCGGGTCGACACGGGGCTGCTCGAACAGCTACGGGCGGCCGCCGACGCGGCCGAGGACCGCATCGAAGTCTGACAATGAAACGCGACCGCTCAGACGCGACGGCGGGTGACGCCCCGGCGAGCGCGACCGGCGTCCCGGACTTCCCCGCCGCGCGGCGACACGTGCTGATCGAACTGCTCCGGTTCGCGGCGCGACTCCGCGCCGGGGGAGTCTCGGTGTCGACCGCGGCGTCTCTCGACGCGGCGCGGTCGCTCGCCGTGGTCGGCTTCGACGACCGCGACCGGGCGGCCGACGCGCTTCGGGCGACGCTGCTCTCGGGGCCGGCCGACAGCGAGGCCTTCGAGGCGGAGTTCCCCTCGTTCTGGCACCGGTTGCGCTCGGGGCTGCGCGCCATCGCGACGGATCACGAGGGACCGACCGCGGGTGAGGGCGGCGACGGTCGAGCGGACGCGGCGGGAGCCGAAACCCCGGCGGACGCCGCCGAGCCGCCGGCGGTGCTCGAAGACGCCGAGCCGCCCGAACTGAGCGGCGACCAGAGTGACGGCGAGGTCGAGGTCCGGATCCCGACAGAGCGCCGCCACGTCACCGGCGACAGGCCGGCCGAGACCGGCGAGAACGACGCGCGGCGCTACAGCGCGGTCGGCGGGCGCCGACGGATCGACGTCGACGTCGCAGAACTGACCCGGGACGAAGTCGCGGCCGTCGATCGTTTCGTCGAGGCGCTGTCGACGATTCCGGGGCGGCGCCGACGGCGGACGGCCGCCGGCGACCGGATCGAGGCCCGGGGCGCGTTGCGCGCGAGCTTAGAGACGGGCGGGGCGCCGATCGACCTCCCCGAGTCCCGGCCGATCCCGACCGAACTCCGCTGCTGTCTCCTGGTCGACGTCAGCGGGTCGGTCCTCGACACCGTCGATCGGAGCGTGCTGCTGGCGTTCGCAGACCGGGTGCACGCGAGCGCCCGCGACGCCGGCGTGTTCCTCTTCGATACGGACCTCGCGGACGTGACTGCGCAGTTCGAGCGGAACGACGGCGACCCGGCGGCGGCGCTTCGAGCCGCCGAAGTCGAGTGGGGCGGCGGCACCCAGATCGGTCACGCCTTCACCGCGCTCCGCCGGCGACACCCCTACGCCGTCGACCGGCGGACCGTCGTGGTCGTCGTCAGCGACGGCCTCGACGTCGGCGACGCGGCGACCCTGCGCGACGGCGTCACGTGGCTCGCCGACCGGGCCGAGGCGCTCGTCTGGCTCAACCCGCTCGCGGTCTCGCCCGCGTTCGAACCCCGCTCTCGAGGGATGGAAGACTGCCTCCCTTACCTCGACGCCCTGTTCGGCTTCGCGGAGCCGGCCGACCTGGCCGAGGCGGCGCGGCAGATCGAACGGCGCGGGCTGGACGGCCCGGTCGGCTACGAACACGACGCGCGGCGGCGGGAACGCGCCCAGGCGGGTGATTCGGCGTGAGCGAGATCCTGGGAGACGTGGTCTCGCGGCTCCGTGCGCGGGGCGCCGACGGGGCGTCGATCCGACGGGCGACGGTGGGCGACTCGGTCGTGCTCGTCGAGGTCGACGCCGACGCCGACAGCGGCGACGGTGACGGTCGAACCGTCGAGGCCGGGATCGCTCACCGCCCGAAGGAGGCACCCCCGGTGACGGGAGACGGGGCCGACGCGTCCCGGGGGACGGGCGGGCCGGACGCGGCGGTGCCGGACGTGACGACGATGCTGGACGCGGCTGCGGAGCCGGCGTACGCGGCGGGCGCTGGGACAGCGGCCGGCAGCGAGGGGGCGGCCGCGGCCGACGGCCCGGGCCTGCTCCGGCGGGCGCTCGGCATCGCGACGGTGAACGCCCTCTCCGCCCCGCACGTGACGTGGCGCGCGGGCGACCCGATGGCGCTCCTGGCCGACGACGTCGACCGGATCGCGACCGTCGGGGCGTTCGGGCCGGCGTTCCGGAAGTTCGCCGACGTCGAGGTCCGGGTGATCGAGCGGGAGCCGATCGACGACGTGCCGGTGTCGGTCCCCGAGAGCGTCCGCACGCGGACGTTCACGCCCGCAGAGACCGACGCGGCGATGGACGGCGTCGACGTCGTCTTCGTGACCGGGTCGGCGTTCATCTACGGCGGCGTCGACCGCTACCTCGAGGCGGCGCCCGCGGCCGCGACGGTCGTCGTGATCGGCGCGACCGCGTCGTTCCTCCCGGAGCCGCTTTTCGACGCGGGCGCCGACGTCGTCGCCGGCGCGCGCGTGACCGGCCGTCGGGGGGTTCGCCGGGCGGTTCGGCGGGGCGCGTGCGGCACGGCGTTACACGAGGCGGGCGTCGAGAAGGTGTACGCGGCGGCGACGCGGCCGCGCGGTGTCCGCCTCGATCCGACCACGGACGGGAGCCGAGAGCCCGACGAGGACAGCGAGGGCGGCGGGAGCGACGCGGGGCGACGCGGTCGAGAGTCTACGACACAGCACGACACAGCCGAGGATCTATGACACGATGACACAGCACGAGACCACCTGGAGCGTACCCGAGACGGAAGTCGTACAGCAGATCAGCGACCGCCTCGACGCCGACGGGACCGACGTCCTCGCGACGATCGTCGACGTCGAGGGCAACGCCTACCGGCGCCCCGGAGCGAAGATGCTCCTCGACGAGGGCGGCACCGGCGTCGGCAGCATCACCGCGGGCTGTCTCGAAGACGAACTCTTGCGGGTCGGCGACGAGGTCCGCGAGACCGGCCGGCCGGAGCTCGTCACCTACGACCTGATGGAGGACGACGAAGACGACGTGTGGGGGCTGGGCGTCGGCTGCAACGGCGTCATCGAGGTCCTGCTGGAGCCGCTGGACGAGACCTATCGCCCCGCCGTCGAGGCGTTCGCCGACGGTCGGGACGTCGGGATCGTCACCGTCCTCGACAGCGACGATCCGGACTTCGCACAGGGCGACAGAGCCTACTATCACCCCGGCGACGATGCGCTTTGCGATCCCGACGGCGCGACCGCGACCGGCTGGCCGGCGGCGTCGATCGCGGGTCCCGCGGCGGAGGTGGCGGCCCGCGGCGGCGCCGACACGCTCGTCGTCGAGACCGTGGCGGGCGAGATCGAGGTGTTCGTCGACGGCCTCGCCGCGCCGGCGGACCTCGTCGTCTTCGGGACGGGCCACGACGTCGGTCCCGTGACGGAGTTCGCCGCGAAGAACGACTTCCGGGTGACGGTCGTGGGGTTCCGCGGCGCCGTCGACCTCGAAGAGCGGTTCCCCGCGGCCGACCGGATCGTCACGACCTCGCCCGCCGACGTGGGCGAGGACCTGACGCTGGACGACGATACCTACGCGGTCGTGATGACTCACAACTACGTCGACGACCGCCTGACCGTCGAGGCGCTCTTCGACGCCGGCGTGCCCTACGTCGGACTGATGGGGCCGCGAGAGCGGTTCGAGCGGATGCGCGACGACATCGAAGACGACGGTCGGCAGTTCACCGAAGACGAGCTATCGGCGATGTACACGCCGGTCGGGCTCGACCTCGGCGGCGGATCGCCGTTCCAGATCGCCCACAGCATCGTCGCGGAGGCGCTGGCGGTCTCGAACGATCGGACGCCGCGACACCTCAAGGAACGCGAGGGGCCGATCCACGAGCGCGTCGAGGTCGACGCCGACGCGCCGGCGCAGTGACCGCCTCACCGTGACCGGTGGTCGCCACGACGGCCGCGGTACTCACATATAGCCGAGGTCGCGGAGCCGCTCCATCAGGTCCTCTTTGTCCTGGGCACGACCCGCGCGCTCTGTGGTGTTCTCCATATCCTGCAGCCACGCCGGCTCTTCTGTCGTCTTGTCGGTCGACACTTCGCTCCCGAGCGAGCGGAAGCCAGCGAAGTACTTGGGCGAGACCGGGATGTCCGCCATCGTGAGACCGCCGGGGAGGTCGTCTGCGCTCTCCGGGACGTGGCCCTCGGGGTAGCCCTCGACGGTGTCGGGCACCACGAAGTTCCAGAAGGCCTCCCAGACCGCGGGCTCGTCGAACTGGAGGATGGGCTGGATGCGGTCGTGGGGGGGATAGGTGTCGGGGTCGTGTCGCGGCGAGAAGAACGTCTCGTCGGCGCGGGCCTCCTGTTCGTCCCAGCGGACCCCGGAGATGACGCCGTCGACGTCGTGCTCTTCGAGCGCGTCGTTCAGCGCCACCGTCTTCAGGAGGTGGTTGCCGACGTAGGTGTCCAAGAGGAACGGGAAGGTGTCTTCTTCGTACTCCAGGAGGTCGCGGACGTGGTGTCGGTTGTGCTCGGACAGTTCGGAGACCGGGATGTCGTCGCCCGGTTCGAGACCGTGCTCGTCGACGTACTCGCCGACGTCCTCGTTGCGCGCGTAGATCACGTCGAGGTCCCACTCGTCGGCCCAGCGGTCGACGAAGTCGTGGATCTCGTCGAAGTGCTGGAAGTGGTCGATGAAGACCGCCGGCGGCGTGTCGAGGCCGTACCTCTCTGCGACCTCCTTGATGAAATACAGCGTGAGCGTCGAGTCCTTGCCGCCGGTCCACATCACGACCGGGTTCCTGTACTCTTCGAGGCCGCGCTTTGTGACTTCGATCGCCTTCTCGATCTTGTCCTGGATCGTCGGATAGTCCGCGGGCGTCTCGCCTTCGCCCGCGGTGTAGTCGACGTCGAGGTAGTCGGGGAATTCGTCCGTCATTCTGTAATTACATCTAATTACGGGTGGTAAAATGCTTTTTGCCATCCGATCGGGCCGGCGTCGGTGAGGGGGCGGGGTGACGCCGAAGGGATTTAGCGACAGACGACAGAATTTCCGCCGATGCCCGAGACAGAGACGGTCTACGTCACGCGCGAAATCCCCGAAGTCGGACTCGAACGGCTCCGAGAGCGCTTCGAGGTCGTCGTCTGGGACGGCAAGCTTCCCCCGGAGAAAGCCCGCGTCGAATCGCGGC
This sequence comes from Haloquadratum sp., assembly GCA_042215815.1. Lineage (GTDB taxonomy): Archaea > Halobacteriota > Halobacteria > Halobacteriales > Haloferacaceae > Haloquadratum. The sequence goes on along the minus strand of JBDGUP010000002.1, from coordinate 33,453 downwards.
TGGCCGAACTCGACGCCGAGGGTCTCGTCTGTCACCTCACCGATGAGATCGACGCCGACGTGCTCGACGCGTCGCCCGACCTCTCTGTCGTCAGCACGTTCTCGGTAGGGTACGACCACATCGACCTGGCGGCCGCGGCCGAACGCGATATCGCCGTCGGCCACACGCCGGGCGTCCTCACCGAGACGACCGCGGACCTGGCGTGGGCGCTCTTGATGACGTGCGCACGCCGGACCGTCGAGGGCCACGAGTACGTCGAGGCCGACGAGTGGGAGACCTGGGGCCCGGAGCTCCTGACCGGTCCCGACGTCCACGACGCGACGCTCGGGATCGTCGGCCTCGGAAAGATCGGGACGGCTGTCGCTCGGCGCGGCGCGGGCTTCGAGATGGACGTGCGCTATACCAGCCGGGAGCGCAAGCCCGACCGGGAGGCCGAACTCGCCGACGCGGGCGTCGAGGCGACCGACGTCGAACTGGACGAACTCCTCGCAGAGAGCGACTTCGTCTCGCTGCACGTCCCGCTCACCGATGAGACGGCGGGGCTGATCGGCGAGGACGAACTGCGCCGGATGGCCGACGACGCCGTCCTGATAAACACCAGCCGCGGGGAGGTCGTCGACGCCGACGCTCTCGACGCCGCGCTGGCAGAGGGAGAGATCGCCCGCGCCGGTCTCGACGTCACCGATCCCGAACCGCTGCCGGGAGACCACCCACTCCTGCGGCACGCGCCGGAGCGACTCGTCGTGACGCCGCACATCGGCAGCGCGAGCACGCAGACCCGAAACCGGATGGCCGAGATGGTCGCCGCGAACGTCGAAGCCGGCATCGCTGGCGAGGACCTGCCGCACTCGGCGCTCGAAGACGCCGGCTGACTGCGCTCGGTCCGCCCCGGTGATCGCCGCCGAGAATGACGACCGCCAGGCCACGGCTTCGCGACGATAACCAAGTTTATACTCGACTGGGTGGTAGGTAGTGACAATGAATCTCGACGGTTTCGCTCTCGCGGCCACCATAACGGACCTCACACGGGAAGAAGAGGCCCGAGACGCCGCCGACCTCGTCGAATTCCGGATCGATCAGGCACGGAACCCGATCGAACAGCTCGAAGCCTACGACGGCGAGTTACCGATCCTGGCGACCAACCGAAATCAGTGGTTCGGCGGTAAAGCAGAGGACACGGGACGGCTGGACACGCTCTTCGCGGCCTCCCGGTTCGACGCGGTGGAACTCGTCGACGTCGAACTCGAAACGGCGCGCGCGAAAGAGTGGATCTTAGAGGAGTTCCGCGAGAACGACGTCCAGTTGGTCATCTCCCATCACGACTTCGAGGCGACGCCGGACCAGGAGGTGCTCTCGGCCATCATCGACCAGTGTGCGGACTACGGTGACGTCGCGAAGGTCGCGACCTATCCCCAGGACCTCTCGGACACGCTCTCCCTACTCTCTGCCCTCCACGATGCCACCCAGGCCGGGATCGATGCGGCCGGGATCGCGATGGGCGAGATCGGGAGCCACACGCGCGTCGTCGGCCACATCTACGGCTCAAAGCTGGGCTATGCTCCCCTCCCGTCGGACGACAGCGAGTACGCCCCCGGCCAGATCCCGCTGGGAACGCTCGCGGCGCTCGTCGAGGCGACGAAGGTCGACGGCACGGCGATCGAACGGATCGACGCCGTCGACGACGGGGCCGTCCCATCGGAGCTTTCGCTCCCCAACTGATCGTCTCCGGTCTTTCCCTCCTGCCCGAGATTCTGCGGCCACGCCCCATCAGAGACCGCTGCTGCCGGGGAGCGGCTCGACCAGTCGGAGGTCCTTCTCGTCGGCGATCTCCCGGAGGGTTTCGAGCACCTCGTCTGTCGCTCCCGCCTCGGCGGCGATCTCGATGCGGGCGCTGGAGACGTCGCTCGTGCCCTCCGGCGCCGACAGCGAGAGGTCCGTCACGGTGGCGTTCGCCGACCCTTGAATCCGCGAGAGCGTATCCGAGAGGTCGGTGTCGATGACGTGGCCCGAGAGCACGACCGTCAGCCCCTCGCTGTAGCGCTCGGTCCCCGCCTGGATGACGTTGATCCCGGCGTCGCAGAGCCCGTCGATGATCTTCTCGAAGCGGTCCGGCGTGGCTTCGAGGTCGACCTCGACGGGGATGTGTCCGCGCGGTGTGACGTTGCCGCGCTCGTGGAAGATCGACAGGAGGTTGCCGCCGTGCTCTGCGATCGGGCGGAGCGACCGCAGGAGTTCGCCGGGTTCGTCGACCAACTCCAGCCGGAGCGTGTACGCACGGATGTCCGTCTGTGCGTCACTCATCGGGCGACCACCCTCTTTCCCCGTGCATACTCGGACGCAACTCCCGGAATCGAAATAAGTATACTGCCGGGCGGCCGCCCGTCGAAGGCGATCGTGGGAGAAATTTTATCCGTTTTTGGCGTCGAATTCTGACGTACAGATGACAGAAGAGGCAACCGCGACGCGCGAGACGGCCCAGCACAGTTCGCTGGATCCGCTGCGACGGGTGGCTTTCGTGGTCCTGCTTCTCCCGGTCGTTACGTTGGCCCCCCTGTTGTATCGACAGCGACCGGACGACGGTGACGACGAGAGAGCGTGGTTCGAGCGATCGCCGCTGAAGACCGTTCCGGGGCTCGACGCGGACTCGTGGGCGCCGGCGCTGGGATACGCCGTCGTCCTCGTGGCGCTGTCGCTGGGCGTGAGTTACGTCGTTCCGGGGCTGTGGTTCCCGACCGACGGATTCCTCCTCGCGGGCGGGCTCGTGGTCGGCGCCGGGACGCTCGCCTACCTCTATCGGTCGAGCGGTCTCGACCGCGAACTCGCCAAGCGGACGGGATACGGCGCCCTCGTGGGCGTCGTCTACACGGTCGTGATCGCGAGCGTCTTCCAGACGGTCGTCTTCGGCTCCGGGGTGATGCTCCTCGCCTCTCCCGGCTTCCTGAGCGCCGCCGGGTTCCCCTTCCTGATCGGGGTGATGGCGGGCAACGCCTACGCCGTGAAGCGAGAGCAGTTCAAGCAGGAGAGCAAACGCGAGGGCGAAGGCGAGTCCGAGACCAACGTCCGGACCGACCCCAGCCGGGGGACCGACCTCAGCGACAGCAAGGGACAGTCGATCATCGAGGCGTTCGCCGAACAGTCCTGGGTGGCGCCCGACGACCTCGCGACAGACAGCGACATCCGGGGCACGCGAAGGATCGAACCGCTGCGGGACATCGTCCGGGGGCTCTGGGTGGAGTCGACGCGCTATGAGAAGACGGTCCCCAAGCCCGACTTCCAGGACGAAAAGCGCAGCCACCGCTCGGATTACGACGACCGCCACGACGTCGCGCCGAGCGGATTCGAGAGCGCGACCTACACCTTCTTCGTCCCCGGGTCGCGCGCGGAGAAGAGTTGCGGGAACTGCCACGGAAACGGAAGCCTGACGTGCTCGACGTGTAACGGTGACGGCCGCGTCACGTGCGGCGCCTGTAACGGGAGCGGAAAGACGAACTGCGCCAACTGCGGGGGCGAGGGGCGAATCACACAGACGCGGAAGTGTAGCGTCTGCGGCGGCAGCGGTGAGAGCAAGGAGGGCGTCTGGTGTAGCAACTGCGGCGGCGACGGATACATCGAGGAGACGAAGAACTGCCCCGAGTGTCGCTTCGGCGAGGTCGACTGCTCGTCCTGCGGTGGGTCCGGCAAACAGACCTGCAGCAGTTGCGACGGGACCGGAAGGCACACCTGCGGGGAGTGTAAGGGAAGTGGCCGCCTCGTCCAGTACGAGTACGTCGAGCGCACCTACGAGCCCAACGAGGACGTCTCCTACCGGAACAAGAGCGTCCCGGAGCGATTGCTGACCGGGGCTGACGGGACCCGAGTCGACATCGAAACGGACCACTCGCCCAGCCGGGACGGTCTGTACCGCCGACAGGACGAGACCCGCAAAATCCCCGTGACGGTCCTCACCTACGACTACCTCGGAGACACCTGGGAACTGTTCGAGATAGAGGATTCGATCGAGGCGATCGACTTCCCGCGGGATTATCGGAAGCAGTTCCGCGTGGTGCAGGCCGGCGTCGTGCTCCTCGTGCCGACCTACCTCGTCGTCGTCGTCGCGACGTCGCTGTGATCGGCTCGGGATCGGCCGGGCCCTCCGAGTTCGACTTTCGACTCGCGAAGGAGCCGGATTAGTCCGAGATGAACTTGTTGTCCCGCCAGTTCACGCCGTTCGAGCCGCCCTCGCCCTGGGTGGGGTTCTCGACGACTTCGATGCTCGCGGGGCGCTCTTCGCCCTCGACGATGCGGTGGGCGGTGAGTTCGCCGTCGGTCTCGGTGATGGCGGTGAGAGTTCCCTTCTCTGCGCGCAGCGCGATCTCGCGCAGGACGAGGAACATCGGATACTGCAGCGCGGTGTTCTGGAGGACGGTCTCGCGGTCGCCCTTGAAGCAGGCGAACTCGACCAGTTCGGAGGGGATCTCCTCTTCTTCGTCTTCCCAGCCGGGCCCGCCTGCCCGGGGCGGTTCTTCCTCGTAGACGCGGTTCTCCGTGACGCTCGCTTTCAGTTGGGCCGTCGGCGTGTACTTGCTCAGGTCGTCGTCGGCCGAGACGGCCTTGAGAATGAGCGTGTTGTTCCGACGGGTCACCTCGACGTCCTCGATTTCGGCGGGGAGATCCGGGTCACCGTTCAGGTACTCTTCGACCTCTTCGAGGGGCAGTTCAAGCGTCGAGTGAAGTCGGTATACGCGGCCTGACATAGTTATGTGGGTGGTACCCTACGAGACGGACGCGGCCCGACGTCGGTACCTGGTGTAACGTACGGGCCGGGGGCTTATAGGGTCTGCTCTTTGATTCGTCCGACAGTATACTGACTGCTCTCGTCTCTTCTCGTGCTCGCCGTGAACGGGGCGGCGAGCACGAGAAGAGACGACAACCGTCAGTATCAAACGGTCGGTTCCGCGACGGCGCGGGGGAGGTCCCGGCGGCCCCTAGGTCAGCGTCTCTTCGAGTTCGCCGCGCTCGTCGAGTTCTGCGAGGATGTCGCTACCGCCGACGAACTCCCCGTCGACGAACGTCTGCGGGATGGTCTCCCACCCGCTGTGGCCCTCCAGCGCGCTGCGGTACTGTTCCAGGGCGGGCAGCACGTCGACCGTCTCGAACTCGTCGACGTACTGGGAGATGAGGTTCACCGCGCGCTGGGAGTAGCCGCACTGGGGCATCAGCCGGTTCCCCTTCATAAAGAGGACGACGTCGTTCGATTCGATCGCGTCGTCGACGCGCTCTTGTACTTCGTCGGCGGACACATCAGACTCGGGCTGGAACGTCATACCTCCCCGTAGGGCGGCGGCGGTGAAATGGGTTGCGTCGAGCGGACCGGAGCCAGCGTCGAGCGGACTACTCGTCGCCGACGCGGACGACGTCGATGAGCGAGTAGACGGGGACGCCCTCGATGGTTTCGAGCCCCTGCTTGTCGACGACGACGACGCAGGCGACGGGGTCGCCGCCCTCCTCGCGGATCGATCCGACCGTCTCGCGCATCGTCGTCCCCGAGGTGATGGTGTCGTCGACCACGTAGCACGCGCGGTCGCGGATCTGGGCGAAGTTCCGCGAGAAGGACCCGCCGAGGTCGTCCATATCGCCTTCCTCCCACTGGTGTTTCGCGGGCGCGTACGAGCCGAAGTCGGTGTCGAGTTCGCGGGCGACGACCGTCGCCAGCGGCGCGCCGGCCTTCTCGATCCCGATCGTGAGATCGACCGCCTCGCCCTCCTTGGTCAGCAGGTCGGCCATCGCGCGGGCGACCTGGGCGAGCCGCCCCGAGTCCCGCCCGATCGCGCTCCAGTCGACGTGAATGTCGTGGGGCCCGCCGTCGTCCTCGGGCGTGGTCGGCTCGGGCTGGTAACTGTCCGAACCACTCCGCTCGACCAGCCAGCTCGCCGTCTCCCGCGAGACGTTCAGTTCGTCTGCGATCTCGCCCTTCGAGAGACCGCGCTCGGCGAGTTCTGCCGCGCTGGCGATGAGGTCGTCGACGTTCTTCATACGCGCTGCATCGCACGGCGGTTTTATAATGACTGCTCTCGGTTCGCCCCGGTAGTCATAATGACTAGTCTCGTCTCGTCCCGGTGATCGCCGTGAACGGGGGTGACGATCAGCGGCAAATCACTCGTCCAGTTGGTCGACGAGGGCGCCGCCGACGCCGACGTACTCCGCGGGCGAGAGCGCGCGGAGTTCCGCGCGGACGTCGTCGTCGACGTCGAGGTCCGCGAAGAGGTCGCGGAAGTCAGAGAGTGTGACCTCGCGGCCGCGGGTGAGCGCCTTCACACGCTCGTAGGCCTCTGTGTCCCCCTCGCGCCGGAGGATCGTCTGGACGGCCTCGCCGATCAGCTCCGGATGGGCCTCGAGGTCCTCGCGCATCACCGTCTCGTTCGGAACGATCTTTCCCAGGCCGGTCTCGGTCTTGCCGTAGCCGACGAGGCAGTGGGCGAACGCCGCGCCGACGTTTCGTTTCACCGTCGAGTCCGAGAGGTCGCGCTGGAGCCGGGAGGTCGTGACGTAGTCGGCGAGGAACGTCAGGTCCGCGTTGGCCTTCGAGAGGTTGCCCTCGGAGTTCTCGAAGTCGATCGGATTCACCTTGTGGGGCATCGTCGACGACCCCGTCTCGCCCTCCTCGGTCTCCTGGCCGAGATAGCGGTCCGACACGTAGAGCCAGACGTCGCGGTCGAGGTCGAGGAGGACGTTGTTGGCGCCCCGGAGCGCGTCGAACAGCGCGGCGAGGTCGTCACAGGGATTCACCTGCGTCGAGAGGGCGGTGTGGGACAGGCCGAGGCCGGTGACGAACGAGCGAGAGAACGCGGGCCAGTCGACGTCGGGGAGGGCCGCGACGTGGGCGGCGTACGTTCCGGACGCGCCCGCGAGCTTGCCCGAGAGTTCCGCGGCGGCGTCGCGGACGCGCCCCATCGCCGTTCCCAGCCGCGCCGCGTAGACGGCCATCTCCTTGCCGAACGTGGTCGGAGTCGCGGGCTGGCCGTGCGTCCGCGCGAGCATCGGCGTGTCGCGGTACTCGTGGGCGAGGTCGACCAGTTCGTCGCGGACGGCAGACAGCGCGGGCAGGAGGACCTCCTCCACGGCGGGCTTGGCCAGGAGCCGGTGGGCGAGGTTGTTCACGTCCTCGGAGGTGAGACCGAAGTGGATCCACGGGTGGACCCGCTCTGGGAGCTTCGTGCGCAGGAAGTACTCGACGGCTTTCACGTCGTGGTTGGTCGCGCTGTAGCCCGCCGCGCCCTCGGTCTCCAGCCGCTTGATCAGCCGCGCGTCTTCGGCGTCGAAGTCTGCGACGACGTCCCGGTGCGTCTGCCGTTCGTCGGCGGACAGCGACAGCGACGTGGCGTCGAGGTCCGCCAGCGCGAGGAGGTACTCGACTTCGACGCGGGTCCGGGCCCGCATCAGCGCCGCCTCGCTGGCGTAGGCCACGAGCGGTTCGGTGCGACCCGCATACCGGCCGTCGAGCGGCGAGACGGCCGCGAGCGGGTCTGAACGGGAGAGATCGTCCATACGCGGAGTCCCCGCGGTGCGCAAAAAAGCGTGTCGATGCGGCACCTCTGGTATAGTAGCGCGGTTTTTCCGGAGGGCTGTCCGCGATCGTGGCGACGTCGTTCGAAGAGACCGCAACTGGCTTCCGCAACTGACTTACTCCCACCGCGGGGAGCACGCGTATGACCAAGATCGCCGGCCTGGCGAGCAATCGCGGACGGAACCTCCGACACATCGACGAGCGACGCCCCGGTGGCGCCGAACTCGCGGTCGTCCTCTCGAACCACGAGGACGCGCCGGTCCTCGACGCCGCGTCCGAGCGGGGGATCCCGACCGAGGTCGTCGAGCGCGGCGACGACGAGTCCCGCGAGTCCCACGAGCGGCGGATCCTCGACGCGCTGTCGGGGTACGACTTCGATCTCGTCTGTCTGGACGGCTATATGCGGATCCTCACCGCGACGTTCCTCGATGCGGCACCGACGACGCTCAACGTCCACCCCTCGCTGCTCCCGTCCTTCCCGGGGACGGACGCGCACGAACAGGTGCTCGACGCTGGCGTGAGCGTCACCGGCTGTACCGTCCACGTCGTCACCGAAGCGGTCGACGCCGGCCCGATCGTCACCCAGGAGTCGGTGCCGGTCTACGCCGACGACGACGTCGACTCGCTGAAATCTCGCGTCCTCTACGACGCCGAACACACCGCCTATCCGCGAGCAGTCCGGTGGGTCGCGAACGGCGAGGTCGAGATCACCGAAGGCGAGGACGGCGACCTGACCGTCGCGGTCGAGAGCGACGCCGGCGGCGACTTCCCCGAGCGCCGCGTCGTCTCGAACGACCGGGAAGCAGACCTGCGTTACGGCGAGAACCCCCACCAGGACGCCGCGGTCTACGCCGACGCGACGACGGCGGAGGCGAGCGTCGTCGGCGCGCCCCAGCTGAACGAGGGCGCGAAGGGGCTGTCGTACAACAACTACAACGACGCCGATGCGGCCCTGGATCTGATCAAAGAGTTCGCCGCCGACGACCCGGCCGCGGCCGTCATCAAGCACGCCAACCCCGCGGGCTGTGCGACCGCGGACACGCTCGCGGACGCCTACGCGGACGCGCTCGCGACGGATCCGATGAGCGCTTTCGGCGGCATCGTCGCGCTCAACCGCGAGTGCGACGCCCCGACGGCCGACGCGATCGTCGAGTCGTTCAAGGAAGTCGTCGTCGCGCCGGGCTACACCGACGCCGCCCTCGACGTCCTCGGCGAGAAGGGCGACCTGCGCGTCCTCGAGGTGGGCGCGCTGGGCGACCGCACGGACCGACTGACCGAGAAGTCGCTCGTCGGCGGCCGACTCGTCCAGGAGCGTGACCTGTGGGCGCCCGACCGCGACGACGTCGAGGTCGTGACCGAGACCGAGCCGACCGACGAACAGTTGGAGACGATGCTCTTCGCCTGGAAGGTGCTCAAGCACGTCACGTCGAACGGCATCGTCTTCGCGGACGGGACCGAGACGGTCGGCATCGGGATGGGACAGGTGTCGCGCGTCGACGCCGTCCGTCTGGCCGCGATGAAAGCCGACGAGCACGCCGAGGGCAAGAGAGCCGAGGGCGCGGTGATGGCCTCAGACGCCTTCTTCCCGTTCCCCGACGGCGTCGAGGAGGCCGCGGACGCGGGCGTCGAAGCCGTCATCCAGCCCGGCGGCTCCGTGAACGACGAGGACGTGATCGACGCCTGCGACGAGCGCGGGATTCCGATGGTGTTCACCGGTCGGCGCTGCTTCCGGCACGATTGATAATTCTCTACTGTTCGGAGAACAACAGCAGCCTGCCTACCACGAAGACGAAGTAGACGCCGAGCAGGTAGATGCCCTCTCGCCTGGCGAGTTCGCCGTCGTGCCGATACAGCGTCCAGCCGAGGAGCGCGGCGCCGACGACCAGTTTGAACGGGAGGTCCCAGAGGACGACCGCGGGCGGGACGGAGTACGTCGACAGTGCGCCCCCCAGCCCGATCCCGATGAGCGGATTGACGATATTGCTCCCCACGAGGGTGCCGAGCGCGACGTTGGGCGCCCGTCGGCGGACGGCGTCCATCACGGTGGTCAGTTCCGGGAGCGCCGCGGCAACGCCGATGGTCACGACGCCGACCATCGATCCGCCCAGGGCTAGCATCGCGACGATCGATTCCACGACCGAGAGCACGAGCGACGCGGCGAAGACGACGATGAGCAGCAGGCCCGCAGCCACGAGCGCGTCTCGGCGGGGGCTCCGGCTCGGCCGCTCTTGAAGCGGCGGGGACTGCTCCCGGCGAGACACCCGGACGCCAACGTACGCCACATAGAGGCCGACGAGCACCAGCCCGTCGATTCGGCTGATCGTCCCGTCCCAGGCGGCGAGTAGCGTTACGACGAACGCGCCCAGCATCGGGAGGTAGCTCTCGCGGACGAACGCCCGATTGAGGTGGACGCTCCCGTATCCGATGAGAAGGATACCGACGAGGAAGAACTGTTGGACGGCCGACGATCCGGTGTTGCCGCCGATGACGACGGCCGACGTCACCCGATAATCGAGGACCCCCGAGAGTATCCCCAGCGACGCGACGAGATGTGCACTCAGTTCGGGGAGGCTCGTCCCGACCGCGAGGATGGTCATCCCTACCAGGACCTCGTCGACGTCGTAATACTCGGCGAGTGCCAACAGCCGATCGATCGCCCGGTTCGCGGCGGTCACGAGGGCGTAGAGCGCGACCGCGCCGACCGAGATCTGGGTCAGCAACTGGCCGGGAACGGGCATATTATCGCTCGGAGAGCCAGGTGTCGTCCCAGGCGAGTTCGGTGTCCGGATCGAACGGCTCTGCGGTCCAGACCGGACACTGTTCGCATTCCCAGATCCGACAGACCGCCCCGTCTCGGGTAGTGATGCCGACGGACGCCCACACGTGAGTCTCACACGGTTCTCCCGGCATTGGTGGTTCGGAGGAGGCCGTCCACGTAGATCAATCCTCTGTCGCTCTCGGGCTTTTGATACTGTCGGACAGAACGATGTGAAGCGTCTCGGCACCCCGAGGTGCCGATCTGATTCACGAACGTCTGTCCGACAGTATGATTCCGGCGACGCCGGTGCCGGTGGCCGCTATGCGCCTTCCATCCGGACCACCAGGATCGGCGTTTCGGTGTTCTCGACGACGCGCTCGGTGACGCTGCCGAGGTTCGTGATCTTGTCGCGGCCCGAGCGGCCGTGGGTCCCCATGACGATCAGATCGACGTCGGTCTCTTCGGCGTACTCCAGGATCGCCCGGTAGGGAACGCCCTCGCGGACCGTCGTCGTGCACTCCACGCCGGCCTCGGCCGCGACCTCGGCGATCTCTTCGACCGCGTCGTGGGCGTCGTCTTCCATCGTGGCCTTCAATTCGGGCTTCTGGTCTTCGCCGGCGGCCAGATAGAGCCGCTTGTCGACCACCGAGAGCGCGTGGATCGTCGCATCGCCCGTGGCCGCGATGTCGAGGGCGTGTTCGAGCGCCTGCATCGTCCCGTCGCTCCCGTCGGTGGGCACGAGTACGTCGTCGTACATCTCGTCTCCCCGTTCGTCCGGCGTCCCCTTGAACGCTCACCCCGGTTTCCGGGACGCGAGACCGAGGGTATAATTCGCCGTCGTGCCTACGGGCGGCCGTGTGTACCCTGACCCTCGCCTGGCGCGCGTTCGCGGACGCGCCGATCGTCGTCGCGGCGAACCGCGACGAGCTGCTGGATCGAGACTCCGAGCCCCCGTCGGTCGTCGACGACGGGGCGGGCCCGGCCTACGTCGCCCCCCGCGACGCCGAAGCCGGCGGGACCTGGATCGGCTACAACGAACGCGGCGTCTTCGCGGGGATCACGAACCGCTGGATCGACGTGCCCGACGGCGGCGAGCGCTCCCGCGGGCTGCTCGTCCGCGACGTCCTCCGGTCTGACAGCGCCGCCGCCGCCCGCGACACCGTCGAACGCGCGGTCGAGGCCGACACCTACGACGGGTTCAACCTCGTGGTCGCCGAGCGGGACGCGGGGTCGCGTGGGGTCGCGACTCCCGCGGCCTACCTCTTCGAGTGGGACGGCGACCTCCACACACGCCGTCTGACGCCCGGTGTCCACGTGGTCGTCAACGTCGGCGTCGACGGCGAGTTCGTCGAACCCGAACGGCGCCCCGAACTCGGCGCCGTCCAGGCCGAGAACGCCGAACGGGTCCGCGCGGAACTGGATCCCGACGCCTACGAGTCGGCGGCGGCGTGGCGCGACCGCGCGGCGGACGTGCTCGGGACGCACGAATTCGGCGTCTGCGTCCACGAGCCCGACCGCGGGTTCGGCACCCGCTCGTCGTCGCTCGTCACGCTCTACGACGACGGACGGTCCGCCTTCGCGTTCGCCGACGGGCCGCCCTGTGACACGCCCTTCCGTCCGATCGAAAGCCACATTTAAACGAGTCGCGGGCCTCGGTCGAGGTATGAGCGCAGGCGCCGCCGAAGCCGATCTCTCGGAGGACGAACGCGAAGGACTGGAACTGATCCGGGAGACGGGCGGGATCCACCAGAGCGACTTCTGGAAGGAACTCGACATCTCCTCGCGCAAGGGGAGTCGCATCGCCGAGAAACTCGCCTCGCTCGGACTCATCGAGCGCGAGGAGACGGTCTACCAGGGGCACAACACCTACCACCTCGAACCCGCGCCCCGCGATCTCGACTTCTCGCTCCTGATGGCCGGGGATATGCTGTCGCCGTTCATCGGCGAGGAGGAGGTAAACCCCAACAGCGACGCGTTCTCGCAGTGGCTGATGAACCTCGCCTACGAGGAGTAGTCGCTCGCGTCTGGACCCTGCTCGGATCGGCGAACACCGGGCAGAGACTCCGGTATACTGTCGGACGACCCCGTTGGGACCCTCCCACCCGTCCGGGGGAGACCCGGGAGTACCAGGACGTTCGTCCGACAGTATAGCTATCCCTGAACTGTCGGGGGAGCTGTCACCGCCGCGCGGACGGCATCCAGGAGTTCCTCCCGGTCGACCGGTTTTTCGAGCACCGAGTCGACGCCGTACTGGTCCAGATCTGCGTCGGGCCTGACCCCGGAGGTGACGACGATGCCGGGATCGACGCCGGCTCGATCGATCGCGTCGAGGAGCGCGGTCTGACTCGTGCCGTCGAGCCGCCAGTCCGTGACGACGGCGACGACGCCCGTCTCCAGCGCGTCGAGCAGGTCGTCGCCGGTGGCGACCCCCCGAACCGTGTAGGACTCTCGGAGCCACAGCTCGAAGAGCTGCAGGAGTTTCGTGTCGTCTTCCCCAACGAGAACCGTTCCGTCTGTCATCGATCGACAGTGACGGCGGATCGCATCTGAACGTTGCTAAGAGCGGAATCGAGCGATATGGACGACTCCCGAGAGATATATTCTCACGATCCGGGGGTCCAGACGAATCGTCGGTCCGGCTCCGGCTCCGGCTCCGGTTCTCGCCGACCGGGGCTGTCGACCCGTGGTGAGAGAACGGCGAGCAGTCGCGAGCGACGACGGCCGAGAGCGACGTCGGCCCTCCTTCGCTATTCTTCGCTCTCGTCTTCGTCGGCGGGTTCGAGGTCGTTCTCGGCGATGTAGGAGGCGATCTCGTCGTTGTCGAGTTCGCGGAACTCCTTCGTCTCGGTCTCGACGGTGGCGACGTCGACGCCCTCGGGGGCGAGTTCGTCCTCGTTCGCGGAGGCGATGGCACAGAGCGCGAGTCCGACCCCCTCGTCGAGCGCGAGGTCGTCCGCGTAGTTGTCTTCGAGGTACTCCTGGATGTCGTTCCGGTCGGCGCCGATCGAGACGGCCTTCCACTCGTAGGGCGTCCCCGAGGGATCCGTCTCGTAGAGCCGGGGAGTGCCGTTCTCGACGCCGCCGATGAGGAGGGCGACGCCGAACGGGCGGGCGCCGCCGACCTGCGTGTACTGTTGGATGTGGTCTGTGACGTTCTTCGTCAGCGTCTCGATGCCGATCGCCTCGCCGTAGCGGAGGCGGTTGACCTGCGCCTGCCGCCGCGCGAAGTCGATGAGCTGTCGCGCGTCGGCGACGTGGCCCGCCGAGGCGATGCCGGCGTGGTCGTCGGCCTTGTGGATCTTCTCGACGCTCGTCGGCTCCATCAGCGGGGAGCGCGACCGCTTGTCCGCCGCGAGGACGACTCCCTCCGGCGTCCGGACCCCGACGCTCGCGGTCCCTCGCTTTACTGCCTCCCGCGCGTACTCTACCTGGTAGAGCCGACCGTCGGGCGAGAATATCGTGATGCCACGGTCGTATGCCTGCTGTTGGGCTTGTCCCTGCATAGTATCACTCGAGATCGAGCCGCGTCGCGCCCGTGAATCCATCCGCGCTCTCGACGTCGACGCGCACGTCGCGGACGACGGCGGAGCGGGACTCGTTCTCGAACACGACGTCTCTCTGTTCCTCACGTCCGGCCCGCCCGTTCAAATACCTTTCCTCACAGGCCCGGACCGTGCCCGAGATGCCCCGGACGCGCAGCCCGACGGTGTGGCCGTCGACGCGGTCGAGCGTCGCGATCGCGGCCCGGGCGCGGTCTTCGGTTCCCCGGTGGGCCCGCACGATGGTCTCGCCGTCGCCCCCCTCGAACGCGAACGAGAACACGGTCAGGTCGACCTCGGCGCTCCCCGCGTCGCCGTAGAGGTTCTGTGCCGCATACCAGAGGTCGCGCTGGAAGTCCCCGCGGTCGAAGTCGGCGTCCGGCCACGCCTCGATCTCGACCGCCAGGTACCGCCAGCGCGGCTGGAGGTGCTTCGGGAGGTGTTTCACGGGGCTAGGCCCCTCCGTCGGCTTCCTCGCTGACCGGGACTCGTTCGCTCGCGTCGCCGAACCGTTCGGCCACGAGGACGCCGACCTGGTCGTGGACGCGCTCGACCGCCGTGAGGGCGAACCCCTCGTCGGTGAGCGCGTCGACGAGCGTCCCGACCGTCGCGGGGTCGTCCACCTCGGGGCTGTAGAACGGCTCGTCGGGATCGGGCGTGCCGAAGAACATCACGTCGCCGAGGACGAACCGCTGCGGGTTCAGGTCGGCGATCACGGCGACGGCCTCCCGCTTTTCGTCGTCCGAGAGGTGATGCATCGCGAAGTTCGAGACCACGATGTCGACGCGAGCGTCCGCGCCCTCGCCGCCCGCCGACGCGCCGTCGTTTCCGTCCGAAGCGGGATAGTTGGGTTCGCGGAAGCGCCCCTCGCCGAACTCGACGTTCTCGATACCGGCCTCCTCGGCTTTCGCTCGCGCTTCTTCCAGCATCCCGTCGCTGATGTCGCGGCCGACCACCCGCTTCGCCGTCGGCGCCAGCGCCAGCGCCAGCGCGCCGGTGCCCGTCCCGAGGTCCAAGACGACGTCGTCGGGATCGGGCGCGGTGTGTTCGACGACGAGGTCCGCACACGCGAGGTACTCGTCGCTGTCTTGTTCGTCGTCGTAGGCGTCCGCGGCCGCCGAGAAGCGCTCGGCGTGTTCCTCAATCGTCCTCTTCATACCTGCCACGTTCGACCCCCGGCGCAATGAACGACTCGGAGAGCCGCTTTCTGTTCTCGGCGACGAGTCGTCCCCACGCGTCCAGCCCCGCGCGCGTCCACTCTGCACCGAGACCGATCTCCGCTCCGAGGGCGGCGATCTCGCGATGCGCGCGGAGGTGCAGGTGCGACCGCGGGTTCGCGCTGACGACGTAGGGCGCGTCGTAGTCCTCCAGCAGCCGCTTCAGCCGCCGGAGCTTGTCGAGGTGACGGACGCGGTGGCCGCCGCGGTCGCGGAGGACCGGCGCGAGGTTCACCTCGATCCGGACGTCGTTGTCGCGGGCGGCCTTCGCGAGGACGTGGTTGAGGTCGCCGCCGCCGCTCGGCCCCTCCCCGTCGTCTGTCGCTCCCTCGAACGGCCGCGCGAGGACGTCGACGCGGGGCTGTTCGACCGCGAAACGGTTCAACGCGTCCGTCCCGCCACAGACGAGCACGACCGCGTGATTCGAGCGGGCGTTGCCGACCGCGCCGCTGGCGTGCTGGGGGTCGGGGGCGACGATCTCGGCGGCGTCGACGACGTCGACCGGAGACGTCTCCCGGACCTCCCCGTCGAGGGCGCCGGTGCGGGCGATCACGCCCTCGTACCCGTAGCGCTCGGCCGTCGTCGCGAGGCGCGCGGCCGTGCTGTCGCCGTCCGGGTGGGCGTGGACCGCCTCGTACATACGCGAGGACACGGGCAGGGCGCGTATGGCAGTTACGGATCGGCCGGCGCAGACCTGGGGGGCCGCCGCACGAACCCGGCCAGCCGCCGTCTCACGAACCCGACCAGCCGCCGTCTCACGACGACCCGACCAGCCGCCGCGCCGCGTCGGTCAGTGCCGTCGCGGCCCGCCGCACGTCCGCGACCTCGACGTACTCGCGCTCGGCGTGCGCCACGGCGCCCTCGCCGTCGGCGAGGACGCCCGGCCCGAAGACGACCACGGGCGCGGGCGAGAAGTACGACGCCTCCGTCGCGGCGGTGAAGGGCCGGACGTCGCCGGACCCTCCCGCTCGCTCCGAGGCGGCCGCGAGCGTCCGCACGAGTTCGTGGTCGTCGTCGGTCGCGAACGCCTCCAGGAAGGGCGTCGGCCGGTCCGTGAGCGAGAAGGCGACGCCGACCGCCTCGGGGACGGCGTCGCGGACGGCGGATTCGAACTCGGCCCGGAACTCCGCCGCGGTCTCGGGCGGAACGCTCCGGCGATCGAGCACCAGTTCACACGCCGCCGGCACCTGGTTCGTCGCCTCGCCGCCCGAAACCGTCGTCGGCGTCAGCGTCGCCTCGCCGAGTTGGGGGTGGGCCTCGCGGTCGGCGTCGAACGTGCGGACGGCGGCGAGCGCGCCCTCCAGTCCGGCGACGGCGTTGACGCCCGAGTCGGGCTCGGCGGCGTGGGCGGCCGAACCGGAGAGCGCGAGCGTGCCCTGGAAGCGCCCCTTCGCGGCCGGGCAGACGTCGAGGTCTGTCGGCTCGCCCACGACGTAGTAGTCGCCGTCGAGGTCGAGCGCGGCCGCGCCGGTCGAGAGCGTCTCCTCGTCGGGCGTCACGGCGAGCGTGAGCCGGGCGCCGTCGCGCGGCTCGACGTCGAAGAACGCAGAGAGGATCGCGGCGAGCGGTCCCTTCGCGTCGCAGGCACCGCGGCCGTGGACCCGACCCGTCTCGCCGTCGGTCTCCTCGACGGCGAACGGCACGTGCGGCGAGACGGTGTCGAGGTGGGTGTTGAAGACGAGGTGTGTCTCCGGGTCGTCAGCGGTCCCCCGCGAGGCCAGCGTGTTGCCCGCCGCGTCGATCTGCGCGGCGACGCCGCGGGATTCGAGCGTCTCGACGAGGAACTCCCGCATCTCTCCTACGTCCTCGTTCGAGGCGATGGGGACGGCCGCCTCCAGGAACGCGATCGGATCGAAGGCGTCGCCGACGTCCGCGCCGGGATCGTCCGCACCGGGGGCGTCCGCGCTGGCGTCGTCTTCGGACATCTACGTCGATCGCACCACGACGCCGAGTTCGCCGGCGAACTCCCGTTCGACCGGCCCCGAGAGGGTCGCGGACCCGTCGTCGGGGACCGTGATACGCAGGTCGCCGCCGGGCGGGCTCACGGTGATGGGGTCCTCGCCGTCGACGAGACCCAGCCGCTTCGCGACGGCCGCGACGGCGACGGCGCCGGTGCCGCACGATCGCGTCTCGCCCTCGACGCCGCGCTCGTAGGTCCGCTGGCGGAAGTGGGGCGTGTCGCCGGCGGCTCCGCGGTCGTCGTCGACTCCTTCGACCGGCGAGGCGAGCGTCACGTTCGCGCCCTCCGGGAAGACGTCGGCGTACCGGACCCGGGGCGCGATCGATTCGAGGTCGACGTCGTCGACGTCGTCGACCATCGCGACGGCGTGGGGCACTCCCGTGTTCACCGCGGTGACGGTGAGACCCTCGACGTCCCCCTCGACGAGTTCGCCGTCGCGCGCGAGCGGGACGTCCCGCGGCGCGAAGGAGGGTTCGCCCATCTCGATGGTGACCGCCTCGCCGTGGACGCTCGCCCGGCGCGTCCCCGCGGGCGCGTCGATCATCACTTCGTCGGCGCCGGTGCGCTCGGCCGCCCACGCGGCGGCGACCCGGGCGCCGTTGCCGCACATCGCGGCGACGGAGCCGTCGGGCTGGACGAGGGTCATCACGACGCGCGGCGGCGAGTACGCCGCCTCGAGCGCGAGAAAGAGCACGCCGTCGGCGCCCGTCCGGGGCGAGCGCTCGTGGTCGAGACCCGTCTCGCGGTCGCAGTGGGTCATCGCGAACGCCGGCCGGTCCGGGACCGACTCGTCGGCGTCGACGACGATGAAGTCGTTGCCGGTGCCGTGGTACTTCTCTACTGGTACTACTCGGTCGTGCTGTACGCTCATTGTTCGAGGGTAGTGAGGTCTGTCAGGGTCTCCCGTCGTCGGGCGAGCCGGACGGTCGTGCCCGTGAGCGCGACTTCTGCCGGCCGCGGCCGGGAGTTGTAGGTGTTCGACATCTCGTATCCGTACGCGCCCGCGTTCCCGATCGCGAGGATCTGTCCCCGGCCGGGCCGCGAGAGCGATCTGTGTTCGCCTAGTACGTCCGCCGACTCACAAATAGGTCCCGCTACGGTGACGGTGGTCTCTTCGGCGTCGGCCGGCGCAGAGAGGTTCCGTATCGCGTGGTAGGCGTCGTACATCGCCGGCCGGAGCAGCGTCGTCATTCCGGCGTCGACGCCGACGACGGTCGTCCCGCGCGCCTCCTTGACCGTGTTGACTCTGGTGAGCAGTACGCCGGCGTCGGCGACGGCGTATCGCCCCGGCTCGACAGCGAGCGTCGCGTCCACGTCGCCGAGCGCCTCGCGCGTCGCGTCGGCGACGGCGTCGAGGTCCAGGGGCGGTTCGTCCTCCCGGTAGGGGACGCCGAAGCCGCCGCCGACGTCGACGAACTCGAGGGGGGCGACGTCGGCCTCGATCGTCCGGGCCAGATCGCCCATCCGCCGGACGAGTTCGCGGTGCTGTGAGAGGTCCTCGCCGGAGATGCCGCTGCCGGCGTGGGCGTGCACGCCCACGAGGTCGAACTCCGCGCCCCACGGTTCTGCGAGGTCGGGCACGCGCTCGATCGGGATCCCGAACTTCGCGTTCGCGCCGGTTCGGACCTTCTCGTGGTGGCCCGCGCCGACGCCCGGGTTCGCGCGGATGCAGAGGCGCCCGTCGAAGCCGCGGTCGCGGAGGCGGTCGACCGTGTCGGCCGCCCCGACGGTGATCGTCAGCCCGGGGTGCTCGCGCCAGCGGTCGACCACGTGGTCGAGGTCGCGGCCGGGTGGATTCACCGCGGTGTACTGGAGTCGCTCGCCCGAGAAGCCGGCGTCGAGGGCGCGTTGGACCTCGCCCGCGGAGGCGCACTCCACGCCCAGCCCGGCCTCGCGGACCCGCCGGAGGACGGCCTGCCCCGTGTGTGCCTTCGCGGCGTAGCGGACGTCGGCGTCCGGGAACGCCGCGTCGAGCCGGGTGCAGTTCTCCGCGACGCGATCGAGGTCGACGACGTAGAGCGGGGTCCCGTACTCCTCGGCGAGCGCGACGAGGCGCGAGGCGTCCCACTCGGCGAGGCGCCGGACCGCCGGCCCTCCGTCGTCGCCGGCGCTCATTCCCGGAGCGCCTCCTCGCGACGGGTCTTGTCGAGCGTGTCGTCTTCGATGTCGAGGGCGACGACCGCGGGCTTGTACGCCCCGGACTCGAAGAGGTCGTGGTCGCCGAGCGAGGACTCGACATAGCGGGTGAACGCCCGGCGGTCGGACGGCAGGTGGCCATAGAGGACTTCCTCCTCGACGAGGTCGTAGACGGGGATACGCGGGCTGAGCAGTGTGTTCTCGCCGACCACGGTGTTCTCGCCGACGTGGAAGCCCGAGGTGACCCGGCAGCCGGCGCCCAGCGAGACGTCGTCTTCGATGATCACCGGCGCGTCCTCGACGGGTTCGAGCACGCCGCCGACGAGCGTGTTCGCGCCGAGCTTGACGCCCTCGCCCAGCTGGGCGCAGGAGCCGACGGTGTCGCAGGAGTCGACGAGCGTCCCGTCGCCGACGTACGCGCCGACGTTGACGAACGACGGCGACATCATAATGCAGTTCGAGCCGAGGTAGGCGCCGCGCCGGATCGCGGTGCCGTCGGGCGTGTTTCGCGTGCCGCGTCGGCCGAGGTCGGTCGTCGAGCGCAGCGGCAGCACGTCGTAGTAGGTGACGTCGCCGTACTCCCGCGGGAGCGTCTCGCGCAGGCTGAAGTTCAGGAGGATACCGCGCTTGACCCACTCGTTGACGACCCAGCCGTCCGGGCCGCTTGCGCCGGTCTGCTCGGCGGCGCGCACGTCCCCGCTCTCGAGGGCGTCGAGGAACGCGTCGAGGGTCGATTCGACGGCCGATCCCGCCGTCTCGGCGGAGAGTTCGCCGTCCTGGTAGCGCTGCCACAGGTCGTCTACGTCGGATTCGAGCGTCATCGGTGAGCCTCGTTGTCGCTCTCCTCTCCGTCGGGGTCCAAGACTTCGTCGAAATCGTACCGCCCCGGCTCGCGCCCGGCCAGCCA
This sequence comes from Haloquadratum sp., assembly GCA_042215815.1. Taxonomy (GTDB): domain Archaea; phylum Halobacteriota; class Halobacteria; order Halobacteriales; family Haloferacaceae; genus Haloquadratum. The sequence goes on along the minus strand of JBDGUP010000002.1, from coordinate 13,393 downwards.
GACCGCCGCGTCGAGCGCCCCCGAGGCGAAGATGCGCCGGGACCCGGCGCGGTGTGTCAGTTCGAGGACCTCGTCGTTGCCGGCGACGAGCACCTCGTGTTCGCCCGTGATGTCGCCCGCGCGGCGGGCGTGGACGCCGATCTCGGTCGTCCCTTCGCGCGGCTGTTCCCCGCGCCGGCCGTGGACGCGACCGTCTTCTGTGGTGTCGGCACCCCTGACCTCGTCGATGTCGTCGAGGATCGTGAGCGCCGTCCCCGAGGGCGCGTCGCGCTTGCCGTTGTGGTGGGTCTCGGTCAGTTCGATGTCGTAGCCGGGGAGCGCGGCGATCGCCTCCCGGACCGCCCGGCGGAGCGCGCCGACGCCGCGCGAGAAGTTCGACGCCTTCAGGAACGGGACCGCCGCGGCGACTTCGTCGAGTTCGGTCCGCTGGAGTTCGCTGTAGCCGGTCGTGCCGACGACGACGGCGACGCCGCGCTCGGCAGCGGTGCGCAGGTACTCGACGCTCGCGCCCGGGACGGTGAAGTCGACCAGCACGTCGACGCCGTACTCGTCGAGCGCCGTCCCGAGTTCCGCGTCGTCGACGACGGCGTCCGGGGCGTCGGGGGCGTCGCCGCTCGGAACGGCCGTCGGCGACTGGCTCACCCCGAGGACGAACCCCACGTCGTCGCGGGCGGCGGCCACCTCGAGGAGTTCGCCGCCCATCCGACCGCTGGCGCCGGTGATCGCGACGCGGACAGCCGGTGACGCGCCCATCACACCGCCTCCGTCGGCTCGCGCCCGGCTTCGAGTTCGTCGAGGATGCGCTCGAGTTTCTCGCGGTGGGGCTCCGAGAGGTCGGTGAGCGGCGAGCGGAGCCGCTCTGGCCCGTACCCGCGGATCGCCATCGCGGCCTTGATCGGGATCGGGTTCGTCTCGACGAAGATCTGGCGGAAGAGCGGCGAGAGCTCGAAGTGGAGTTCGCGGGCGCGCTCCATCTCGCCGGCGACCGCGGCGTCGACGAGTTCGGCCATCCGCTCGGGCTCGACGTTGCCGGCGACGGAGACGACGCCGCGCCCGCCGAGCGCACAGATCGAAAGCGTCAGTGCGTCGTCGCCCGACAGCACGGCGAAGTCCTCGTCGCGGGTGTACTCGATGACCTGGGAGATCTGTGCGATGTCGCCGCTGGCGGCCTTGTACGCCTGGATGTTCTCGTGAGAGGCGAGGTCGGCGACCGTCCCGGGTTCGACGTTCTGTCCCGTGCGGCTCGGGACGTTGTAGACGATCTGCGGGAGGTCGACCGCGTCGGCGATCGCCCGGAAGTGCTCGCGGAGGCCCGCCTGCTCGGGCTTGTTGTAGTACGGCGAGATGAGGAGCAGCCCGTCCGCGCCGGCGTCGGCCGCGCGTCGCGAGAGATCAAGCGCCTCGTGGGTCGAGTTCGACCCGGAGCCGGCGATGACGGGCACGTCGTCGACGGCGTCGACGACCGTCTCGACGACCTCGATGTGTTCGTCGTGTGTCAGGGTGGCGCTCTCCCCGGTCGATCCGGCGGGGACGATGCCGGCGACGCCGGCGGCTTCGAGCCGTCGGACGTCCTCGGCGAGCGCTTCGTGATCGATACTCTCGTCGGCGTCGAAGGGCGTGGTGATCGCGGGGAACACGCCCGTGAAGTCGATGTCTGTCATCGTGGTGGTGTGTGTCTGTCTGGATGGTCGGTCGTCGGTCGTCGGTCGTTGGTCGACCGGTCGGAGATCGGTCGAACGTCGCTGTGCGCCCGGTCCGGAGGTCGCCAGGGACGGGGGTGCCACTCCCGCCCAGAGCGTCATACTGATCAGGGCGCGCGTTTTTTCCCGCGGAAAAGAGTGCCACGTGTCACTGTCGGACGGGGCGAAGCCGCCGCGGACGGCGTGGCGCGTGTCACATTCCGAAGAGCGTCCTCCTGAATAATATACGTTTCGCCGTGGGACCGGACATTCATGTAGTGTGACGCCCCAGAGGCAGTATGACCGAGATCCACCCGAGTCAGCGCGTCGCGATGCTGGTCGACGCACAGAACCTCTACCACACCGCACAGAGCCTCTATTCCCGGAACATCGACTACGCCTCCCTGCTCGAAAAGGGCGTCCAGGGCCGCGATCTGACCCGCGCGATCGCATACGTCGTCCGCGCGGACTCGCCGGAAGAAGAGAGCTTCTTCGAGGCGCTCGTCGACATCGGCTTCGAGCCGAAGATCAAGGACATCAAGACGTTCGGCGACGGCTCGAAGAAGGCCGACTGGGACGTCGGGATGAGCCTCGACGCCGTGACGCTCGCCAACCACGTCGACACGATCGTCCTCTGTACGGGCGACGGGGACTTCTCCCGCCTGTGTTCGCATCTCCGCCACGAGGGCGTCCGGGTCGAGGTGATGGCCTTCGAGGGGTCGACGGCCGACGAGTTGGTCGAAGCCGCCGACACGTTCTTGGACCTCTCCGAACGCGAGGAGACGTTCCTCTTGTGACCGACGCGGACGGCGGGTCCGGCGCCGACGCCGACGCCGAGACCCTCGCGGACCTGCGAACCGTCGCGGACTACCAGTTCGGCGCCGGCGCCGGCGCGGCGCTGTTCCCGCCCGACGAACGCGAGGCGCCGACGATCCACCGGTCGACGGGCGGCCGACCGCGCCAGCTCGTCGCGGCTGACGGCCGGCTCGTCAGCTACGGGACCGACGGCCGGTTCACCCTCGGTCTCGCCGGCGGCCGGCGGCTCGTCGACGCCCTGGATTTTCCCGCCTACCGGGTCGTCGTCGGCGACGAGAGCGAGCCGTTCGTCCGCGACGGCAAGAACGCCTTCGCGAAGTTCGTCCGGGCCGTCGACCCCGACGTCCGACCGGGCGACGAGGTGGCGGTCGTGCGCGACGACGACGCCCTGCTCGCGGTCGGCCGCGCGGAGCTCTCCGCCGACGCGATGGCGGACTTCGAGACCGGGATGGCGGTGCAGGTGCGAGACGGCGCCGGGGATAGCGATCGATAGGCGGACCGAGGAGGGCCGATCAGGCGTCTGCTCGCCGTCAGAGACCGAGCGCCCGCAGAAGCGGCACGCCAGCGAGGAGCGCGCCGAGGAGGTAGCCCCCGATGGCGCCGCCGTTCAGGAGGGGCAGCCCCGCGTGGGCGCGGCCCTTCAACACCATCCACAGCAGCGCGAACAGCCCGGCGAACGTCCCGAGCATCGCCGTGAGTGCCGGGAGATTCAGCGTCGGGAGACCGGGGACGCCGAGCGAGGGGGCGAGCGACCGCGGGAGGAAGAACGCGGCGCTGGCGACCAGTACGGTCGGGATCACGGCGTCGCCGAGACCGATGAAGAAGGCGTCGCGGACGCCCGCTCCGTCTCCCTCTCTGTCTTTCTCTGTCTCTCCGTCTCCGTTCTCCTCGGCCCCGTCTGCGTCCACCCCGCCTTCCCCGTCTTCGCCCGCCGCCTCGTCTGTCCCGTCGTCGTCGATCGCCTCGGCGGTCGCCTCCCGCAGCGAGTACGACAGCGTCGTCGGGACGACGAGCACCACCGGGAGGTTCAGGTCCATCACGCCGGAGGCGAGATCCAGCATGTGCTCGGTGCCGTAGACGCTGATCGCGTCGTAGACGGCGAGTACCGAGAGGAGCACCAGCGCCGGCAGGATACCGAAGCTGATCCCGAACAGGCCCGCCGCGCCGGCGCCCATCACGACCCCGACGGCGTCGACGACGTACCACTCCGGATGGACGACGAGGAGGGCCGCGAGCGCGACCGCGGCGACGAGCGCGGGGAGCGGCGCGAGCGCCACCGAGAAGACGTACCACCCGAGCGACGCCGACGCGAGGACGACAAAGCCCTTCACAACCCAGTCGAGATCGTACTTGAACGCCGCGAGCATCACCGCGGTCGCGACGAGGATCGCGCCGACGTAGAGGAGGCTGTTCGTCGGGTCCGTGGGGTCTTCGACGGTCTGGTACCCCGCGGCGTAGAACGTCGGAACGAGCGCCAGCGCACCGAGTTGTACGAGCAAGAACAGGAGTGCGGCGAAGCCGACGCCAGCGGCGACGCGTTTTCGCATACGCCGACGTTTGACGGCGGGTCACTTATATACTGTCGGACGAAGGTTCTGATAGTGATTACTCTCGTCTCTTCCCGCCGAACGCCGTCGACGGCCGTCGACGCCGGGCGGTCAGCGCGCGTAGAGCCGCTCGCCGACGTACGACGCCGGACGGACGTCGTCAGCCGGTGAGACGGCCACGTACGGGCGGGAGACGGGACCGAAGACGTCGACGACGCGGCCGACCGTCGAGAGCGATTCGTCGACGGCCTCGGCGCCGATATCGGGGTGGTCGGCGTCGTCACAGCGAACGACGAGGAGGTGCTGGGCGATCCGGGAGACGGTGCCGAGTCGCTGCATACGTCCGCTCATACGAACTGCGGTACCGCTGTCTCGGCGCTCGCCGCCCCCGTTCCGGCGAACCAGCGGTACGGACTGACAAGAGACATGATCAGTCCCGGAGGATGCTCACGTAGGCGGCGACCGCCTGCACGAGGTCGTTCTTCGTCGAGTCCTCCGCGCCCTTCACGAGGACGCGCCCGCGCGAGTCCCACTCGCGGGGGTGGGTCACCTCGCGCTCGATGACGGCGTCGTAGCCGATCTGCTGGACGGCCTGCGCGATCTCGTCGACGGTCGGGTCCTCGACGGCGTCGTCGAGGGGGACCCGCCGCCCGTCGTCGCGGGAGACGGACGCGTCGAGGTAGCGCGGCCAGATGACGTTCTCGACAGCCATAGTCGAACGACCGCGTCGCGGCCGTAATACGGTTGTGGTCCGAACTTCGGATCGTCCCGGCACCCTTTATCCGCTCGCGGCCCACGAGCCGGTATGGATCCGGACCTCACCCGGCTCGACGACTACCTCGCCGAGGCGGGACTGGACGGCTATCTCGTCGACGCCGACGGCGCGGACGCGACCCAGCGGTACCTCTCGGGGTTCGACGCGCCCGACCCGTTCGTGACCGTCTACACGCCCGAGACGACGGCGCTCCTCGTCTCGACGCTGGAGTACGGCCGGGCGAGGAAGGAGAGCCGCGCCGAGACGGTGTCGCGGCTGGCCGACTACGACTACCGGTCGCTGGCCGACGCCCACGGCTCCGGCGAGGCGCGCGCCCGCGTCGTCGCCGCCTGGCTCGACGACCTCGGGATCGAGTCGGTCGCGGCGCCCGAGCGGTTCCCCCTCGGACCCGCAGACCGGCTTCGCGACCGGGACGTCGCCGTCGCCCCCGAGAGCGAGGACGTGGTGACGAAGATCCGCGCGCGGAAGACCGACGCCGAGATCGACCACATCCGCGAGGCGCAACGCGCCAACGAGGCGGCGATGACGGCCGCCGAGGAACTGCTCCGCGCGGCGGAGATCGACCGGGGCGAGGACGTCCTCCGCTCCGGGGGCGAGGTCCTGACCAGCGAGCGCGTCAAAGAAGAGATCGAGGTGACGCTGCTCCGGCACGGCTGCGCACTCGACGAGACCATCGTGTCCTGCGGCGCGGACGCCGCCGACCCACACGACCGGGGGAGCGGGCCGCTCAGGCCGGACGCGCCCGTCATCGTCGACATCTTCCCGCGCTCGAAGGCGACCAGGTACCACGCCGATATGACGCGAACGTTCGTGCGGGGCGATCCCGGAGACGCCCTCCGCGAGTGGTTCGACCTGACGCGGACGGCACTGGACGCGGCGCTCGATACGATCGAGGCCGGCGTGACCGGCGAAGCCGTCCACGACGCCGTCTGCGACGTCTACGAGGACGCCGGCCTGCCCACGCTCCGATCGGACCAGGCGACGGAGACGGGCTTCATCCACTCGACGGGCCACGGCGTCGGTCTCGACGTGCACGAGCGCCCCCGCCTCTCGCCGGACGGAGAGGAACTGAAGCCGGGCCACGTCGTCACGGTCGAGCCCGGGCTGTACGACCCCGAGGTCGGCGGCGTCCGGATCGAAGACCTCGTCGTCGTCACCGAGGGCGGCTACGAAAACCTGACCGAACAGCCGATCGAGTTACGGCTCTGATCGGCGACCGTCTCGCCGGAGCCTACCCCGACGACGTGCTGTCGGCGCCCTCCGTTCCGGAAGAGCGGTGCTGTGCGTCGCGGTAGTCCCGGAGCAGCGATTCCAGCGCCTCGCCCGTCTCCGGGGTGAGCACGCCGGCGGCCTGCCGGACCACGTGGTCGTCCTCGACGAGGAACGCGTAGATCGTCTGTTCGCCCAGGATACCGAGTCGCCGCCGGAACGCCTGCTTGTCGACCGAGACGAAGAGGGTGTTGTCGTGGAGCTGCTGGCGGGCGTTCGTCGGGGACATCCCGCCGCCAGCCGTCGGCGGGACCATCCCCTGTCGACTCCCGAGGACGGCGAGTTCGTAGTACTCGAAGTGCTCGAACCGATCGCGGAGTTCTTCGGCGAACTGCCGCCAGGAACCGACGAGCGACCGCTGCCGCAGATGAAAACTGACGACCAGAAGCGTCTGCTCGCCGTCGAGGTCGGCTGGCAACGTCACACGCCGCCCGTGGACGTCCGTTCCGGGGACCGTTGGGAACTTCATTGGTCGGCATCCCGCGTTATCTCGCCCCTCCGGACGGGCGTGCGCGATACTGCCGTCTGCGTTGCGGTCCATACCGATCGGTGCGTCGCCGGTGGCGGCCCAGGTCTGGCCGACCGGCCGATGTCGCGACGGTGCATTCCCCAGTGGCCCGTATACGACCGCCACGTTAAACGTACTCCTCCAGAAATCAGCTTTGATAACAGACGGTCGAATCCCGGAGACGTCGGCAGAGAACAAACACACACTCATTGATAATTCACCGACCGCGTCGTCCATCGAACCCCTTTTGATTGCCGCGCAGCGTAATGGCAACAAATGGAGGTACTCGTCGTAGGCGCCGGCGCGATGGGTCGCTGGATCGGTGAGACGCTGCGTCCGACGTTCGACGTCGCGTTCGCCGACCGCGATCCCGACGCCGCGACCGCCGCCGCGGACGCGGTGGGGGGACGGGCCGTCGACCCGGAGACGGCGGAGACGTTCGACGCCGTCTGCGTCGCCGTCCCTATCAGCGTCGCGACCGACGTCATCGCGACGTACGCCGACCGCGCCTCGCGCGCGCTCGTCGACGTGACGGGCGTGATGGCCGATCCGGTCGAGGAGATGCGCGAGAGCGCGCCCGACCGCGAGCGAGCGAGTCTGCATCCGCTCTTCGCGCCCGAGAACGCGCCCGGGAACGTCGCCGCGGTCCTGGACGCGTCGGGGCCGGTGACGTCGGCCGTCTTCGACGCCATCGAGGACGCCGGGAACCACCTCTTCGAGACCGACGTGGAAGAACACGACTCGGCGATGGAGACCGTCCAGGCGGGGGCCCACACGGCGATCATCGCGTACGCGCTGGCGGCCGACGACGTGCGGGAGGAGTTCTCGACCCCCGTCTCGCGCGCGCTCTCGGAACTCGTCGAGACCGTCACGGACGGGAACCCGCGCGTCTACCGCGAGATCCAGACGACGTTCGAGGGCGCCGGCGCGGTCGCCGAGGCCGCCCGGCGCGTCGCCGACGCCGACGGGGACACCTTCGAGGCGCTCTACGCGGAGGCGGGCGACCGCCGGGACTGGCACCGAGACCGGGAGTGGGACGAGGAGTGATCGACCGCGACGCCGTCCGCGCGAACGCGAAGTACCTGCGGAACGTCCGGCCGGTCGACCCCGAAGAGATCCACGAATACGTCGAGGGCACACCACATCCGGCCGTCGTCCGCGAGGTGCTCCGCGAGGAGGCCTACGACCTCGGTCTCCGGGAGCGCGACGACGGGACGTTCGTGCCGGCCGGCGACGACCCCGCACCGCGGCCGGGCTGGGAACCGACGTCCTTCCCCGAGGCGTACGCCTTCGCGCTGGAGGACCGCCTCGTCGAGCGCTACGGGGCGAACTGGCACCGCGGCGACAGCGGCGACGAACTGCGGGCGGCGATCCGCCGCCTCAAGGAGGACTACTACCGGGGCAATCCGGTCGAGTACGACGAGGTGGCGGCGCTCGGCTACGCGATCTATCACCTCCCCGACTACTACGCGACGATCGGATACGTCCTCGACGACCTGGTCGAACGGGAACTGCTCTCCCGAACGCTCCGCGTGCTGGACGTCGGCGCGGGGGTCGGCGGGCCCGCGCTGGGACTCCACGACTACCTCCCCGAGGACGCCGTCGTCGACTACCACGCGGTCGAGCCCTCGCCCGCGGCCGACGTCCTCGAACGGCTGCTCGGCGAGACGGGTCGGAACTTCCGGTCGACGGTCCACCGCGAGACGGCCGAGGCGTTCGACCCCGACGCCGTGATCGAGCGCGGGGGCGACGACGGCGACGGCGACGGCGACGGCGACGGGTTCGACCTCGTGGTCTTCGCGAACGTGCTGTGCGAACTCGACGACCCGGCCGCCGTCGCCTCGCGGTATCTGGACGCGGTCGCCGCCGACGGGTCGTTCCTCGCGATCGCGCCCGCCGACCGGGACACGAGCATCGGGCTTCGGGCGGTCGAGCGGTCGCTCGCGCCGCCGGACGCCCCGGTCTCGGTCTACGCGCCGACGCTCCGGCTGTGGCCCGGCGCGGCGCCGTCGGACCGCGGCTGGTCGTTCGATCGGCGGCCCGACGTCGCTGCTCCGGGGTTCCAGCGCCGACTCGACGAAGCCGGCGAGGACGACGGCACCTTCCGGAACGAGACGGTGCAGTTCTCGTATGCGATCCTCCGGCCGGACGGCGCCCGCCGCGCCGAGGTCCGCGCCGATCCCGACCGCCACGCCACGATGGCGGAGATGGAACGGCACGTCACCAACCGGATCGACCTCCTCGCGGTGAAGCTCAGCCGCGACCTCACCGACGATCCGGACGCGAACCCGCTTTTCAAGGTGAGCGACGGGAGCGAGTCGACAGACCACTACGCGGTCTCGACCACTCGCGACCCGCTGAACGAGGCGCTCGTCACGGCCGACTACGGCGCCGTGCTCGCGTTCGAGAACGTCCTCTGCCTGTGGAACGACGACGAGGGCGCGTACAACCTCGTCGTCGACGACGAGACGGTCGTCGACCTCGTGGCGTGATGACGGTTGTAACTTTGTACCGGTGCTCGCCGCTCCGTGTCGGCGAGCACTGGTACGAGACTATACTGTCGGACGAAACCGTTGCTACGCTCGTCCCCCTCCGGGGGATTCCCAGGAGTATCCGGACGTTCGTCCGACAGTATACAACCGTCATTATGACACCGTCTCTCGTCGAGCGGCACACCTTTCTGCGGTCCCGCGAAGGTACGTCTATGAGCGGCACCTCTTCGATCCTCCTGACCAACGACGACGGGATCGACGCGGTCGGCTTCCGCGCGCTCTACGACGCGCTCTCGGAGATCGCCGACGTGACCGCGGTCGCGCCCGCGAACGACCAGAGCGCCGTCGGCCGACAGCTCTCCAGCGACGTCGCCGTCCGCGAACACGAACTCGGCTACGCCATCGACGGGACGCCCGCGGACTGCGTCGTCGCCGGGCTGGAATCGCTGTGCCCGGAGACCGACGTCGTCGTCGCGGGCTGTAACAAGGGTGCGAACCTCGGCGCGTACGTCCTCGGTCGGTCTGGCACCGTCAGTGCGGCCGTCGAGTCCGCGTTCTTCGACGTCCCCGCGCTCGCCGTCTCCCTGTACGTCCCCGGCGGCGGCGACACCCCCTGGGAGGACCGGGCGACCGACCCCGCGGACTTCCGCGAGGCGACCCGCGCGACGACCTTCCTCATCCGGAACGCGCTCGGCGCCGGGGTCTTCGAACAGGCCGAGTACCTGAACGTCAACGCCCCCATCGCCGGCGCGGGCGACGACCCCGCGCCGATCGAGATCACGCGCCCGTCGACGCTGTACGATATGACCGCCGAACACGACGGTAACGGCCGGATCACGCTCCACGACCGCGTGTGGGAGCGGATGCGCTCGGACGACATCCCCGACCCCGAGGGGACCGACCGGCGCGCGGTCGTCGACGGGAAGGTCTCGGTCTCGCCGCTGACCGCGCCGCACACCACCGAACACCACGAGGCCCTCGACGGACTGGCCGAGACGTACCTCGACGTCGTCGGGAGCGACGGCGACTAGCCGCACGCCACCGGTCCGCGCCACCGGTCCGCGCCACCGGCTCGCCCGCTCGCGCCTCCGCGCCGACGGTCGCCTACGCCTGCAGGACGGCGGCGAACCGGAGCCGCCGGTAGTCGGCGACCCACGTGCCGTCCTCGTAGAGGTCGTCGCGGAGCCGGTCTTCGACGCCCGCGACGACGGCCGCGCGCTCGTCGTCGGGCACCGGACCGAGGAGCCGGTCGCCGAACATCCCGATCCACTCCGCCAGCCCCGCCTCGCCGTCCTCCAGTTCGGTGGGGCGGTCGAAGAGGGTGGCATACCGGACCTCGAAGCCGTGGGCTTCGAGCGTCGTCGCGTGTTCGCCGATGGTGGGGAAGTACCACGGCTCCGCCGGGGGGTCATACCCCCGCTCGCGGAGTTCTGCCTCCACCGCGCCGACGACGGCGCTGACGTTTCCCGCCCCGCCGAGTTCGGCGACGAACCGCCCGCCCGGGCGGAGGACGTCCGCGACGGACGCGGTCACGGCGTCCTGGTCGTCGATCCAGTGGAGCACGGCGTTCGAGAAGACGGCGTCGAAGGGGCCGTCGACCGCGTCGGCCACCTCGCGCGCGTCGGCGCGGACGAACGGGAGGTCGGGGTGGCGGTCCCGCGCGGTCGCGATCATCTCCTCGGCGCGGTCGACGCCGACGACGTCCGCGCCCGCTTCCGCGATCCGTTCGGTCAGGTGGCCGGTCCCACACCCCAGGTCCAGGATGCGCTCGTCCGCCTCGGGGTCGAGCAGGTCGACGACGTCGGAGCCGTACTCGAAGACGAACGAGTGCGCGTCGTCGTAGGCCGTCGCGTCCCAGTCGTTCCGGTCGTCCGCGGGAGCTTCCGGGTCCGAGGGGGGCGTCATCGCTTCGAGACTCGCCCCCCGGACACATATATCGTCGCGTTCGCTCGCGTTTCTGGACCCTCCGAGACCGACGACAGAAGGGAAACGCTCTTTTCGGGTACGGACGGATATCGAGCATATGAGCGACGGGGACGACGAGACGGCCGCAGATTCGGACGCGGCGTCTGACGAGTCGACAGAGCTATCGCCCGAGACCCTCGACGACCGCCTCGACGAGATCGAAGCCGCACTCGACGACGCGGAGACCGAAGCCGACCTCGACGACGTGGAGGCAGACCTCGACGACGTCGCGGCGGATCTCGACGCCGCCGACCTGCCCGAACCCGACGAAGAAGACGGCGAAGGCCCGCGCGAGGAACTCGAATCGCGGGTCTCGTCCCTCCGGGACGACCTCGACGCCGAGCGCGGTCCCTACGCGAGCGACGTCGTCGACGACACAGAGCGCGCGCGGTCGACGGTGGCCGACACGCGCTGGACAGACCAGGGCGAAGCGGCGGTCGCCGAGGCGGTGTCGGCGTTCGTCGACGCCGTCGACGACGCGCTCGACGCGGACGTCGCGGTCGACGGCGACGATCCGGACGCGCTCGCGGCCGCCCTCGACGACGCCGCGGCGGCGATCGGCGACGCCGACCTGGACGCCGACGCGGACGCCGACACCATCGCGAGCCTGGCCGAGGCCGCAGACGACCTCGAAGCCGGCCTGGACGACGCCCAGGAGTGGGACGACCTCGAGACCAACGAGCAGCTGCGGGCCGAGGGCTTCTACGACGTGCTCGGCCACTACAAGGACTACCCGCCGGAGCTGTCCGCGCTCAAGGAGTGGGAGAAACGCGGCCGGGTCGATATGGTGCTCCTGGCGAAGGAGAAGCTCCAGTCGGAGTTTATGCAGGAGCACTGTATGGACGCGCTCGTCCGGATGGCCGACGACGACGCCTTCGAGGAGATGCACGACCTCGCGGGCCGCCGCGAGAAGCCGGCGATCGAGGCGCTCGGTCGGATGGGAGCGGACGCCGAGGAGGCGGTCGACACCCTCCTCGAGTACCTCGATTCCGACTCCGACCCCGCGCTCCAGAAGGTGACACTCCGCGCGCTCGGCGAGATCGGGTCGACCGAGGCGACGCAGGCCGTCGCGGACAAACTCGCGATGGACAACGACACCGTCCGACCGTACGCCGCGCGCGCGCTCGGGCTCATCGGCGACACGCGCGCGATCGAGCCGCTCTCGGACGCCCTCGCCGACGACGAGAGCGACGCGGTCCGCGCCGCCGCGGCCTGGGCGCTCCGGCAGATCGGCACCGAGGCGGCGCTCGAAGCCGCCGCCGCGTACACCGACGAACACTCCTATCTCGTCCAGCACGAGGCCGAACTCGCCGCCGAGGCGCTCGGCGACGCCGACGCGCCGACCGCGTAACCCGACTCCCGTCGCAGCCGACCGTCGCCTCCCGACCTTTATGTAGCATCGCGCGGCCAGGCGCCCCGTGTCACCCCGAGCGCGTCGGCCACGCCGCCCGAACGCCCGCGATCGTGTGATCGTCCAGCGCGCGGTCCGAGTCGCGTGCGTCGTCCTCGTCCTCAGCGCGTCCGCCCCGTTCGCTGCGTCTGCCGCCCCCCGAGGAGAGCCGCGGATCGTCGCCGCGGTCCCGGATCCCGTCGCCGCCGGCGACGTCGGCGAATACGTCGTCGTCGACGCGGCCGGCGCACGGAACCTGACGTTGTCGGACGGTGAGAGAACGGTTCCGATCCCGCCGCTCCCGTCCCCGCCCCGGCCTCCGCCCCGGCGTCGCGACGATCGGGGCCGCAGGGACCTCACCGCGCTCTCGACCGCGCCGAACGCGACGCGGTCGCTCTTGGACGCCTCGAGCGGTGATCGCCGGACCGTCCGGGTCGTCGAGGCGGACCTCCGACTCGCGAACGCGGGCGAGCGGCTGGTCCTCCGGCGGGACGGCGTCGTCGTCGACCGACTCGACTACGACGGCGCCCGCGAGGGTGCGCGACTGAACGCTACGACCGGCCGGTGGGTGCCGCGCGGGCTCCGCCTCCGGCCGGTCGTGGCGACGGGACCGGCCGAAGCCACGGCGTTCGTGCTCCCCGACGCGCCCGGCGTCCCGCTCGAAACGCTCCGGGACGCCGACGAGCGCATCCTGCTGGCGGGATACACCTTCGCGTCGGCGCGGGTGACGGCGGCGCTTCTCGCGGCGGCGGAACGCGGCGTCCGCGTCCGGGTGCTCCTCGAAGGCGGACCGATCGGCGGGATGACCACCACCCAGCGCGAACACCTCGACCGCCTGGTCGCGGGCGGCGTCGAGGTGCGGCTGCTCGTCGGTCCCCACGACCGCTTCGCGTACCACCACGCGAAGTACGCCGTCGTCGACGAGACGGCGCTGGTGCTGACAGAGAACTGG
>JBDGUP010000035.1:0-48128 GCA_042215815.1 Haloquadratum sp. | reverse complement strand
GTTCGTCCGACAGTATATAGTTCCGGCGCTCGTATCGCCGGTGATGGCACACGTCGGCCACCTCCGCGTCTACCCGGTGAAGGGCCTCGACGGGATCGACGTCGACGAGGCGACCGTCGGCCCCGGCGGCACCCTGGCGCGCGACCGGGAGTTCGCCCTCGTCGACGCCGACGGCGAGGTCCTCAACGGCAAGCGGACGGCGCGGGTCCACGACCTCGCGACCGACGTCGACTCCGACTCAGACTCAGACTCAGACTCAGACTCAGACTCAGACGCCGACGAGGGCGCGTTCGTCGTCACGACGCCCGACGGCGAGACCCGCCGGTTCGGGCTGGACCGCGATCGCGACGGCGCCGAGCGGTGGTTCGGCGACTTCTTCGGGACGGACCTCACACTCGAACGGAACGAGGAAACCGGATTCGTCGATCGACCGGAGATGGGCCTTTCCGTGGTGAGCACGGCGACGCTCCGGACGATCGCCTCCTGGTTCGACGACGTCACCGTGGCGGGCGCGCGGCGGCGCCTCCGCGCGAACGTCGAGATCGCAGACGCGCCCCCGTTCTGGGAGGACCGGTTCGTGGGGGCCGACGCGCCCGACTTCGAGGTGGGCGAGGTCCGCGTCGAAGGAGTGAAGCCGTGTGCCCGCTGTGTCGTGCCGAGCCGCGACCCCGACACCGGCGAGCGGACTCCGGCGTTCCGGGAGCGGTTCGTCGCACGGCGGGCGGCGACGGTCCCCGAGTGGGCCGACGCCGACGCCTTCGATCACTACTACACGGCGATGATTCTCGCCCGGCCCGTCGGCGACGCGGACGGCCGTCGCCTCCGGGTCGGCGATCCGGTGACGATCCGGAACTGATACTGATTACTCTCGTCTCTCTGCTGATCGCCGTCACCGGGGGTGGCGCTCGGCGGCTCGACTCCCCTCATCACATAGTTCTGTCCGACAGTATATCACCGCCGCGTTCGCTTGTGGTCCCGCTCGCCGATCGTCGCGGAGATGAGGTTCCGCATCCCCCGGCGCAGTCGGCCGCTCATCGCGGTCGACGAGAGACCCATCCGATCGGCGACCTCGTTGAGCGAGATGTCGCGGGGTTCGCTGAAGTACCCCTCGGCGAACGCGAGTTGGAGCGCCTCGCGCTGTTCGTCCGTCAGCCCGTACGAGGACCGTCCGTCGGCGTCTTCGTTGCTGTAGATCTCGACGATGTCCAGTTCGATGTCGTGGTCGGTCGCGTACTCCCAGACCGCGTTGAGCGCCTCGCGGTCGGGGAGCAACAGGTGGACCATCCAGCCGCCGTCTTTGGTCTCCGTGTTCATCAGGAACCCGTTCTGCTCTGTGACGACGCCGCTTATCAGCCTGGTCTCCGGCGTGTGTTCGATGTAGTAGATAGCGGTCTCGCCCGCGCGGTCGACGGGTTCGTAGGATTCGACGGTGACGTCGGCGTCGAGGGCTGCCTCCAGTTCCTCTCGGTCGTCGTACTCGATGAGAAACGGAAAGTTCGTCGATCCCGGATCTGTCGTCCCCTGGGTGATGACCTGAATGTCGACACCGTTCAGCGCCCGAAGCGTGGGGATGAGCGCGAGACGTTCGTGTTTGATGTGGACCTTTGCTGTGATCGACATTGGCTTTCTTCCCGGCAGACAGCCGCCCGGACCGCCCGCGTGATCCGGCGGCTCCCTATCGTCTCTTCTATGGACTCGAAGACCCTTATAGTATCGGCGGTATCGGAACTCGGGGCACAAGGCTTATCTGTCACCTTCTCGTGGATACGAACGCAATGGCGACTGGAACGGTTGCGTTCTTCAACGACACAGGCGGTTACGGTTTCATCGAGACGGAAGACTCCGACGAGGACGTCTTCTTCCATATGGAAGACGTCGGCGGTCCGGACCTCGAAGAGGGACAGGAGGTCGAATTCGAGATCGAGCAGGCCGAGAAGGGCCCGCGCGCGACGAACCTCCAACGTCTGTAAGAACGCAACACGATAGCGGTACTGCGGTCGGCGATTCCGTCGATTCTTCCCACGGTTTTCATTTCTCACCCGGCGAGCGGATCGTCTCGCGCTCGTGGGCGCCTCGGTTTCAGCCTTGATAACGGGAGGGCAAGGATTTAGACATCGGCAGTCGACGGATCGAAACGAACCGCTATGGACGACGACACGACCCAGATTCTCGTCGTCGAAGACGAGAGCGATCTGGCAGAACTCTATGCCATCTACCTCTCGGATTCCTACGAGGTCCAGACAGCCACGGACGGCGAGACGGCACTCGAACTCGTCGACGACGAGACTGACGTCGTCCTCCTCGACCGGCGGATGCCGGGGATGACCGGCGACGAGGTCCTCGACGAGATCCGCGACCGCGGCATCGACTGCCGGGTCGCGATGATCACGGCCGTCGAACCCGACGCCGACATTATGGATATGCCCTTCGACGATTACCTCGTCAAGCCCGTCACGCGCGAGGACCTCCACGGACTCGTCGACGTGTTGCTCCGCCGGGCCGACTACGACGAGCGGTCCCAGGAGTTCTTCCAACTGGCCTCGAAGAAGGCCGCGCTCGAATCTGCGCCCGACATCTCCGTCGAGGAACTCGACGAGTACGCAGAACTCACAGCCAGAATGGAAGAACTCCGGATGGATCTCGACGACACCCTCACAGAGCTGAGCGACGACGACTTCCGCGACGCGTTCGCCTCGTTCCCGGGCGGCGATCCCGACGAGGCGGCGTCCTTCTCGGACGGCGACCCGGGCGATCTCGGCGATTCGGACTCGGCGCCCTCTTTTAATGATGACTAGTCTCACTGTTTGCCGGTGATCGCCACCCACGGTCACGGCGATCACCGGTAAGAGACGAGACTAGTCATTAACTGTCGGACGAACGTCCTGATACGCCTGGGAATCCCCCGGAGGGGGTACGAGCGTATCAACGGTTTCGTCCGCGAGTATAGTTACAACCGTCATTATGAGACTAATTATCAGCGCCGTCGCCCCCATCGCCGGCCCGAGCGCCGTCAGCGCCCCTCGTCGCGCCGGCTCCCCGGTTGCGGATCGACGTGTGCCGGCGCCAGCAGGTCTTCGATCCGCTGGTCGTCGAGCCACTCGAGCAGCCCTACGAGCTGGTCGGCCGCGGCCTCGAACAGCCGTTCGCCGATCTCGGGGGTCGCGTCGGTCTGGTCGCCGAACACGCCGTTGTCGGAGTTCTCGACGGCGTCGTAGAAGGTCCGCGCGCCGTGCGTCCGGAGGTGGTCTGCGGCGTCGACGTCGCGAACACCGCCGTCGCGGGCGGCGGCGAGTTCGTCCTCGCGCACCAACTCCGGCGCGAGATGCTGGATCATCGCCGTCTCCTTCGGTCCGCCGTGGGGTCCGTTGTACTCGAAGGCCTCGTCGACGAGTTCGGGGATGGACTCGTTCCACATCCACTCGATCGCATACAGCGCGTCGTCGTCGCGGAGGCGCCGCCCGACTTCCCGGAGATGCTCGACGTTGCCGCCGTGGGCGTTGACATACACCACCCGATCGATCCCGTGGTACGCGAGGTTCCGCGTGAACGACTCGACGTAGTCGCGGAACGCCGGCGGGTCGACCCACATCGTCCCGTGGAACTGGCGGTGATGGGAGCTGACGCCGACGTCGATCGTGGGCGTACAGAGGTAGCCCGTGCGGTCGGCGGCCTCCCGGGCCAACCCCTCGGCGATGAGGTGGTCCGTCGCGAGCGGCAGATGCGGGCCGTGCTGCTCTGTGGAGCCGAGCGGGACGATCGCGACCGACTCCTCGGCGACGTAGTCTCCGAGTTCGGGCCACGTCCGGTCTGCGAGATACATACCGGTCCGAACGCGGCGGGGGATGAAGAAGGTGTGTGGATTCCGCAGACGAACGCCTCGGCACGGCTCGGCTACGCCGTGCCGTCGGCGCCGTCGATCTCCTATAATGGCGGTTGTAGTCTCTTAGACTGTCGGACAGAACGATGTGAAGCGTCTCGGCACCCTCTGAGGTGCCGAACTGATTCACGAACGTCTGTCCGACAGTATTACGTGTACTCCGCCTTGGGGTCCGAGACTGGCCGGGTGCCCGGGTTCCCGGGTGGCTTTTTCCCCTCTCAGAGCGTGTAGCCGCTATGGAGTATACGACCCTCGGGAGCACGGGTGTAACGGTCTCGAAGATCTGTCTGGGGTGTATGAGTTTCGGCGACACGGACTGGCGGGAGTGGGTGCTCGACGAGGCGGGGGGGCGGGAACTGGTCGACCGCGCGATCGAACTGGGCGTGAACTTCTTCGACACCGCGAATATGTACTCGAACGGGGGTTCAGAGCGCGTGCTCGGCGATGCGCTCTCCGAGTACGACCGCGACGAGTTCGTCGTCGCCTCGAAGGTCTTCTTCCAGATGGACGAGGACGATCCGAACTCCGGCGGTCTCTCGCGGAAGGCGATCGGGCAGGAACTCGACAACTCGCTGGATCGGCTCGGGATGGAGACGCTGGACCTCCTGCAGATCCACCGCTGGGACTACGACACGCCGATCGAAGAGACGATGCGCGCGCTCGATGCGGCGGTGCGTCGGGACAAGACGCGATACGTCGGCGCGTCGTCGATGTGGGCCCACCAGTTCGCCGAAGCCCAGCACGTCGCCGAGCGTCGAGGGCTGACGCCGTTCGCGACGATGCAGAACCACTACAACCTGCTGTACCGCGAGGAAGAGCGCGAGATGCTGCCGCTGTGTGACAAGCAGGATATCGGGGTGATGCCGTGGTCGCCGCTGGCCCGGGGGCGACTGGCGCGCCCCCACGACGCCGTCGAGGCGACGACCCGGGGCGAGACCGACGATTACGCGCGCGAACACCCGTATCTCGACGGCGGCGGCCGTGAGATCAACGAGCGCGTGCAGGAACTCGCCGACGAGAAAGGCGTGAAGATGGCACAGATCGGTCTCGCGTGGCTGTTCTCCAAAGACACCGTCGACGCGCCGATCGTCGGCACCACGAGCGTCGAACACCTCGAAGACGCGGTCGAAGCGCTCTCGATCGACCTCTCGGACTCGGAAGTCGAGTACCTAGAAGAACCCTACCGACCAGTCCCCGTCTCGGGACACGAATAGCGGGCGTTCTCCCTAGCCGACCCGCGCCCGATCGCTGCGGGCGGCGATCCGCCAGACCGACCGGGCGGCGACGATTGCGATCGCGACCTCCGAGAGACCGACGACGAGGAACGCCGCGAGATAGCCTGCAGAGGCCGTTGTCACGCCACCCAGGACGAACCCGACCAGAAAGCCCAGGCTCCCGAACACGTTGAACCCCCCGAGGGCGGCTCCCCTGGTCTCCGGCGACGCGACGTCTGTCACGAGCGCCATCGTCGCGGGGGCGACGAGAGCCCCCAGCGCCCCGACAGCGACCATCGCAGCGACGGCGAGACCGACGCCGGGAGCCACACCGACGGCGACGATACCGAGACCGAAGCAGAGCGAGCCGACCACCACGGGGACGGCCCGGCCGATCCGATCCGAGAGGACGCCGGCCGGATACTGCAGTACGGCGAAGGGAACGAAGAAGGCAGCGAGGGCGAGTCCCGCCCCCGTCGCGTCGAGCCCGAAGGCGTCTCGGAAGTAGTAGACGCCGACCAGCGCGAAGAAACCGGCCGTCATCCGATCGATGAAGCCGAACGCGTAGGGGACGAAGAGCGCCGGACGCTGCCGGAGTCTGGAGAGTGCGTCGCCGACGCGGAGCCGTTCGCCGCCGGGGAGTTCCTCGCGGACCGTGAGAAACAGCACCGCGACCGCGACGAGCACCGCCGCGGCCGCATACAGCGGATAGAGCGGATCCGCGTCGGCGAGCCTGCCGCCGACGACCGAGCCGAGCGCTGCCCCGAGCCCGATCGCGATGCCGGCCGCACCCATATTGCGCCCGTTCCCCCCCGCGAGATCTGCGAGCGACGCGATCGCGAGCGAGAACGCGCCGATCGTCGCGGCACCGCCGAGGAGCCGGAGGACGAGCACGCCCGCGAAAGACACCCCAAGCGCGGGAGAGAGAGCCAACCCGAGATAGCTCGCCGCGCCCCCGAGAGCGCCGGCCGCCGCCAGCGGCATCCGCCGACCGAGAGCGTCGCTGGCGGCGCCCCAGACGCTGGCGAAGGCGACGAAGGCGGCGAACTCGGCGACGAGGAACCACATCCCCGCGCGGATGGTACCCGAACTGCCGAGTGCGACCACGATGTCTTCGACGCCCGGATACAGGAATACCTGCGAGACGAGGACGCCCCAGACGCCGACGGCGAGTCGGATTCGGGTCTCGCGACGGGTCACACGTCGTGACTGGCCCCCCGGGCAGATATCTGCGTCGCTTCCAAGTCTCCGCTATCTCGCCGGTTCAGGCGGAGCTGTCGAGCCGTTGGTCGATCGCGCTGCTGACGGTTTCCCACCCGTATCGGTCGAGCAACTGTCCGTCGACGAAGACGGCCGGTGTGCCGGAGACGCCGCGCTGGATGCCGCGCTGCCGGTCTGCTTCGACGACCGGACGGTAGGACTCCTGTTCGGCGGCCGCCGCGACGGTGCACCCCTCAACGCCCAGGTCGGCGGCGATGTCGTGGACGACCTGGAATCCTTCGTCGCTCAACCGGTCCTGATTGGCGTAGACGCGCTTGCCGAAGGCGAAGAACGTCTCGGCGTCGGTCCTGTCCTGGACGGCGCGAGCCGCGGACGCCGCGAGCCACGACCAGTCGCTCACCGGGATCGGGAAGTCGAAGAACCGGTAGCGGACGTCGCCGGCGTCGACGTAGTTCGATTCGATCTTCGGATAGACGCGCTCTGTGAACTCCCGACAGTGGGGGCAGGCGTAGTCTTCGAAGACGTCGACCGTGACAGGCGCATCGGTAGCGCCGAGCGCCGGGCGCGGCAGCGACGAGACCGTCTGGAGTTGCCCCACGTCGCAGTCTGCCAGCGGACCGCTGGAGCCGCCGAGACAGCCGGCCGTCGCACCGAGTGTAACCGCCCCACCGAGCGTCGCGAGATACGATCGTCGAGTGGTCTGCATATCGAGCCGAACGGCGCGGCGGCATATATACCCGGCTATGCGGAGAGCGCCGGCTCCGACCGCGACATACGAACCAGTCGACTTTTCACCGCTGCGTGTCCCTCTCCGGTATGGAGTTCGAAGAAGACGACAGCGTGGTACTGCACGACAAGCACAGCGACTTCGACGGCGAGGTCGGCACGATCACGCAGGTCGTCGAGACGATGTTCGGCGATGCGACCTACACCGTGAGCTTCGAGGACGGCCAGGAGGTCGGCATCTCGGCCGATCAGCTCGAACCCGCGGACGAGGCCGACAGCGCCGACGAGTGATCAATATGAGCTGAGTGGGTTTTTCCCTTCGCGGACAGAAGCCACACTAATGCCCCGAATTCCGTTTCACTACGTCGATCTCCGCACCTTCTGCTATGAGACCGAAGACACAAAGCGAGTCGAGAGCGCGCTCCGGACGTTTCTCCCCGAGGACTTCGAGGTGACGAGAGCCGAGAGCGAAGGACACCACGGCGATCGGATCATCGTCTTTTCTGCCCGCGTCGAGAACGCCGACGGCATCCGGTATGTCCTCTCGGCGCTGTCCGAACTCCCGAACTTCGAGACGCTCCTCGACGAACTCGACGAGCGCGTCACCGAGAACACCGAGCTCTTCTTGCGACTCGACAAGCAGGCGGCGTTCCGCGGCGAGGTCCGGCGCGGCGACGGGATCACGCTCCGGGCGAAGGTCGAGGCCTATCCCGCCTCGAAGGAGGCGGCCGTCGAAAACGCTCGCGCGGCGCTCGAACGGGCGGACTCGCTGTGCGAGTCGGACGACGACGAGTGATAATGACGGTTGTAACTATGTACCGGTGCTCGCCGACACCGGGGCGGCGAGCACCGCTACGAGACTACAACCGTCATTATGATTCGGTCCCAATCCGGGATAGACACTCGACCGGACGGCCCCCTAGTCGCCTTTCCACTTGATCGAACAGCCCTGTGACGGCGTCTCGTCGATCGGGATCTCCTCGCCGTCGAGGACCGCTTCGACCGCTTCGCGCATCTCATAGCGCTCCGGCTCTTCGTCGGGGCTCATCGCGTCGTCGATCCGGGAGTGGAAGGCCAGCCGGAACGTGTCGTCTGCCCGCTCGAAGAGGAACGGATCGGGCGTGCAGACGGCGCCGTAGGCCCGGGCGACATCCTGTGACTCGTCGCGGAGGTACGCCGTGTACTCGATTTCGCCCGCTTCGACCCGCTCTCGCATCCGCTCGAAGGAGTCGTCCGGGTACTCCGCCGCATCGTTCGGATTGATCCCCACGACGGCGAGACCGTCGTACGCGTCGGCAAGGTGGTTGAGTTCGTCGACCTTCGCCTCGGCGTAGGGACAGTGGTTGCACGTGAAGACGACGAGCAAAGCGTCGTACTCGGCGAAATCAGCGAGTGCGTACGTCTCGCCGTCTGCGCCCGGGAGTTCGAATTCGGGCGCTTCGTCGCCGTCTGCCAGTTCGGAGTCGGACTCGACAAGGACCATACTCCCGCTTTGCCGCCCCTGCTTGATAGATGTATATATATCCGATGACGGTACCAGCCCCGGTGTGATCTGACCACTGTCCCGCGTGGGCGAGCGGTAGTTCGGCACACCGACGCGGGATCGTTCGCTGCAATGCGGGAACACAGCGCGGGTGTCGACTGTTCGCCACGCAGAGCGGGAATGGGGCCGCCGCCCCGGCGAACGGATCGCTAATCGCCATCGGCGCCGGCTGTGCGCCCCCGAGTCGAGAGTGACGCCGCCCGGACGATCCGGAATCCGAGCCCGAGCGAGAGGAGTCCGAGTACCGCGACGAGGGCGAACGAGGCCGCCAGCCCGGCGGTATCGATCAGGTAGCCGAACATCGGCGGAGCGACGACGCCGCCGAGCGAGATGCCGATCGTGACGACCGCGAAGTTCGTCCCGAGGTCGGCCCGCGCCGAGAGGTGATCGGCGAGCGTCGATCGAGCGGGGCGCGAAACGCTGATACTGCCGCTGAAGAGAAGTACGGTCGCGAGGGCCGCAGGCGGCAGTGCGAGCGTTGCGAGCAGCGCGGCGACGACGACGAGCACGCCGTATCCCCCGACGACGACCGGGCCGGTCCCGACCCGATCGGTGAGGCCGCCGCCGAGGAGTATCGATCCGGCGCCGACGACGAGCATCGTCGAGACCAGCGCGTTCGCGGTCCCGTCGGAGAGACCGTAGCCCGCAGACAACAGCCGCGGGGTGTAGGTCCGGATCGCCCACGCCGCGGCAGAGGTCAGGAACGCCAGCGTCGTGAGTGCGAGGATTCCGCCGGACGCGGCCAGCGATCGGACGCCCCCGCGAAGCCGATCCGGAACGTCGCCGATCGTCGGCCGCTCGTCCGGGCGCTCTTTCAGCGCCGGCCGCGTGATCTCGTCGTCCACGCTCCGGAAGCTGTGCAGGCAGTAGGCGGCGTAGCCCGCGCCGACGAGCGCGACGAGACCCACGGCGAGACGCCACGAGTACCCGAGCGCGGTGGCGACCGCAGCTACGGCGTACGGTGCGGCGAACCCGACCGAGCCGCCGAAGGCGTGCGCGCTGTAGGCGCGGCCCCGGTTCGCCTCGGTCGAGACCGACGCGAGCAGGGGATAGTGTGCCGGATGGTGACCGGCGATGCCGAGTCCGAGGACGAGTTGCGCGCCGAGCAGCCACGCGTAGGAGGTCGAAAGCGCAGTGAGGGCGGCACCGAGAGTCCCGACGCCGAGCGAGACAGAGAGGACGAACGTCCGGCTGTAGGCGTCCGAGAGGTATCCCATCGGTAGCTGCAAGAAGAGCACGACCGCGTTCTGGACGCCGATCGCGAGCCCGATCGCGGCGATGCTCACCTCGAACCGCGCCGCGAGCACGCTCACGAAGGGCGCTATCATCACGATGTAGGCGTGGTTCACGAAGTGCGACCCGGCGACGAGACCGATCACGCGGCGATCCTGCGAGTCGATCACGCGTTCCAGTCGTCGATACAGGGAGATATAGCCGCCGGAAGCGTCGCGGCGGCCCTCGACCGCGGATCCCCAGAAGCGACGACGGTCCCGGTTAGCGTTTCCCGGCCGATCGCTCCCGATCGCCGTTCTGGCGTCGCCAGACAGTTCCGAAGGCGTCGAAGAAGTCCGCATCCGTATCGACGACGACGTGTTCCGCCCGGAGCGTTCGCGCTCGGGCGGCGACCTCGTCGAGGTGGTCCGACAGCCGCTCCCGGTAGGAATCAGCCGTCGATCCCGCGAAGTACGCGCGGTGGGTCGTGCCCGTCTCGGGGTCTTCGAAGACCGTGTCGCCGGCGACCTCGGGGTCGCGCTCGTCGGGCGCGACCACGTGTACGAGGAGGACGTCGTTGTGGCCGAGCGCCGCGACGCCGTCTTCGATCTCGTCGGGATCTTCGAGGAAGTCGCTCACGACGACCACGAGCGACCGCGAGTGAATCGTCCGCGCGTAGGATTCGAGAGTGTCGACGAAATCCGTGCGTCCGGTCGGCTGGATCTCGTTCACGCGGTCCAGCAGCCGGAGGAGTTCGCCGCGGGTCGATCGACCGCGGTCGAGCCGGGTGACGGCGGTGTCGAACGCAGAAAACCGAAACGACTCGTGTCGTGTCGCGGTCAGGAAGGCGAACGCGAGACCGAACCGCGCCGCGAACTCGAATTTGTGCGCTGCGCCCTCGCCGAAATCCATCGATCCCGACGTGTCGAACAGCACGTGCACCGTGAGATCGCGCTCGGCCTCGTACTGCTTGATGAAGTACTCGTCCGTCCGGGCGTAGACCCGCCAGTCGACGAGCCGGACGTCGTCGCCGGGAGTGTACCGGCGGTAATCGCTGAACGTCAGGCCCTCGCCGACGTTGGACGAGCGCTGTTCGCCCTGCCGTCGCGATTCGGTCTCCCGCGTCAGTGTCCACGCGAGGCGGGACAGGTCGTCGAAGAACGTCGGATCGATCGTCATCGCCGGAGCAGCTCTGCGACGACGTCGTCCGGGGTGACGCCCTCCCGCTCGGCCCGGAAGTCGACGATGAGGCGGTGTCTGAGAACCGGCCGTGCCATCGCCTCGACGTCGTCCCAGGAGACGTGCGAGCGCCCCTCGAGAAAGGCGCGCGCCTTCGCCGCGAGGACGAGTCCCATACTGGCGCGCGGGCTGGCGCCGAACTCGACGTCGTCTGTCGTCCGAGTCGCCCGGACCAGATCGATCACGTCGTCGCGGATGTCGTCTGCGATCGGGACCTGCCGTGTCAACTGCTGGGCGCGCTGGAGTTGCGCCCGCGAGAGCACCCGATCGACTTCCGGGGTCGGCGCGCCCGTCGTGTACCGGTCGACGATCTCCCGTTCCTCCTCGCGGCCGGGGTAGTCGACGAGGACCTTCAGGAGGAAGCGGTCGGTCTGTGCCTCGGGAAGCGGATACGTCCCCTCCTGTTCGATGGGGTTCTGCGTCGCCAGCACGAAGAAGGGCCGCGGCAGCTCGCGCGTCTCACCCGCGGTCGTCACCTGCTTTTCTTGCATCGCCTCCAGGAGCGCCGCCTGCGTCTTCGGCGTCGCGCGGTTGATCTCGTCGGCCAGGACGACGTTCGCGAAGACGGGGCCTTCCTCGAAGACGAACTCGCGGGAGTCGCCCGCGTCGCGGATGATCTCCGTGCCGGTGATGTCTGCGGGCATCAGGTCCGGCGTGCTCTGAATCCGCGAAAAGGAGAGGTCTGTCGCCTCCGCGACGGTCCGCACGAGCGTGGTCTTCCCGAGACCGGGATTGCTCTCGATCAGCGCGTTCCCGTCGCAGAGCAGGCACACGAGCACCTGTTCGACGACGTCGGCCTGGCCGACGATCCGCTTTGCGACCTCCTGGCGGAGCGCCGCGAGCCGGCGCTGGATCTCCGCGACGTCATCGTTGCTTCCGCTCATCGTCTCTCGGGTCGAGTCTGGATATCAGTTCGTGGCATCGTTCCGTGTGGTCTCGTCTCTCGTCGCGTCGGTCGCAGTCCCGTCCTGTTCTTCGAACTCCCGGATCCGGAGGTTGTACTCCCTGACCAGTTCGGCGTCCTCGATGCGCTCTGTGCCGCCGAAGCCGGCCTGTTGGCTCTCGTATTCGCCCGTCCCGCCGCCCCCACCGAACCCGCCGGAGGGCGCTGTCGGTCCCTCGCCGATCCCCTCGCCGGTTCCCGGAACGGTGATGTTCTCCAGTTCGTCGCCGGCCTGGACGTCCTCGGCCTCGCCGAGGATCGGATCGGCGTCCCGCAGGTCGCCGTCCGCTGGCGGGGTCGTCGTGTCGCCGCCGTCCCCGTCGCCGCCGTCGAACAGTCCCGGGAGCGTCGGGTCGACGACGGCGACCTGGACGCTGGCGAGGCTCACGAGGACGACGAGCAGCGCCGTCACGGCGACCCGACGCGTCCCGACGAGTTCGCGGCTCGACGTCCGACCGAGCGTCTTGAGGACGTCGGCGTACAGCCGCCGCGCCATCTCCGTGTCGCTCCCGTCTGTGACCGCGTCCCGGGCGGTGCGCAGCGCCTCTCGCACCGGCGGGTTCGCCGCCTCGAACTGCTCGACGAGCGGGCGACGGAGCCGCAGGGCGAACTCCAGGGCGAACGCGACGGTGCCGAGGGCGACGGCGACGAGCGACGCCCTCGTGAGTGCGGTCGGCGCCGCGCCCCCGATCACGTCGCGTAGCGCTCTCCCCACGACGGCGGGAGGCCCGAACGGCCGGGTGAGCCAGGCGGGACCGACCAGTTCGAGAACCAGGTTCGCGACGAGCGCGACGAGGGCGGCGTCGACGGCGGCGTGGACGGCCGCGGCCTTCCGCACCTCGCGTCTGATCTCGTCGATCGCCGCGCGGATCTGCGTCGTCGACGCCGTCTCCGAGGCAGCGGTCGTCGGCGTCGTCGCCGCCGACTCGTCGCCCGCCGCCCGCGACTCGCCCCGGCCGTCGACCGGCCCGGTTCGGTCACTGCCAGTCGACATTCTCACACTCCGGGGGAACGGTCTCGTTCCGCTGGCTCCACTTCCGGCAGAGCGAACGCAGGTCCGCGCGGGAGGCGTCGCGCTCTGCCCGCAACGAGGCGATGGTCTCGTTCTGTGCCTGTACCCGGGACCGAAGCTCTGCGACCCGGTCTTCGAGGGCGGCGACGCGCGACCGCAGTTCCTGGATCCGGTCGCGGGCCGAACGCAGTTCCTCGCGCAGCCGCTCGTTCTGCGTCCGGAGCTGTTCGTTCTGTGATGTGACGGCGGAGACGCCGGACTGATAGAGGACCGTCACTCCGACCGTCCCGGCGGCCAGGACGAGGAGGGCGACGACGAGAGCGAGACTCAGGTGGCGGCCGACGAACGTCACGGGAGACCTCCCTCCGACGTGGTACTGCGGCGGCGAACTTGAAGCCGCCGGTAGCTGACTTCGAGCGTGAAGACCACGAGTCCCGCGAGCAGCGCGAGCCACGTCCAGTCGGTCCGGACGGGCCGCACGCCCCGGGATCGCTCCTTCGCGAACCGGGCGATCCGCGCGCCCTGCGTCGCGGTGAACTCCCGCCCGCCCGTCGCTTCGACCAGCGCCTCGAGCGCCGGGTCCGGACCGAACGCGGCGTATTCCCGTGGGTAGTTCGCCGCGTAGACGGCTCCGAGAACCTCGTAATAGCCCGCGTCGTCGGGAGTGACACTCGCCCGGTAGGTCTCCTCGCCGACGCGCCGGAAGGAGACGCCGTCGACGCTGGGTCGTTCCGCCCCGCGGTACGTGACGGTCGTCGGCACGCCGACGCGCGTGTCGGGGATGCCCGTGACCCCGGTGGCCTTCCGCTCGGGGTCGCCGATCACGTAGTTCGTGGCCCGAGTCAGGAGGAGCGAGTCGGGTTCGCGGAGCAGGCCGTCGAGCGTTCCGTCTGCGCCGTAGGCCGTGACCGTGGCCACGCGGCCGAGACCGTAGCGCCACGTCGCGACCGCCGGCTGTCCGTTGCCGCCCGCGACGAGGAAGTCGGCGCCGCGGCGCACCGCGACGTCGTTGAACGACGCCGGCGACGCCGTCAGCGAGACCCCGGCGGTGACGAACGAACTCCGGTCGAGGACCACGAGTCCGGCGCCGCCAGTCGCGCCCGCGCCGCCGAAGAGGATGCCGAGCCGGGTCGTCTCCGTCGCCCGGAAGTAACTCCCGTCGCCGGCGGCGGCGATCGTCCGGAGCGTCCGTTCGTTGACCCGCCGGCCCGCTCCGACGGTGACGACCTTCACTCCCCGCTCCGAGAGGCGCGCAGCCACCTGCGCGGCCTCGTCGGGGTCGTCGTGACCGTCGCTGATCAGGATGATCGTCCCCGGGCGGTCGCCGAGGAGTTCCGCCGCGCCGCGGAGACCGACCGCGATGTCGGTCGCCCCGCCGGCGCGGAGCCGCCGGATCTTGTCGCGGAGCTCCTGGCGGTTCGCCGAGAGCGGCTCGATCGCGGAGACGCGGTAGGCCTGGTAGTTGAACCCGACCAGCCCGACCTCGTTCTCGTCGCCGAGCTGCTCGAGCACCGACAGCGCCGCCGCCTTCTGGATCCGCATCCCCGACGCCGCGCTCCCCGAGACGTCCACGGCGAGGACGATGTTCGTCGCGCGGCGCTCGCCCTCGCCGACCGAGACGGGGAGCATCGACGCGAAGGCGGAGCCGCGGTAGCCGCCGCTCTCGAAGGCGTTCGGGCCGCCGACCGCTAGGAGGCCGCCGCCGTCGATGACGAACCGCTGGAGCGCGTCCACGTCTCCGACTGCGTCGGCGGGCGTGTCCTGGACGACGACCGCGTAGTACGACGAGAGGTTCGCGGGGACCGACTCGGCCGTCTCGACGTCGTAGAGCTGGCCCAGGTACTCGCGGAAGGGATACTCGCCCGGCGAGACATAGAGGATCTTCGGACGTTCGACGACCCGGACCGTCTTCCGGTAGACGTCGTTTTCGGCGAAGCGGTCGGCGACGTCGATCTCGGCGGTGATCGTGTGGCTACCCGTCGTATCGAAGGTGTGGTTGAACGCGACGGTCGCGGGCGCGTCGGTCACCGTCCGTTCGAGCACCTGCTCGCCGTCCGCGCGGACCGAGAGCGTCACCGACAGGTTCCCGTCGGTGCCGTCGACGCGGGCGACGAATCGGTTCTGCACGCCGAGACTGGCCTTTTCGGGCCCCGAGACGGTGACGTACCGCTCCGTCGTTCGGGGGTCGGGCGCGACGACGGAGACGGTGGCGTTGACAGACGCCGCGAGCGCCGCCGCCCGCGCGAGCGACGCGCCGCTCGTCACGCGCCCGTCGGTGAGGAGGACGAGACTCCCGTTCTCGCGGAGGTTCGCCGCCACCGCGTCGCCGACCGGCGAGGAGGCGTTCGTGCCGACCGGGACGCGCCGCACGGCCACGCCCTGGGCTTCGATCGCCGCCACGAGTCGGTCTGCGACGTCCGGCACGACCGCCATACTGTCCGAGCGGTCGACGAGCAGCGTCACGCGGGGCTCGCCCGCGGTCCGCTGCGGCTGGACCGTGTAGGGCCCCGCCGCCGCGAGGACGACAAGCGCGACGACGACGAGCCGCGCGGCGAGCAGCAGCCGCCGCGACCGCGCGGAGGCAGACCCCGAGGCCTTCCAGAAGAAGAGCGCCCAGAGCGCCAGCCCGGCGACGGGGAACGCGAGGAGGAAGAGCGGCCGGGCGAGACCCACCGAGAGCCCCTCGGTCAGTTCGACGGAGACGGTCGCCGTCGACGCGCCGAGGTCCGTCCACGGCCGGAAGCGGCCGGCGAGGCGGAGCAACACCGTCATCACAGGTCACCCCGCCGCCGGAGGAAGGCCACCTCGCCGACCGCGACGGCGACGATACCGAGTGCGACGAACTCGGTGAGCGGATCCGGGACCGTCCGTTCGTCGCGGCGCGTCGTCGGCCCGCCGCCGGCGCTGGCGTTGACCGCCGGGGCGGTCACGGCGGACTCGGAACTGCTGAGCAGCGACGCGCTGTAGCGAGTCTCCGGCGTCGCGTAGAACCCGGCCTGCGTCGCGCGGAGTTCCGAAGCCCTCGTCTGGCCGGTCGGCGTCGTGATCGCCGTCTCGTTTGCGAAGTCGAAACGGGCGCCGGTCTGTCGGTTCAGTTCTGCGAGCGACTCGCGGCCGGCGAGCGCGTAGACGCTCCGCTTCCAGAAGATGGGGTACTCGAAGTCGTACTTGAACGTCGACGCCGACTCGATGTAGCCGTAGTAGAGGACCCGACCGCCGCCCCGTCTGTCGGTGGCGACGATCGGCGTCCCGTCGGTGGTCGAGACGAGCGCCCGCCCGGCGCGGAGGTCGCCGCGGACGTACCGCTCGGGCGGCGGGAAGCTGATGTCGCGGGTGAGTTCGTCCGCCGCCGGCGTCGCGAGCGTCGGGTTGGTTCCGAGTCCCGCCGGCGAGAGCAAGAGGAGGTCGCCGTAGGCGTCGGCCGGAAGGGACTCCTGGGCCTGGATCGCGACGCCGCCGCCGGCGGCGAGCGCGTCCCGGCCCGCCGCCAGCTGTTCGGACCCCAGCCGCGCGGCGTCCACGTTGCTGTAGACGACGACGTCGTACGCGCGCTCCCGGTCGCCCGGGGGCGGCGGGACCGCGCCCGGCGGCTCGAGGACCGTCAGCGAGACGGGATCGATGACAGACAGCGCCGTCGCCAGGTAGCGGTTGCGGTCGTTGGTCACGAGGAGCGTCTCGACCGTCGCGTCCGGCGGCGCAGCGACGTAGGCGACGTCGTCGGTCGGGAAGGAATCGCCCGGCGAGAGCCGAACGGCGCCGCCGCCCGCCGGGACCGAGAGCGTGACGCTCCGGCGGTCCCCGGGCGCGAGCGAGACCGACCGGGATTCGTCGCCGAGGGAGACGCGCCGGGTGACGTTCGCGGTGCCGAAGTTCTGCACCGTGACCGTGACCCGCTCGCCGGAGAACTGCCGGTCGACGATCCCGACGTTGTCGCGGCCGCCGGCCGCGAACTGCCGGAGGTCGACCGTCAGTCCGCGGGCCCGCGCCGCTCGGACGGCCGAGCGCCAGTCGCTGTCGCCGGCGAAGTCACTGAGCACGACGATGCGGGCGTTCTCTCCCGCGAGACTCGTCGCCCGCGCGATCGCCGTGCGGAGGTCGCCCGGGGCGTCCGTCGGCCGGAGCGTCGAGAGCGCCTCGTCGGCGTCGGCGGCGGAGCCGCCCCGGAGCGCGATCGAGGCGCTCCCGTCGGCGACGACGATGGAGGTCGTCGACGTCGTCGCGCCCCGCGCGGCGGCGACGGCCCGGTCGAACCGCGTCGTGCCGTCGGACCGGACGTTCATACTCGCGCTGGCGTCGACGACGAGCACCGTCTCCTCGACGAGGGTCGACTCCGACGCCGGGGTGTACGGCGTCGCGAGCGCCGTCGCGAAGAGCAGGATCGCGAGCAGCTGGAAGAACAAGAGCGCGCTGCGCTTCAGGCGCTCGAAGAACGGCCGCGAGGTCGACTCGCCCGCCGCGTCGCGGAGGAACCGGACGGTGGGTAAGACCACCTGTCGCGGGTCCGGGCGGATCAGGTACAGGAAGACGACGGGGACGGCCGAAAGCAGGGCGGCGAATCCGAGCGGGGAGAGGAAGACGTCCGAGAGGGCCATCGTCGGAGAGCGGGGGCGCCGAGGTATTGGGCCTTTCCCACTCCGGTCACTCCCCGCCCCGCCCTGCCCCGCCCCGCGAGGGGGCACCGATGGATGTGCTTTTACCGCTCGGCGCCGACGTCTCTCGTATCCCAGCGAGACCCCAGCTATGACCTTCGTCACGAAACTCAGCTTCCAGTCGGGCGACCGATACGAACTGGAGTCGGCGGTGTCGGACCTCAAATCGATGCTCGAACGCAAGGGCGCCGAGTGCAAGGGGCCGCACGCGGACCCGCCCGAACACGTCTCGGTGCCGCAGTATCAGACCCTCCAGCCCGGCGCGGAGTTCTCGTCGTGGGACTACACGGTGTACTCCCGAAAGCTGGAGATCCACGGCAACGACCACATCGCGCGCGAGGTCGGGCACATGGACTTCCCCGACAGCCTCCACGTCGAAATCGAGGTCGAACAGAAGAAGCCGGCGGGACACCGCCGGGACTGACGATGATCGCTCTCGGCTCGTCCCGGTGCTCGCCGGCACCGGGGGTGGCGGGCGGCGGTACACAGTCACGGCAGTCGGAAGGATCGAGCGGATGACGGCCGGAAACCTCCTCGACCTGCGACGCGACCTGCATCGTCACCCCGAACCCGCCTGGCGGGAGTTCTACACCACCGCGCGGCTCGTCGACGAACTGGAGACGCGCGACCTCGACGCCCTCTATGTCGGCCCGGAGGTTCTCGCCGACGGGGAGCGCGCCGGCGTCCCGGACGAGACCGAACTCGAGGCGTGGATCGACCGCGCCCGCGACGCGGGCGCTCGCGAGGACGTCCTCGCGAGGCTTGCCGGAGGGCACACGGGCGCCGTCGCGGTCGTCGAGCGGGGCGCGGGACCGACCGTGGCGCTCCGCGTCGACATCGACGCCCTGCCGATCACCGAGTCCGCCGCCGCCGACCACGAACCGGCCGCCGGGGGGTTCCGATCCGAGAACGAGGGGTATATGCACGCCTGCGGCCACGACGCCCACGCGGCCATCGGCGTCGGCGTCCTCGATAGGATACTGGAACGCGACTTCCCGGGCACGCTGAAGGTGTTCTTCCAGCCCGGCGAAGAACGGATCGTCGGCGGCGAGCCGATGGCGCACTCGGGCCACCTCGACGACGCGGACTACCTGCTCGCGGTGCACCTCGGACTGGACCACCCCTCCGGCGAGGTCGTCGCCGGCGTCGACGGGTTCCTCGCGGTCTCGCAGTTCGCCGCGCGCTTCGAGGGCACGCAGGCGCACGCCGGCGCGCGCCCCGAGACGGGCGACAACGCGGTGCAGGCGCTCGCGGCCGCGGTCCAGAACCTCTATGGCATCCCTCGGCACTCGGAGGGGGCGACGCGGGTCAACGCCGGCGTCGTCGAGGGCGGCACCGCGACGAACATCGTCCCCGAGCACGCCGCGCTGGAGGGCGAAGTGCGCGGCGAGACGACAGACCTGATGGCGTATATGGACGAGCGGGCGCGTCGCGTCCTGCGGTCGGCCGCGGCGATGCACGGCTGTGAGGTCGACGTCGAAACCACCGGCCGTGCGCCGTCGGCCGAGAGCGACGACGAACTCCGAGGCGTCGTCGCAGACGCCGCCCGTGAGACGGACGGCGTCACCTCGGTCCTCGACTCCGACCACCTCGGCGGCAGCGAGGACGCGACGTATCTGATGCGCCACGTCCAAGAGCGGGGCGGCAAAGCCGCGTACGTCGGCGTCGGGAGCGACCACCCGGACGGCCACCACACAGAGCGCTTCGACGTCGACGAGTCGAGCATCGGCCTCGGCGTCGACGTGCTCTCGCGGGCGATCGTCGAAATCGGGCGTCGACGGCCCTGATCGAATCATACTGGCTATTGTCACTGTGTACCGCTGGTTCGCACCCCGTTGGGCGAACCAGCGGTACGGACTGACAATAGCCAGTATCAGTACTTCGCGTCGGCGCCGGTGACCTCGTAGATCTCGTCCATCAGGCGGTCGCGTTCGGCCCGCCAGCCGTCGAGCGCGCCGGGCCGGCCCGGATAGCGATCGTAGTGGGCCATCAGGTCGTCCGCGAGCTTCTTCGTCCGGTAGAAGTTCAGGATCTGCCCCCAGTAGCCGAAGGAGTTTTTGACCGTCTTCGCGAGGAGGACCGGGCCGAAGGAGGTCGTCCCGGAGTACAGCGCCTCCGCCAGTTTCTCGCCGGGCAGCGAGGCCAAGAGCCCCATCAGTTCGTCGACGTCGACGGCGGTCGAGAGGACGTTGTAGACGTCGAGACCGGCGTAGCGGGCGCCGAAGTGGTCCATCACGCGCTCGTTGTAGCGCCACAGGGCGTCTTCGCTCACGTCGCCGTCCGAGATCGCCCGGACGGCCTGCTCGGCGGCGTAGGTGCCCGCATAGGCCGCGCCGGCGATGCCGCCGCCGGTGGTGGGGTTGACGTGACCGGCGGCGTCGCCGGCGGCGACGAACCCGTCCGCGACGGCCGAGTCGTAGGGGCGTCGGGTGGGCAGCGCCGCCCCGAGCTTGTCGGTCACGGTCGCGCCCGCGAACTCGGGGCGGCGCCGGAGGTCCCGCCGCAGGTCGTCGACGAGCTTCATCGGTTCTTCGTTCATCTGGAAGCCCAGGCCGGCGTTGATCGTCGTCTCCGTCCGCGGGAAGTACCAGAGGTAGCCCGCCGCGCGCTCTGTCGGCTTGAAAACGAGGGCGTCGTCCCACTCGACCGGATCGGGGACCTCGACGATCTCCCGGTAGGCCGAGCAGAACTGCGAGTACGAGACGTTGGTGTCGAAGGTGGAGTCGGTGAAGTCGGCCTTGTCCTGGAGGATCGACAGCGACCCCGCGCCGTCGATGACGACGTCCGCCGCGAACGTCACCGGATCGCCGGCCTGCGCCCCGCGGACACCCGTGACGGTCCCGTCGTCAGTCTGGCGGACGTCCTGGACGACCGTGTCGTAGTGGAACTCCGCGCCCGCCTCCTGGGCGCCCTCGATGAGCAGGCGGCCGTACTCCCAGCGGTCGATGACGGCCAGTTCGCCCGGGACGGGGATCTCGAGGACCGTCTCTTCTTGGGGGATCTCGAAGCGACCGTGATCGACGCCCGTGTTCGTGAACGCGCCCTCGATCTGGGATTTCGGGATCGCGTCGGGGAAGGCGTCCGCGCCCTTCAGCGCGTCGCCGCACGCGATGTGACCGGCTTCCTCGGCGGACTTCCGCTCGACGACGGCGACGTCGAGACCCTCGCTGGCGGCGGTGGCCGCGGCATAACAGCCGGCCGTGCCCGCGCCGACGACGACGACGTCGTACTCGTGGGAGGTACTCATCGTTCCGTGTCTCGCGCCCGCGCGGAAAACTCTTTTTCTGTCCGACGGCGGCGGCACCGAGAGGCCCAAAGAGAGTCGCTACGCGTCGCCATCCGCCGCGTCGCCGAGCAGGCGTTCGACCGTGGCGGCGACCGCCTCGGGCGTCTCGCCCACGACGCGGATCATCGGCTCCTTGCCGACGGCGCCCTCGTCGGCGACGGCGTACGGTCCCGCCGCCGGTCCCGCCGTCGCGGCGTGCGACCACTCCTCGGTGCGGTCGAACACCCGGTCGGCCGCCCAGTCCATCGTGGCGGCGTCGGCGGGTTCGGCGGTGCGGTCGAACCACGCGACCGGCGCGTCGAGGGCCGAAAGCCCGCGCCGCGTCTCCTCGGAGAGCCGGCAGTTCGTCGCGAAACGGAGGTCCGGGTCGTGCTCGCGGGCCGCAAGCAGAAAGCGCGCGAGGTGACTCGACGCACCGAAGCGGATGCCCGAGTTCGGCTCGACTCCGTCTATCGTCTTCGTGATGCGGCCCTCCACGGCGGCCGTCTCGTCGACCGCCTCGGCGTAGGGGGTCGCACCGACGACGTTCGTCCCGACCTCGGGGACGAGCGGGCGGACGTCGCGTTCGACGAACCGCTCGACGATGCCGCGGACGGCGTCGATCGTCGCCCGCGCGTCGGCCGCGTTGCGCTTGCCGACGAGCGGGTGGACGGCCCCCGGTCCGCGGCCGACGTCGAGCGGATAGCGGACGGCCCGCGCGGCGAAGCCGACCGCGTCCGCGACCGCCGATTCGAGGTCGTGACCGCGGCTCAGGTTCGCCGCGATCGCGGCCGACAGCGCGCAGCCGGAGCCGTGGGTCGCGGCGGTGTCGATCCGGGGGTGGACGAACTCCCGGGCGCCCTCGGCCGTCACGAGGACGTCGCAGACGACGTCGTCGTCGCCGTGGCCGCCGGTCACGAGCGCCGCGTCGGCGCCCCGCTCGACCAACTGCGCGCCCGCCTCGCGGGGCGTGAGGTCCGACCCGCTCGCGGCGGGGACGTCGTCTGTGGCGGCGCTCCCGCTCGCGCCGTCGACGAGGGCGGCCGCCTCGTCGCGATTCGGCGTGACGAGCGTCGCCTCGCTCACGAGATCCGCGTAGGCGCGCTCACCGGCGGGGTCAAGCAGCCGGTCGCCGGCGGTCGCGACCATCACCGGGTCGACGACCAGCGGGAACGATGCGTCCGAGACGAGGGCTGTGACCGTCCGGACGACGTCGGCGGTGCCGAGCATCCCGGTCTTGGCGGCGCCGACCTCGAAGTCGTCGACGACGGTCTCGTATTGGGCGCGCACGTCGTCGGGATCGAGGACGCTCGACCGCGCGACGCCGCGGGTGTGCTGGGCCGTGACGCTCGTCACGACGCTCGTGGGATGGGTGTCGTGGGCCGCCATCGTCCGGAGGTCCGCCTGGATCCCGGCGCCGCCGCCGGAGTCGCTGCCGGCGATCGTGAGAGAGACCGGCAGCGAGACCGGCGCGGGCCGGCGTCGCCTCTCGGCCCGGGCGCCGTCGGGAGCGTCGGTCGCCGAGTCTATCATTATCAGTCGTCGGCGGAGACCGGCGCGTCGCCCGGGAGGTCGACGGCCGGCGCGCTCGCACCGAGTTCGTCCAGGGCGACCTGCGCGGCGCGCTTGCCCGAGAGCAGCATCGCGCCGAAGGTCGGCCCCATCCGGGTGAGTCCGTGGGTCGTCGCCGTCGAGAGCCCGGCGGTGACGAGTCCGTCGTGGACGGTCCCGGTCTTCTCGACGACCGCGTCCTCGCTGTCTTGGGCCCACATCGAGTCGTGGCCGGGGGAGTCGTGGCCGGGCGCGCCGTACTCGTCTTCGTCCGTCGCGTCCATCCCCGTCGCGTGCGTCTCGGCGTGGTCGATCCCCGGGGCGTCGATCGCGCCGCGCTCTTGCAGCTTGGAGACGACGACG
Organism: Haloquadratum sp.; assembly: GCA_042215815.1. Classification (GTDB taxonomy): domain Archaea; phylum Halobacteriota; class Halobacteria; order Halobacteriales; family Haloferacaceae; genus Haloquadratum. The sequence continues at coordinate 25,313 of JBDGUP010000035.1, read as the reverse complement.
GCCTCGTGGCCCGTCGCGTCGACGACGAGGTCGGACTCGACGGCGATCGGGTCCACGCAGGTGAGTTCCCGCGGCAGCGCGTGGACCGGCGACCAGTTCATCACGATGCCCGCGACGCGGTGGTCGTCGCGGACGACGACGTCCGTGAACTCGGTCATGTTCTGGATCTTCGCGCCCGCGTCGCAGGCGGCCTCGATCAGCGCGGAACACGCGTGCGGCCCGTCCGCGAGGTGGAGTCCCTCCGTGTCGGACTCCTCGTAGGGGACGCCCAGTTCGTCGAGGACGGCGTCGGCGGGCTCGCGGACCGTGAGCTTGTTCATCAGGAACCCACCGAGCCAGAAGCCGCCGCCGAGGTAGTTGTTCTTCTCGACGACCATCACCTCGATCCCGCGTTCGGCCAGTTCCGTCGCCGTCATCAGCCCCGCGGGACCGCCCCCGACCACGATGACCGCCGTGTCCGTGAAGTCGAGGAACTCCTCGCTCCAGGCGTCTGCGATCGCGTTCGTCACCTGTGCGTCCGTCACGTCGCTGAATCCGTCGAACGTCATATTACCTAGTGATACCACCAAGTAATTAGTCGTTGCGATCGGGACCGGCCGGGCGAACCGAACGGCGTCGGTGCGATACGCCGGCGCCGGCCGCTACGCTCCCGCGTCCTCGACCGCGGTCGCGACGACGCCCCGCACCTCGTCGACGAGCGCGTCGACGTCGTCGGCTTCGGCGTAGAGGCGGAGGTACGGCTCGGTCCCCGAGGGCCGCACCAGCGTCCAGGCCCCGTCGGGGAAGCGCAGGCGGACGCCGTACTCGGTGTCGACCGCGGCGTCGGGGAACGCCTCGGGGAGCGTCGTCTCGAGCCGCCCCATCGCGTCGGTCTTCAGCGCGTCCGGGCACGCGACGTTCACCTTCCGGTAGGGGCGCTCTGTCACGGGGTCGGAGAGACCGTCGAGTCCGTCGGCCGCCACGAGCCGGGCGAGGACGGCCGCGGAGGCGACCCCGTCGATCCAGCCGCCGTGGGCGGGGTGGAGGTGCTTCCACGGTTCGGCGGCGAAGACGACCGCCCCGCCGTCGGCGTGGACCCCGGCGATTCCCTCGTGGAGCGCGCCGAGGCGGACCCGCTCGACGCGGCCGCCGGCCGCCCGCACCCGCTCGTCGATGCGGCCCGACGCGTTCGGCGTGGTGACGACGACCGGGTCGGCCGCGTCGCTCTCGCGGACGTAGTGCGCCCCGAGGATGGCGACGACGGTGTCCTCGTGGACGACCTCACCGCCCGCGTCGACGAGGACGAGCCGATCCGCGTCGCCGTCGTGGCCGATCCCGAAGGCGTAGTCGCCGTCGCGGATGAACGCGCGGAGGGTCGAGAGCGACTCCGGCGTCGGCTTCGACGCCCGGCCGGGGAAGTGGCCGTCGACCTGACCGTTGAGCGTCACCACGTGCGCGCCGAGTTCGCGGAGGACCTCGGGCGTCGCGAGCGCGCCCGCCCCGTTGCCGCAGTCGACCGCGACGTCGAGGCCGTCGAGGTCCGCGCCGTGGTCGCGCGCGTAGTCGACGACCGCCGCGCGGTACGCCGGGAGCACGTCGTCGTCCTCGGCGTCGCCCCACTCGTCCCACGCGGCGGGCGACGGCTCGCTCGCGACCGCGGTCTCGACGTCGCGTTCGAGCTCTCGATCGTACTCCTCGCCGTCGACGAACAGCTTGATGCCGTTGTCCGACGGGGGGTTGTGCGACGCGGTGAGCATCACTCCCCGACGTCCCCGCGACGCGTACGCGAGCGCCGGCGTGGGAACGACGCCGACGCGGCTGACGTCCGCGCCGGCGGATTCCAGCCCCGCCTCCACCGCGGCTGCCAGTGCCGGCCCGGTCGTCCGCCCGTCGCGGCCGACCACGACCGTCGCGTCCCCGTCCCCGTCCCCCTCTCCGTCCGACGCGACCGCGTCGGCGCCGACCGCCCGCCCGACGTCGAGTGCGAGTTGGGGCGTGACGCTCTCTGTCGCCGATCCGCGGATGCCGGCGGTCCCGAAGAGATCCATACCTCCTCTGGCCCGCGCGGCGCCTATAAATTCACGCTTGGGTCGCCGCTGGCAGCGTGATTACCCTCGTTCCGTCCCGGTGATCACCAGCGACGGGGTGGCGTTCGGCGGTACACAGCGACAACAAATATTTATTCAGTCGCGCGCGGCTATCTGCCGCCGATGAGCGACGACCGAACCAGAGCGCACGTCTTCGTCAGCGGCACGGTCCAGGGCGTCTACTACCGCGCGTCGACCCGGGATGCGGCCCGCGACCGCGACGTCGACGGGTGGGTGAAGAACCTCGACGACGGGCGCGTCGAGGCGGTCTTCGAAGGCCCCGCGGACGCGGTCGACGCGATGGTCGAGTGGTGTCACACCGGCAGTCCGGCGGCGTCCGTCGAGGGCGTCGACGTCGACTACGAAGAGCCGCAGGGCGAGACCGGATTCGAGATCCGTCGGTAAGTCGTTATTCCGCGTCGCTCCGGACGAACACGTCGATACTGCTCTCGATGAGCTGGGCGAGGATCTGCGCCATCGCCGTGTCGGCCGACCAGATCGCGGTTTCGGTTTCGCCGTCGCCGCCCGGCGAGACCACAGAGAGCAGGACGATGCGCCCGTCGACGACGAGGACGCGGCCCGGGTCGTCCCCCGCGTGGGGGCTGACGGCCGGCTCGATGTCGACCCCGTCGATCCCCTCGAAGGCCGCTCTGACGTCTCGGCTCTCGCTGACCACGCGGACGGAGACGCCCGCCTCACGCCGGTCGGCGATCGTCTCGACGAGGTCCGCCGGGACGAACTCCGGCGACGGCGCCGCGAAGAGGACGCGATCGTCCGCCCGGCTCGACAGGTCGACGATGCGGCCGTTCACCGGCTCGCGCCCGCGGATCGTCCACACGTCGTCGCGGGACTCCCGTTCGGTCCGGGCCGCGCGCTGGGCTTCGAGGAACGAAAAGGCGCGGTCGGTCTCGGCCTTCAGTTCCTCGGCGAGTCGGCGACGGGCCGTGTCGAGGCTCACCGGGCGGTACCGCTTCGGGGTCGACTGCTGGAGTTCGACGAGCCCGAGGTCTGCCAGTTCGTCGGCCGCGCCGTACACCTGCGACCGCGGGACTCCCGTCTCTTCGTGGATCTGCTTCGCCGTGGCGACGCCGAGGCGCTGGAGGGCGACGAAGGCCCGGGCGGCGTAGTTCGAGAGCCCGAGCCGCTCCAGCGACTCGACGGCCTCGTGCTCGGAGAGATCTGTCAGACCGTCGTCCGTGCCGTCGCCGCTGTCACCTCTCATCGGGCGTCACCTCCGCGTTCGGCGGTCGGGCCGCCGTCGCTGACGGGGACCGCACCCTCCGCGACCGCCCCGCCTCCCCCGGACTCGGCTCGCGGACCCATCGGCGCGTCGGGGTCGTCGTTGACGAACCGGTCCCAGACCACGAGCGCCGAGGGGAGGACCAAAAGCGAGGTGAGAAACGAGTACGCGATTGAGATCGCCGTCAGGATCCCGAACTGGCCGAGGACCGAAAGCACCGCGAGGACGAGCACGCCGATCCCGAACGACGTCGTCGCCATACTCCCTAAGAGCGCGCCGCCGGTCCCGACCACGGTCCGCTCTAACGCCGGGAAGAGCGCGCGCTCCCGACGCTCGTCGACGAACCGGTGGACCACGTGGACCGAGTAGTCGATCCCCAGCCCGATCGTCATCGAGAGGATGGTCGCGGTGAAGGCGTTGAACGAGATGCCCAGCAGCCGCATCGTGCCCGCGACCGCCGCCACGGACGCGACGATGGGGACGAGGTTCGCGATCCCGAGCGACGGCAGCCCCTCCAGCACCCAGTAGACGAAGACGAGGAAGACGACCGTCGTCGCCAGCGCGATGGCGAGGCTCGTCACCGCCGACTCGAAGATGAGGGTCGAAACCTGCTGGAAGACCACCGTGGTTCCCGTGGCCGTCGCGTCCCCGCGGAACCGATCTGCGACCTCGCGCGCGGCCGCGGTCGCCGCGTCGTCGGAGACGTCAGCCGAGACCCGATAGACGATCCGAGCGCTCCGGTGGTCGTCGGCGAGGTACTGCGACGCCCGATCGCCGACCGGCGACGTCTCGAGCCGGCGGTAGATCGTGGGGAGGTCGTCGTCGGGGACGCCGTTGTCGTTCTGATCGTTCCGCTCGACGAGCGCTGCGAACTCGGGGTTCCGGTCCGCGTAGCTCTGGATCACCGTCACGATGCTCGTCGACTCGGCGCGGCGGTCGCCGGTGCTGACGAACTCCTCGGGCGGGTTCTTCCCCGCGCGGTAGATCCGTTCGAGGGCGGCGTCGTTTTCCAGCCGCGCTTCGAGGTAGATGGTGACAGACCCCCCCTGAGAGCTGGTGAACTCGTCTTCGAGGAAGTTCAGCGTCGCCACGACGTCGTAATCGCTCGGCGCGAACGGTTCCGGAAGCGACTTCAAGAGCGGCGAGACCTCCTCCGGCGGCAGGAAGTCCTCCCGGGAGAAGGAGGTGTCGACGCCGGTCGCATAGCCCGCCGCGCCGGCGCTGAAGACCAGCGCGACCACCAGCAGGATCACCGGCGCGTGTCGCGAAATCACGACGCCGACAGAGAGGACCCGACCGAGCCGGGAGCCCTCCTGGCCGAGCGGCTTCTGGCTGAAGGTCGGGAGCGGCCACGCCTCGCGCCGACGGTCGAGCCAGACCTTCGCCGCCGGGAGGAAGACGCCGAAGATCAGGAAGGTGAAGGTGATGCCGACGCCGGCGACGATGCCGAAGTCGCGGATCGGGGGGAGGCTGGACGCCAGGTTCGAGAGGAAGCCGATGACCGTCGTTCCCGTCACGATGAAGAACGCGACGAGCAGTTGATCGGTCGCGACCCGCATCGCCGAGGTGACGTCGAGTCCGGTGGCGCGGTCTTCCCGATAGCGGTTGATGGCGTGGATGCCGAAGTCGATCCCGACCGCGAGCAGGAGCGGCGGCACCGAGATCATAATCTGGTTGAAAGGAATGCCCGCGAGGCCGAGGAAGCCGAAGGTCCAGATCACGGCCATTCCGAGCGAGACGACGCCCAAGAGGAGATCCAGGAGGTCGCGGTAGGCGACGACGAGGAACCCGACGATGAGCAGGACGGCGGCCGGCGTGACGATGAGCAGCGAGTCCGAGATCACCTTTCCGAACTCCGCGGCGATGATCCCGCTGCCGAAGACGGTGATGTCCGAATCGATCTCGGCGTCGATGATCCGCTGGGCCTGCTGCTGGATCGGCGTCAGCGGGCTATCGCCGGACTGGCCCGCTCCGCCGCCGCCGACCCCCTGCGGGAGGTCGTGCTTGACGACGCCGATCGCCGCCGAGGCCGACGCCGCCTTGCGGTTGAAGTCGTTGCTCAGCGTGCCCGTGAACGCCGGGTTGTCCGCGTTCACCCGGACGGCCTGGCGGATCTGGGTCGGCGTCGCGCGTTCGAGCGTCGTGATCTGCTGTTCGAGCGTCGTCGCCGAGGGATCGATGGTGCGTGCGACGACTTCGGCCGCCGACGACGTGGCCGAGACGTACATCCCTTCGCGGTCCTGGAGCGCCTCCTGGGCGCGGAGCATCGCGAGCAGGGACGGCTTCGAGAGGACGTTGGAACTCCGCTGGACGAGCTGGGTGCTCCCGGGGTCGGCGTCGAACGCCGGCAGGAACTCGTCTTCGATCCGTTCGAGCGCGTCCGCGGCCGGGACGTCCTCGGCGAACTGCTGGGTGCCCGACTCCGTCGAGACGTTCCCGAGTCCGCCGGCGAACACGGCCGTGACCAACAGGAACGCCAGCATCACCCGCCTCGGGTGGTTGACGATCTTGTCGTCGGTCCAGTCGATGAGCCGCTGGTAGTCGAACTGCATCGGTTAGGCCCGTCGACGGTAGTAGAGGTACCCCCCGCCGACCAGGATCGCGGCCGCGACGACGGCGATGGGGACGATCGGCGGTCCGCTGTCCGCGGGCGCCGTGACCCTGACGGGGAGCTGGTAGGTGTCGGAGATGATGGTCTCGCCCTCGCTGTCGTCGTACTGGAAGTCCATCTTGACGGGGTAGGTCTTCGCTATGGCGCCGCCGCCCGCGCTGAGCTGGAAGACGACCGTCTTCGAGTGACCGGGTTCGAGCCGCTCGATGAACGCCTCGTCGTTGGACGACGACAGCGGCGAGTCGAGGTAGACCTTCGCGGAGATGTCCGTCACCGCGGTGTCGCGCGTGTTCGTCACCCTGACCCGGAGCTGGCCGCTGCTGCCGGCACTGAGCGTCGCGTCGACGGGCGCGACGTCGAACTCCGGCGACTGTTCGTCGACGACTACCTGGACCGGGAGCGCCTCGGACTTGCGGAGGTCGCCCTCGCCGTCGTAGTACGAAACGCCGAGGTCGAACTGTCGGGCGCCCGCTTCGGCGCTGCTCGTCACCTCGACGTCGAACGAGAACGAGGCCGACTGGCCCGGATCGAGTGCCCCGATCGCGACGGACGTCTCGACCGGCGTGACAGTCGGGCCGGGGTCTGCGAACGTCACCACGGCGTCGGTCACGCGCATCGGCCCGGTGTTGGTGACCGTCCCCGAGACCGTCCCCTCGGTGCCGACCTGGAGGGTGCTCTGCACCTCCGAGACCGCGAACGTCACCTCGGGGAGGGCGCGCAGCGGGACCGCGAGCGTGGCGCTCGTCCCCTGCGTCCCGTCGGGCTTCTCGAACGCGACCGTGGCGTCGAGCGAGTAGGTTCCGGGCCGGGCGTTCGCGCCGAGCGAGGTCTCGAACTCGAAGGTCCGCGTCTCGCCTGTCGCCCACGAGTCGACGAAGCGCGTGCTCGACGATCCGGCACCGAGTCCGACCTCCGGCGAGGACGACGAGAGCGTGAGTCGCGAATCGAGCGCGGCCGTGTCGCCGACGTTCCGCATCGTCACTTCCAGGGTCCCGCTGCCGTCGACGGTGGCGGTCGAGTTGGTGTCGACGACCGCGAATCGGGGACCCGGTTTCACGCGGACGGTGAGAGAGGCGGTCGCCTGCCGCTCGACCTCGTTCCCGGAGCCCTGCTCGTACTCGTAGGTGAGATACAGGGGAATCCGGTAGGTCCCGCTGGAGACGTTCGCGGGAACGTCCAGCACAGCGGTGAGCGAGACGGGCTCGCCGTCGGTAAGCTTCGGGACGTACAGGTGTCTCGTCTGGACGTCGAAGCGGCTGGACCCGCCGAGCCGAACGTGGATGTTCGTCGCCGTGCGGATCTCGTCTTCGGGGCCCGATGCGTCGTTCACCAACTGGAACGACACCTCGTTGATGCCGCCCGGCTGGAGCGTCGGGTTCGACGTCACCGTCCGAAGCTCGGGCGCGGAGGTGAGCCCCGCGACGGGGACGGCGCTTGCGAGAAGCGATACGACGAGCAGTGTCGCGAGTGCCTTGCGTTTCATAGCGGAGACCAGTTCTGCCGTCCCGGGATCCGTCGACGCCCGGAGGGGCGCGTCGCCGACGCCCAGGACGGAACACGTCCTGTGTCTCGTCCGACGGACGCCCGCTATATAAGGTATTGTAAATTTCTACAAACACGGTCGCGGTTCAGAACCGACGTCCTCGTCCGACAGTATATCTCGCCCGTTACACGGGTGTAACCCGGTGACGTCCGGGTCCGGGAACTGATATATGGATTCGTATCCAAACCAGATATCGTAATGATATCAGATGGCTCGACGACGGTACTGCAACTGGCTGCCGGATCGACAGGTATCGCGTTCCTGCTCGGACGCGTGCTCTTCGGCGCCGTCCTGGCGTTCATGGGACTGAACCACTTCCTCGACGCGGACGGGATGACCGGCTACGCGGACGCGAAGGGCGTTCCCGCGCCTCGATTCTCCGTCGTCTTCAGCGGCGGGATGCTCCTGTTCGGTGGTCTCGGCATCGCGGTCGGCGCGTTTCCCGCGCTGGCCGCCGGGGCAGTGGCGCTTTTCCTCGTCGTCGCGACGCCGACGATGCACGACTTCTGGGCCGTGCCGGAAGACCAGCAGCAATCGGAGATGACGAACTTCCTGAAGAACGTCGCACTCCTCGGCGGAGCGCTCGTCTTCCTCGCGCTCTCGGGGACGGCGTGGCCCTACGCGGTCGGGATCGGACTCTAGCTCGGCGGCGGCGCGGACGCGGCGCAGTCACCGCGGCGCTCGGGCTACCGGGACGTTTAACCCGCCGTCTCACGCGCGTCGAGGTATGAAGGCGACCGCGAAGGCGCACCCGATCCAGGGACTGATCAAGTACCACGGGATGCGCGACGAGGAACGCCGCCTCCCGTACCACGACAGCATCAGCGTCTGCACCGCACCGAGCGCGACGACGACGACCGTCGAGTTCCAGCCCGACGCGGCAGACGACGTCTACCTGATCGGCGGCGAGCGCGTCGAGGGGCGGGGCGCAGAGCGCATCGACGCCGTCGTCGAGCGCGTCCGCGACCTCGCGGAGATCGACCACCCGGTCCGGCTCGAGTCGGCGAACTCCTTCCCCTCGAACATCGGGTTCGGCTCGTCGTCGTCGGGGTTCGCCGCGGCGGCGATGGCGCTCGCTGAGGCCGCCGGCCTGGAGCTGTCGCGGCCGGAGATCTCGACGATCGCCCGCCGCGGCTCGTCGTCGGCCGCCCGGGCGGTCACGGGCGCGTTCTCGCACCTGTACTCGGGGATGAACGACCGCGACTGCCGGTCCGAGCGGATCCGGACCGACCTCGAAGACGACCTCCGGATCGTCGCCGCGCACGTCCCCGCCTACAAGGAGACCGAAGCGGCCCACCGCGAGGCGGCCCAGAGCCATATGTTCCAAGCCCGGCTGGCCCACGTCCACCACCAGATCGACGCGATGCGCGATGCGCTCTACGACGCCGACTTCGACCGGGCGTTCGAGCTGGCCGAACACGATTCGCTGTCGCTGACGGCGACGACGATGACCGGCCCGGCGGGCTGGGTCTACTGGCAGCCGGACACCATCGCCGTCTTCAACGCCGTCAGGGAACTGCGGGCCGACCGCGACGTCCCGGTGTACTTCTCGACGGACACCGGCGCCAGCGTCTATGTGAACACGACCGTCGACCACGTCGACGCGGTGGAGGCCGCCGTCGCGGACGTCGGCGTCGAGACCGACGTCTGGGAGGTCGGCGGGCCGGCACGAATCCTCTCTGCGTCCGACGCCCTGTTCTGATCGCAACTCATATATTCAAATTCTGAGTATATTGTATATATACCAGGATACAAATGTAAAAGTGAAGTGACTGAAGAGTCAAAACGGCGCAAAAATGTGAATTGATAGTATATATAGTTAATTTCGAGTTATATTTACAAAAATTATATCTTAAATATATTTAACGAGTATAGTTCGAAGAAACCGGTCAGAAATTACAATTCAGTATGTATATTTAAAATATTATATATTCTTTCAAACGGTAACATATGTACTAATGTTATCTCGGTTTCGAAACGCGACCGGTATCGCTCGCCTGCACCCGTCTCATACTGTCTATTGTCAGTCCGTACCGCTGGTTCGCCGGAACGGGGGCGGCGAACCAGCGGTACACAGTGGCAATAGACAATATCAGACATCGACACGAGATGCGATATCTGTCACAGAGGTGTATCCGACAGGACCCACCCAACGATTATGTCGCTCCCGAGAGCAGACCGCGTATGGTCGACGACAGGTGGCAGACTGACGACCCGAACCTCGAACTCGGGCTCGAACGCGTGTTCGAACTCGACATCGACGTCGAATCACCGATCGAGATCGGCGCGACGGGCGACGGCCAGCGCCGGATCATTCCCATCCTCGGCGGCACCGTGTCCGGCCGGATCGAGGGCACGGTGCTCGAAGCCGGGGCCGACTACCAGCTCTACCGCGACCGGCGGCCCACGGAACTCGTCGCTAAGTACGCCTTCGAGACGACAGACGGCGATCGAGTCTACGTCGAAAACCGGGGGATCCGGGTCGCAGACCCCGAGACGAGCAAGCGCATCCGCGACGGGCGGCCGGTCGACCCCGACGACGTCTACTTCTGTTCGGTCCCGGAGTTCGAGACGCCGGCGTCGGACCTCGCGTGGCTGAGGCGGAACGTCTTCGTCGCCGCCGGGACCCGACAGCCGAACGGCGTGCGACTCGCCGTCTACCAGGTCCGATAGCGGCGGCGGGGGCTGCTGCCCCGTCTCTGCCGATTCCAAACGGCTTGCCACTATTTACGAACAGTAGATATAATATCCCGAACACGCATCCCGAACACGCATCCCGAAATATGGAAACCGAGAACACCGAACCGCGGACGCCCGTGAAGACCGCCCGGACGACGTTCCGGATCGTCGAGACGCTCAAAGCGCTCGACGGCGCGACGGTGACCGAACTCGCGGACACCCTCGATATGTCGAAGAGCAGCGCGCACAACTACCTCCGGACGCTCGAACACGAAGGATACGTCGTCGAGTCCGGGAGGACCTACCAGGTGGGACTGCGGTTCCTGGATCTGGGCGGTTACGCGCGCTCCCGGGAGCGGCTGTACGCCGTCGCTCGCCCCGAGATCGAGCGACTCGCCGAGACGACCGGCGAATGCGCCAATCTCCTGGTCGAACAGCACGGACTGGGCGTGTTCCTCGCGCGCGAACGCGGCGACGACGCCGTGAACCTCGATTCTTACACCGGCGAGTCCATCCACCTGCACACGACCGCGCTCGGCAAGACGATCCTGGCGTACCTGCCGCGCGACCGCGTCGACGCCATCGTCGACCGGCACGGTCTCCCCGCGAAGACCGACCGAACGATCACCGATCGGGCGGACCTCTTCGAGACGCTCGACGAGATCAGAGAGCGCGAGTGCGCCTACGACAGGGAAGAGCGCATCACGGGTCTCAACTGCGTGGCGGTCCCGGTCCGCTCGGACGGCGACATCGCCGGCGCGCTGTCCGTCTCCGGGCCGGTGAGCCGGATGGAACAGGATCGGATCGAGAACGACATCCTGCCGGAACTCCGCCGGGCGGCCAACATCGTCGAACTGAACCAGACGCACTCGTGATCGGTCAACGGTGAATCAGGATATACAAACGACTGTACAGATTTCGCGAACACTCGTGGCGAGTGGGAACTGCGCCGCGGTTTCGACGGCCGTAAACCGGATGACGAGCGGATCGGAGAGGCGGTCCAGGTATGAATTTCGAGTCTATCGTCCGCCTGTTCGTCTCACGACGATACCTGTTCGGCATCTCAGAATACCATACGGACCCGCGATCAGACGATCTGGTTCCAGGGCGTCCCGTCGTCGGTGAGGCGCTCGACGTTCGTCGCGACGAGGTCGGCGATCCGGTCGCCGTACGTGTCGGCCTGTGCGGCCGCGTGCGGCGTGACGACGACGTCGTCCATCTCCCAGAGGGGCGAGTCCTCGGGAAGCGGCTCCGTGTGGAAGACATCAAGCGCGGCACCGGCGATCTCGCCGGTTTCGAGCGCGGTCCGGAGGGCGCCCCGGTCTGCGACCGCCCCCCGGCTGACGTTGAGGAGGTAGGCGTCCTCGCGCATCGCCTCGAACACCGATCGGTCGACGAGTCCCCGGGTGGCGTCGGTCAACGGCGTCGTGAGCACGACGAACCGCGCGTCGGCAACGGCGTCTTCGATCCGGGAGGGGTCGGAGACCCGGTCGATGCCGAGCCCGGAGACCGGCCGGACGTCCACGCCCTCGACGTCCATCCCGAGGACGCCGAGACGGGACGCCACGCTCCCGCCGAGTTCGCCCAGCCCGACGACGCAGGCCGTCTCCCCGCTCACCTCGAAGGGCCGCTGCCAGTCGAGGCGCGCCCACTCGCGGTCGCGTTGCTGGTCTCTGAACCGGTAGAGCCCCTTCGCGAGCGAGAAGACGAGACCCGTGACAGTCTCGGCGACGAGGTCGCCCGCGATCCCGGTGCTGTTTGTCACCGTGGTCCCGGCGTCGCGGTAGGCGTCGAGGGGGAAGTCCTCGTAGCCCGATCGGATGTCGTGGACCCACTCGACGGCGCCGACGAACTCGTCGTGGTGGAAGAGCGTCACCACGGCGTCGAACTCGGGTGCCTCGCCGGCCTCACACACCGCGAACTCGCAGTCGAGTTCGTCCCGGTCCGACAGCAGGTCCCGCAGGTGCTCGGGCGGACACGGATGCGTTCCCCAGTCGTGGATACCGACGCGGCTGATGGAGTGCGCTCGCGACATACCCGACCACTCGCACGACAGAAGAAAGTTCCTTGGGTGTGATACTGACTGCTCTCACTGTGTACCGGTGGTCGCCACCCACGTTCACGGCGATCACCGGGAAGCAACGAGACTAGATTCGACCCGCGCTCGGCGCCCCGACCGCCCCCGACGGTCACCGGTTCAGCGTGTGAATCGCCTGCCCCCGCGCGTTCTCTGCGGCCTCCATCACGGCCTCTGCGAGCGTCGGGTGCGTGTGGACAGTGCCGGCGACGTCTTCGAGCGTCGCGCTCATCTCGACGGCGAGTGCGACCTCTGCGATCAGTTCGGACGCGTTCGGCCCGACGAGCTGGCCCCCGAGGACGAGTTCGCTGTCGGCGTCGGCGACGAGCCTGACGAACCCATCGGACTCGTCCATCGTGAGCGCGCGGCCGCTCGCGCGCAGGGGCATCTCGCCGACGACGGGGTCGAATCCGGCGTCGGCGGCCGCCTCGCGCGTCATCCCCACGGTCGCGACCTCCGGATCGGTGAACACCGCCGCCGGGATCGCCTGCTGGTCGAGCGCGGCGGGCTCGCCGGCGGCGACCTCGGCCGCGACGATCCCTTCGGCGCTCGCCTTGTGCGCGAGCATCGGCTCGCCCGCGACGTCGCCGACGGCGAAGACGTGATCGACCTCGGTCCGCGCGCGGTCGTCCGTCTCGATGAAGCCGTCGTCGTTCGGTTCGATGCCGATCGACTCCAGTTCCAGCGTGTCGGTGACGGGCTGGCGCCCGACCGCGACGAGCACCGCGTCGCCCTCGTACTCCGAGCGGTCGCCGTCTTCGGTCTCGGTCGCGACGACGACGCCGTCGCCGCGCTCCTCCCAGCCGGCCGCGCCCTCGCCGAAGTGGAACGAGACGCCAAGCTCTTCGGCGCGCTGGCGGACGACCCGCTGGACGTCGTCCTCGTAGTTCGGGAGCACGTCGTCGAGCATTTCGACGACGGTCACGTCCGTGCCGAGCTTCGCGAGCATCGTCGACAGTTCCATCCCGATGTAGCCGGCGCCGACGACGACGAGCCGGTCCGGCATCGACTCCAGGTCCAGCAGTTCGCTCGACGAGAGCACCGGACCGTCGGCGAAGTCGAACCCGGGGATCGAAAGCGGCCGCGACCCGGTCGCGATCACCGCGTGCTCGAACTCGATGGTCTCCATCCCCTGTCCCTCGCCGCCGTGGGCGATGCGAGCGGTGTGTTCGTCCTCGAAGGCCGCGGTGCCCTCCAGGAGCGAGACGCCGTTCGCCTTGCAGAGCTTCTCGACGCCGCCGGTGAGCTGGTCGACCACGTCGGACTTCCAGGCCTGCATCCGTTTCATGTCCACTGCGGGATCGGCGTGGATACCCAGTTCCTCTGCGGTGGCCGCGTCGTGGACGACGTCGGCGCCGTGGATGAACGCCTTCGAGGGGATACAGCCCCGGTTCAGACAGGTCCCGCCGTAGGCGTCCTTCTCGACCAGCGTCGTGTCAAGTCCCAGCTGTGCGCCCCTGATCGCGGCCACGTAGCCGCCCGGTCCCGCCCCGATCACGAGGAGGTCCGTCGCCGTGGCGATGTCGCCCATTACCATACGGCCACCCTCTCGCTCCCGGCTCAAAAAGTCATCCGTCCGCGGCGGCGAGCGTACTCCGGGACGCCGCCGGTACCACGGCGGAAACCGATCCCGACGCCGTCCCGGTATGTGGGACGGGCTGTGCCGAATCCGCCCGCGAAACTACTCCAAGAGCAGCCGCGAGGGGTCGGCGAGCAGTTCTTTCACGCGGTTCGCGAAGTTGGCGACGTCGGCGCCGTCGACGAGCCGGTGGTCCACGGACATCGAAAACCGCATCGTCTCCCGGGCGACGACGTCGTCGTCGACGACCCACGGCCGCTTCTCGATCGACCCCATCGCGAAGATGGCCGCTTCGGGGTAGTTGATGATCGGCGCGGAGAACTCCCCGCCGATGACGCCGACGTTCGTTATCGTGAACGTCCCGCCCTGCATCTCCTCGGGGGCGATCTCGCGGTTCCGCGCGCGCTCGGCGAGGTCGCGGATCTCTTCGGCCAACTGTTTCAGTCCCTTCCGGTCGGCGTCGTCAACGACCGGGACCATCAGCCCCGCGTCGGTCGCGACGGCGATCCCGACGTTGTACTCGTCGTAGAGGACGATCTCTTCGGCCTCCTCGTCGAGGCTGGCGTTGAAGTAGGGGAACTCCTGGAGCGCTGTCGTGATCGCCTTCACGACGAAGGGGAGGTAGGTCAGCTTGACTCCCTCCTGTTTTGCCACCGCGGCCAGTTCCTCGCGGACCTCGACCAGCTGGGACGCGTCGAATTCGTCGTGGTGGGCGACGTGCGGCGCGGTGTACTTCGAGCGAGCCATCTGCTCGCCGATCGTGCGCCGGATCCCGCGATACGGGACACGTTCGCCGGACAGCTCGGACGATTCGCCGGCCGCCTCCCCGGCGGCATCGGCTGTCGGGGCCCCGGCGGTCGTCTCCCCGGACGCCGCGGCCTCGGCGGTCGTGTCTCCGGAGGCCGCGGCCTCGGCCGTTTCGACGGCGTGCGCGGCGAACTGTCGGACGTCCTCCGGCGTCACGAACGGTTCGCCGTCTCGCTCTTCGGTCGCCGGCACCGCATCGATGTCGACGCCGAGTTCCTCGGCGAGCCGGCGCGTCGCCGGCATCGCGAGGGTCCGGTCGCGGTCGGCGCGCTCGGCTGTCTCCCCGCCGGTCGCGCCGCCGCGTTCGCCCTCGACGGTCGCTCCGTCTCCGGTCTCCGCGGTCGGCGCCTCTCCGGTCTCCGTGGTCGGCGCCTCTCCGGCGTGGGCGCGAACGTCCGCTTCCGTGATGCGACCGCCCGGGCCGGAACCCTCGACGACTTCGAGGTCGATTCCGAGTCGTCGCGCGAGCGTGCGGACGCTCGGCGCCGCGAACACCCGACCCTCTGGGACCGACGACTCGTCCTCGGTCGTTGCGACGGTTCCGTCGCCTGCGGCCGTCGCTCCGGGCTCGGCGTCGGTGCCGTCGGCCGTCGCGGACGCGTCGGCAGAAGACGCCTCGTCGCCGGCGCGGTCGCCTTCGACCTCGAACGTGGCGATGGTCGAGCCGACCGGAACGGTCTCGCCTTCGTCGTGGTGGAGTCGCGTGACGGTCCCGTCGTACGGACTCGGTACCTCGACGAGCGCTTTGTCGGTCTCGACCTCGGCGATGGTCTGGTCCTGCTCGACGGTCTCTCCCGCTGTGACGAGCCAGGAGACGAGTTCGCCCTCGGCGATCCCCTCACCGAGATCGGGGAGTTCGAACGTTCGTTCAGCCATACCAGTCGGTCGACGCACAGGCCTTTCAGTATTTCCCTGTGCGGAGACGCGTCATACTGACGGTTGTCGTCTCTTCCCGGTGCTCGCCGACACCGGGGCAGCGAGCACCAGTACAAAGTTACAACCGTCATTATCACAGAGTTCTGTCCGACAGTATGATTCGTCTCGCGACCCCGACCGCCGCCCCGGGGGCACCCGGCACCACGATTTATTAGCCGTCGATCGCATTCGTCCATAATGACGATACTCACAGCCGTCGACGGCGAAACGACTCCGAGTCGCCCCGTCGAGAAGGGGGCGGAGCTTTCGGCCGCGTTCGGCGTCGACCACGTGGCCCTCCACGTGATGCCGCAAGACGTCTTCGAGGACTTCCGATCGGCCGCCGGCGGATCGTCTCCTCGGACCGTCGCGACGCCGGTCCCGTACGGGAGCGAGGAGGTCAAACCCCACGAGCGAGTCGAAGAGTACACGATCGACGACGGCGAACGGCACGCCCGGGGCGTCGCCCGCGACGTCGTCACCGCGACGCTCGACGATCCGTCGGACGTGACCGTCGAGGGACGCGTCGGCGAACCCGTCGAAGAGATCCTGGCCGAGGCCGACAGACGGGGGGCGCGCTATCTCGTCATCGGCGGGCGGAAGCGGACGCCGGTCGGGAAGGCCGTCTTCGGGAGCAACACCCAGTCGCTCCTGCTCTCCGCAGACCAGCCGGTGGTGACGGTGATGTCCGAAGGATGACGCGGCGTGATCGCCCAAAGCGGCGTGATCACCGAGAAGAGACGAGAGCTGTCGGTATCACTGCTTGATGAACTGGTTGTCGATGTAGCCGTCGACCTGGAATTTCTCGATCATCCCGAGTTGCGCCAGGTCGTTGACGACCTCCTGCATCCGTTGGACGCTGGTGACCGGATCCTTGCGGAAGTAGTCGTTGTGGGTCAGGAAGAACGCGTCGATCACTTTCTCGGGGATACCGAAGTGCTCGGCCGCCAGCCCGACGACCGTGTCGCGGTTGTTGTACACGTAATCGAGGAGCGAGAGGTAGTCTTTCCCCCACGCATCGAGGGCGTCTTTCTTCTTGTCGATGACGCTGTTCGGCGTGGTGAGATACGCGAACGGATACCGCTCCCAGACGTCCTGACTGCTGAACACGAGGTTGAAGCCGGCACCGCGGGCCTGCGGCGCGAAGAGGGCCGGATACATCGCGCAGTCGATGCGGCCCTCCTTGAGTGCCGCCGTCATATTGGGGAAGCCGAGTTCGACGATCTCGACGTTCTCACCGGGCGTGAGACCGATCTTCTCGAACATCTTCACATACACCGCGTGCGTCCCGGTGCCGGTCGCGTTCGTCGCGACCTTTTTCCCCTCCATGTCCTCGGGCTCGGTGATGCCCGAATCCGGCATCGAGTACACCTCGAAGCCGTACCAGTCGGGATGGGCGTCCCAGAAGTCCGTCGCGATGAGCTGGATGTTGCCTGGGACGGCCTCCTTGATGACGGCGTTCGAGAAACTCACCGACGAGAGCAGCCCGATATCGACCTCGCCCGCGGCCATCTGGTTCAGCGTGTCCGGCGTCGCGGAGTTCCGGGAGACGCTCAGCGTGTAGGCCTCGCCCAGGTTCGACAGCTCCTTTTGGATCTCGGGGATCCCCATAAGCGACGAGATGTTCTCGACCGGCACGGTGAACGCCAGCGACAGCGGGGTCGGCCCGCCGCCTCCGCCGCCGCCGATGCACCCCGAGAGGGCGCCCATTCCGATGCCCGTTGCAACGCCCGATTTGATGAACTTCCGTCTGCTGCTGGGTAATTCCGACATACAATCGTGAATGAAACCAGGGGGAGAAAAAATTACCCCTGGGTTTCGCCTGACGACGGGGGAGGCGTGACGAGTCGGCGCTCTTCCGGCACGCGATACCGCGCCGGCCGAGTATCGACTACCAAAGATTATTATACTCGATTATGTAACGTGGCCCTATGCCAGACGGCCACGTTACCGTTTCAAACCTCGTCAAGACCTACGGCTCCGGCCCCGAGCGGACGAAGGCGATCGACGATCTCTCGTTCGAGGCCGAAGGGGGCGAGTTTCTCACGGTCGTCGGACCGAGCGGGTGCGGGAAAAGCACGCTCTTGTATCTGATCGCGGGGTTTCTCGACCCGACGGAGGGGTCGATCGCCGTCGACGGCGCCGAGATAGACGGTCCCGGGACCGATCGCGGGGTCGTCTTCCAGGACTACGCGCTGTTCCCCTGGCGGACGGTGATGGGCAACGTCACCTACGGCCTCGAAGAACAGGGTCTCCCCGAGGACGAACAGCGCGAGACCGCCCAGCGGTTCATCGACATGATGGGACTCGACGGGTTCGAGGACAAATACCCGAAAGAACTCTCCGGCGGGATGAAACAGCGGGTCGCGCTCGCCCGCACGCTCGCGTACGACCCGCAGATCCTCCTGATGGACGAGCCGTTCGGGGCGCTCGATCAGCCGTTGCGTGAGGCGCTCCAGGACCACCTGCTCGACATCTGGCGGGACATCGGCAAAACGGTCATCTTCATCACCCACGACGTCGAAGAGGCCGTCTACCTCTCCGAACGCGTGCTGATTATGACCCAACACCCCGGCAAGAAGAAGGAAGTACTCGACATCGACATCGACCGGACGGGCGACCGCGAGGAGATCATCACCTCCGACGGGTACGTCGAACGGAAAAACGAGGTGTGGCGACTCCTCCACGAGGAGACCGAAGAGCGGACACAGATCTGACGATGTCTCACGAAGACCTCTCTCCGGAAGAACTCGCGTCCGGGTACCTCCCGAGCGAGGCCCGACGCGTCCTGCGGTTCATCGTCGAGTGGTTGCCGATCGGCATCGTCGCGATCGGCTGGGAGTTCGCCAGCGGGACCGTCGTGCCGACCAGCGTGCTTCCGCCGATCACAGACATCGTCGGGGTCGTCGCCGAGTTGCTGCTCTCGGGGACGATCTATCCGCACCTGGCGATCTCGCTGTATCGGATCGCGTGGGGGCTCGGTGCCAGCATCGTCGTGGGCGTGCTCCTCGGCATCGGGATGGCCCGGTCGGGTCCCGTCGAGAACTTCTTCGACATCTTCCTGACGGTGCTGTATCCGATCCCGAAAACCGCGCTGGTGCCGCTGGCGATCCTCTGGCTCGGAATCGGGACCAAGACCGCCGTCCTGATCGTCTTCTTGGCGTGTCTACTCCCGATCGTGATGAACAGCTACAACGCGGCCCAGGCGGTGAATCAGAACCTCGTTCGGTCGGCGCGGATGATGGGCACGACCGACTGGAAGGTCCTCTGGAAGGTCATCGTCCCCGACACGATCCCCGAGATCCTGACGGGGATTCGGCAGGCGATCCCCTTCGCGTTCATCGCGCTCGTCAGCGCCGAGTTCATCGCCTCGAACAGGGGCGTCGGCGCGCTGATTCTCGAAGCGGGACAGATCGGTAACTACCGGACGATGTTCGCGGTGATCGTCGTCATCTCGGCGACCGCGTACCTGGCCGTGCGCGGGTTCGAGATCGCCAGAGAGCGGGTGGTCGTATGGACCTAACGAGTTCGACGAGCCTGAGCGATCGGGACGTCTCGGGAGCCGTCGTCTCGGCGGCGAAATCAGTCTACTCGCTCGTGTTGGTGCTGGTCCTCTGGGAGGTCGTCGCCCAGCTGGGGCTGATCCACCACTACTTCCTCCCCCCGCTGTCGGAGGTCCTGGGGCTGTTCTTCGAGCTGCTCGTCTCGGGCGACCTGCTCTATCACGCCTACCTGACCCTGAAGCGGGCGATGATCGGTCTCGCCATCGCGATCGCCCTCGGCGTCCCCATCGGGGTGCTGTGTGGGCGGTCCCGGATCGTCGGGTGGTTCTTCAACCCGATCATCGCCGTCGGCTACCCCGTTCCCATCATCGCGCTGATCCCGGTGTTCATCCTCTGGTTCGGCATCGGCGACGTCTCGAAGTTCCTCCTCGTCGCCCTGGGGACCTTCTGGCCGATCGCCGTCAACGCCCGCAACAGCACCCAGAACGTCGACGAGAACCTCATCTGGTCGGCGCGGATGATGGGCACCTCGGATCGGAAACTCCTCTGGAAGGTGATCGTGCCCGTCTCCGCGCCGGGAATCCTGACAGGCATCCAGATCGCGCTCCCCATCTCGCTCATCATCACGTTCATCTTCGAGATGGTCGCCGGCGGCGGCGGTCTCGGCTACCTGGAGATCAGGGGCGTCAGGGAGTTCAGTTCCCCGCAGGTCTACGCCGCGATCTTCGCGATTATGATCGTCGGTCTCGCGCTCGACCGGCTGCTCAGAGCGGTGCGGCGGCGCATCCTGTCGTGGACCTGACACCGGTGCGGGGACTCGCGATTCCGGTGCTCATACCGATTGCTCGGGAGCGATCAGTTCGATCGGGTGCGGTGCCGCGCGCTCGAAGAGCGCTCCGAACTGTTCGTGACACGACGCCCCGCTGGCGACCACTCGGTCGGGTGCGGCGTCGAGCGACTCGAACTGCTCGCGGAGCGTCCGGCCGACGTCGACGCTGAGATCGTAGTATTCGGCCTTGTACCCGAACGAGCCGGCCATCCCACAGCACTCGGCGTCCGAGGTGACGACGTCGTAGCCCAGTCGGTCGAGGACCGATTCGGTGGCCGCCGCGGCACCGAGTGTGCGCTGTTGACAGTGGCTGTGGTAGGCGACCCTCCCGCCGTCTCCCGCCAGGACGGACGCGTCGGCGCCGTCGGCCAAGAGGCCTTCGACGTACTCCAGTACCTCGTAGCTGTGGGCCGCGAGCCGTTCGGCGCGCTCCGGGGCGAGGAGCCGCTCGTACTCGTTGCGGAACATCGCGAGGTCCGACGGTTCGATGACCACGACGTCGTGGTCCGCCTCGAGGTGCGGCTCCAGTGTGTCGGCCACGCGGACCGCGTTCTCGCGAGCGGTCTCGATCATCCCCTGGGAGAGTGGCGCGCGACCGCTCTCGTGACACGGGGTCAGCCTCACCGACGCGCCGAGCGCCTCCAGGGTCCTGACCGCGGCCTTGCCGCGCTCTGTGAGCACGTAGTTCGTGTAGGCGTCCGGATAGAGCACGACCGTGCGGTCCGCCGCCGCGCCGCTGGCCGTCGACGCCGCCGGCCCCTCGCGGCTCTCGAACCACTCGACGAGCGTCTCGCGCGCGAAAGACGGGAGGTCGCGCCGCCGATCGACGCCGAACACCCGCTCTAGGGCCACACGGACGGGCGTAGACCCGGCGAGCCAGTTCGAGACGGGCGCGGTGGCGCTCCCGAGTCTGGCGAGGGTGCCGAAGTTCCCGAACAGCCGCTTCTGGCGGTCGACGCCGCCGGGGTCCGCGTCGGGGGTGAGACCGGAGACGAGCGCGTCGAACGCGTCGGGGTCCGCCCCGCGGTTGAGCCTGTCGCGGACGACCGTGTTGATCCAGGGGATGTCGATCTTCACCGGACAGGCGTCGACGCACCGCGAGCAGCCGGTACAGAGGTCGTTGAACTCGCCCGCCGCGTCGAGCCCGTGGACGCCGGCCTCCCAGCCGGTGGCGATCCCGCCCGTGTAGGTCTCGCCGCCGAAGGCGTGGCCGCCGACGTGCTGGAAGTTCGCACACGAGTTCGCGCACGCGCCACAGCGGATGCAGTAGAGCGTCTCGCGGAGCTGGTCGTCCTCGCGCATCGCCATCCGACCGTTGTCCAGGAGGACCAGGTGGAACTCCCGGTCCGTGTCGCCGTGTCCCAGGGGCTCGTCGGGGCTGTCGAAGTCGACCACCGGCGAATCCACCGGCGGCGTGAGCAGCGAGAGGTAGGTCGCGAAGTCCTGCCCGCCCGCCGCGCGGGCGATGAGTTCGGCGAACGGCGGCAGGTCCTCGACGCTCGGGAGCAGTTTTTCGACGCCGGCGACCGCGACGTGGGTGTCGGGGGTGACGGCGCACTTCCGCGCGTTGCCCTCGTTCGTCACGATCGCGATCGACCCCGACTCCGCGAACACGAAGTTCGCGCCCGTCATTCCGACGTCGGCCTCGCGGATCCGACGACCGACGTAATCGCGGGCGAACTGGGTGAGGTCCTCGGGCGTCTCCAGCGGGTCGTCGGGATCGAAGTGCGCCTCGAACAGCGTCGCGATCTCGTCGGTGGACTTGTGGAACGCCGGCCCCACCAGGTGTGAGGGCGCCTCGTCTGCGACCTGGATCACGAACTCCCCGAGGTCGGTCTCGTAGACGTCCACGCCCGCCGACGCGAGCGCGTCGTTCACCCCGATCTCTTCGGAGGTCATCGATTTGGACTTGGCGACCACCTCGGCGTCGCGGTCGTCGACGACGCCCGTGATGTACCGGTTCGCGTCGGCGGCGTCCGACGCGAGGTACACCTCGCCGCCGTTCGCCTCGACGCGCGCGCGGACCGTCTCGATCAGGTCGGGGAGCCGCTCGATCGCGTCTTCTTTGATCTCGCGGGCTTCCGTCCGCAGTTCTTCGATGTCGGTCCGACGGGCGTTCGCCTCGTACCGGGCCCGGTTGGCGTGCGTCGTGTTCTCGAAGACGGCCTCGCCTTCCCTCGCCAGCGTCTCTCTGATCTGTGCCGCCTTCCGCTCGCGGTCTGCGCCGCTCGTCATCTGTCGGAGAGAACGACCGCGTGGACGTCCTGGGGACCGTGCACCCCGTTGACGATCTCGCCCATATCGGCAGTCGCACTCGGCCCGGTCGCGACGACGGCCGATCCGGGACCGGCTCGCAGCTCGTCGTCGAGCCACGGCGCCGCGGACGCGAAACTCCCGGTGAGGTCGCTGGCCCGGAGGACGCCGACGTGCTTCCGGGGATAGAGGCTCACCGGTTCGGTCCCCGCCTCGTCGGACCGGATCACGAAACTGCCGTGTTCGACGATGCCGGCGTGGGCGCGCGTGACACCCGTTTCGGCCGCCTCGAGGAGCCGCGGCGTTGGCGGAACCGTCACGTCCGTCTCCGCGAGCGAGACCGCGTCCAGCCCGAGCGGCGCCCCAACCGCCGGCCGCTCGATGGCCTCGGCGACGGTCTCGTCGAATCCGCTCGCCGTCGTGACGGTACAGCCGACGCCGGCGTCCGCGAGCGCGGACGCGAAGCTCTCTGTGGGGTCTGTTGTCATCGATCAGAACACGTCCCACGATCGATTTAGGTCTACCGATCAGACGGTGTCCGACGACGAACAGCCAGTCCGACCCGTCCGGCAGAGACCGCTCGTCAATATCTCCAAACAACGGTACTTACTTCTTCTACTCGGTTTTGTGTTATCTCTCGACGTCGACACCGACGGTTTTCGTGAAGGAAAGACTCTTGGATTTTTCAATCTCACGGACTGATTCGTGCGTATCTTTCCTCAACGGACCCACTCCTCCTGATTCTTCTCACTTCGCCGTCGCGGCCCAAAACGGCAAGTGCCGTCAATATATCTGAAGCACATATATCTTATTTTATTTATATATACATAGTTATATTGGGAGCTACAGTTTGACTGGACGCGAACAGGACGATTTTTCACCCTCCGAGAGAAACTCTCGACGTATGTACAAGCAGATACTGCTCGCGACCGGCGGCGAAGCGGCCTCGGATCGGGCCGTCGATCACGCACTCGGACTCGCAGCGCACCACGACGCGACGCTTCACGTCCTCTACGTCGTCGACAGCGACGTCTACGACGCCTACAGCGGCGACGAGTACGTCGACGAACGCGAAGGCCCAGAGCACGGCCTCGAAGAGGTCGGCGAAGACGCGGTGAGCGAGGTCGCCGAACGCGCGCGAGACCGCGGCGTCGACGTCGAAACGCACATCGAGCACGGCCAACCGCCCGAGACCATCGTCGAGTTCGCGCGCGACGCCGACGTCGACCTCGTGGTTATGGGAACGCGGCGTCGGCCGGACGAGTACCGGAGCCTCCTCGGCAGCGTCACCGACCGGGTCGTCCGACTGGCCGACATGCCGGTGACCGTCGTGAAGACGCCGATCGAGTCGTAACCGGGCGGATCGGCGCTCCGCGCGTCCCCGCCGCTCGCGACGGTGGGTTTATTTTCGTGTCACCGAAACGCCCTCTGTTCCCCGTATGCAAGCACACCTCCCCTCCAGACGACAGGTTCTCGGCGCCGCCGGAGTATCGACGCTCGTGGCGTCCGCGGGCTGTCTGGGTCTCCTCGGCGACCGCGACGCGAAAAGCGGCGACGGGCGCGGCAGTCGACGACTCCGCCTGACGCTCTCGCGCGATGGGTCGACCCTCCGGGAGTCGTTCGTGACCGACCTCTCGGCGACGCGACGGCCAGAAGACGACGCCGCCTTCGAGGCGACACTCGACGGCGAGACCCACACCACTCGCGGTCGGAAGCCGTTCGGGTCGATCCCCGAAGACCCCGTCTACACGAAGCGAGACGGGACCTACTACCGCCTGGGATCGGTCGTCGTCGACGAGGTCGAGACCGTCCATCCCGTGCTCCGACTGTACGCCGCTGGGGACCGAGACGCGACCAGCGCGAGCGGTTCGGGCGATGCGGGCGGTTCGACCGGTTCGAGTGGTTCGGGCGCGGTAGCGACGGCGCAGCTCCCCGAGATAGACCAGAAAGCCGTTCGCGTCGCCTACTTCGCCGCTCGGGCGCGGGGCAACGCCGGCGGCGTGCCGTGGGGACTCGTCCGGCGGGGCGGCTTCGTCTATCCGGACCCAGACCGCGCCAGCGAGAGCGAACTACTGGCCGACGGCGGTCCCTCGTCCGTCCGCTACCGCGACCGACGGTATCGGGTTGAAACCGAACGCGAGCGGTTCTACGAACCGGTCTATCGCGCCACTGTCGACCGGGTCGCGGCGTCGCCCGGAGAGATGGAGTCGATCCTCAGAGCGCAGTTCGTCGACGCCCGATTCTCGCGCGAGGACCGCTCGGCGGCCGCCCAGGACGTGCTCGAACGCGCACGGCGCGACGGCTACGCGGAGCCACACCCCTTCTCCGCTGGCTTTCGGGAAGTGCTGCGGGCGATGCACAAGCGGGCGTACCTGGACGGGAACGTCGAGAAGGACGCCGGAGTCGACCGATCCGGGCGGCAGATCCTGCTGTACGACGACGTGTACTACGACTATCGGCTCCGGTTCGTCGACGGGAGAGACTACTCATTATGAAACACACTCGCGCGCGTCTCGGCGGCCGACCCTTCGATCGAATCGGCTCGATCGGCGACGGTCGCCGCGAACGCCGGATCCGCAAGCGCGTCCAGGTTGATCCGGACCGTCGCCAGCGACGCCCGCAGCGCCGCGTCGGCCAGGTAGGCGCCCGTTTCCGCGTCGGCCAGGACACCGGAACGGCCCCCCTCGAGTAGCCGATCGGCGCCCGCCAGGACCGCGAGCGACGCCTCCGCGACGGCGAGCGGAACTCCCGTCGCGCGCTTCTGCAGTCTCGCGTCCGCCGACGGTCCCTCGGCCGCCTGACCGCCGCCGAACAGTTCGTCGACGACCGCCGCGTCGCGGTCGGCGAGAGCGAGGAGGGACTGCCGTCGCCGTTCCAGGTCCGACCGGAGATTCCCGGCGTCGGTGTGCAGACAGACCATCTCGCAGAGCGCCGCGCCCATCGCGCCGGTGACGGCGGCCCCGGTCCCGCCGGCGGGCGCGACCCGATCGGCGGCGACGTCGTCGAGGAGCGTACGGAGCGAGCGGGTCGTCGGTGAAGACATCACCGGATCGTTCGCCTCGCGGCCCGTTGAGTGTTTGGTGAGAGGATATGCGACCGCGGGGTATTTGGCCGGCGCGTGCCGACGGGCACGTATGAACGGGCCGGCCGACGGGATCGACGACGGCGGCGACGGGGTCGACGACGGCGGCGACGGGATCGACGACGGCGA
>JBDGUP010000024.1:31692-48247 GCA_042215815.1 Haloquadratum sp. | reverse complement strand
CGCCGGCACCGTCGCGGACGCCTACCAGGACCGCGACACCGACACCGACACCGACGACGTCGAAGACGGGAGTGACTCCTGATGCCGACCGGCTACGACTCCCTCGCGATCTGGACCGTGATCGTCGTCCTCGGGAGCATCACGTTCGGCATTCGCGCGTCCTTCATCTACCTCTTCGGGTGGATCGACGTGGTGCCCAAGCGGGTCACACACGCACTCCAGTTCGTCCCGCCGGCGGTGTTCGCCGCGCTCACCCTGCCCGCGTTCGTCTCGCCGGAGGGATCGATCGCGGTCGTCGGGAACGAGCGGCTGTTCGCCGGTCTCGTCGCCGGCGCCGTCGCGTGGTACGTCGAGAACGTCTTCGCGACGATCGTCGCCGGGATGGCGGCGTTGTGGCTGTTCCGGTTCGGAGTCTGACAACAGACGCTATGAACCGCCCGACGCCGTCGCAAACTCCGGTTCCGTGGGTCGCCGTTCAACCCGAACCAACGAACCGACTCCCGAACAACTGGGGCTTTACTTTCCGGCGCGGCGTCGTCACGGTATGGACTGGCGGGACGCAGAAGTCGCGTTCTCGGACGAGGTCCTCGGAGAGACCACCCTGTCGCGGCTGTTCGCAGAGAGCGCGGCGCGGAACGACGACGGCGTCGCCCAGCGGTACAAGGGCGGCGTCTACGACCGGTCGCTCGTCGACGACGTGCTCCCGGCCGCCCCCGCGGGCGCGTACGCGGACCTGACATACGCCGGGATGCGCGACGTGGTCCGCGGGCTCGCGGTCGGCTTCCGCTCGGTCGGCGTCGATCCGGGCGACCGCGTCGGCATCTTCGCGAACACGCGAATGGAGTGGGCACAGACGGACTTCGCGTTGCTGGCGGCTGGCGGCGTCGTCACGACCGTCTACACCTCCTCGTCCGAAGACCAGGTGCGCTATCTGCTCTCGGACTCCGGGTCGACGGGCGTCGTCGTCGAGAACGCCGAGCTGCTCTCGCGGGTACTCGCGGTCGAAGACGACCTCGACCTGGAGTTCGTCGTCGTGATGGACGCGGTCCCGGACGGGAGCGGGATGGCCGGGGCAGTCCGCGACCGCGACGACGTCTACACGCTCGCGGAAATTCACGACCGCGGCGTCGACGCGCTGGGCGGTGCCGAACGCGCATCGGACGCGGATCCCGACGAGTGGCTCACCGAGCGCGCCCTCGACGACCTCGCGTCGTTGATCTATACGTCCGGCACGACCGGCGACCCGAAGGGCGTCGAACTCACCCACCGCAACTTCCGCGCGAACGTCAATCAGTGCTACCGGCGGTTCGGCCCGCGCCCCGACCGGCCGACCCCGTCCGTCTCGCCCGCGTCGACGACGCTGTCGTTCCTCCCGCTCGCCCACGTCTTCGAGCGGCTCGCCGGCCACTTCCTGATGTTCGCGGCCGGCGCCACCGTCGCGTACGCCGAGAGTCCGGACACGCTCCGCGAGGACTTCGAACGAATCCGTCCCACCGTCGGCACGAGCGTCCCCCGCGTCTACGAGAAGCTCTACGACGCGATCCGGTCGCAGGCCAGCGACTCGCGTCTGCGGCGGGCGATCTTCGAGTGGGCCGTCGACGTGGGCCGTGCCCACCAGACGGCCGACGATCCCGGTCTCGTCCTCTCGCTCAAACACCGGCTCGCCGATCGGCTCGTCTTCGAGCGGGTGCGCGACGCGCTCGGCGGCCGGATCGAGTTCCTCATCAGCGGCGGCGGGAGCCTCTCGCCCGACCTCTGTCGGCTCTACCACGCGATGGGGATCCCCGTCCTCGAAGGATACGGTCTCACCGAGACCGCCCCCGTGATCGCGGTCAACCCGCCCGAAGCGCCGAAAGTCGGCACGATCGGTCCGCCGGTGACCGACGTCGACGTCCGACTCGACCGCACCGTCGCGGGCGAGGAGGCCGAGACGGACGACGGCCAGGTGGGCGAACTCCTGGTGTGCGGGCCCAACGTCTCTGCGGGCTACTGGAACCGCCCGGGGGAGACGGCGGCCGCGTTCGCCGACGACGGGTGGTTCCGCACCGGCGACGTCGTCGAGCGCCGCACCGACGGCTATCTCGCCTTCCGCGAGCGGGCGAAACAGCTGCTCGTCCTCTCGACCGGAAAGAACGTCGCGCCCGGGCCGATCGAAGACGCCTTCGCGGCCAGTCCGGTGGTCGAACAGTGCCTCGTCGTCGGCGACGGCCGGAAGTTCGTCTCCGCGCTCGTCGTCCCGAACTTCGACGGCGTCCGCGAGTGGGCCGAGACCGAGGGGATCGATCTCCCCGACGACCGGGCCGCGCTCGTCCGCGACGAGCGGGTCCGCGAGCGGATCCAGCGGGAGGTCGACGCGGTCAACGAGCGCTTCGAGCCCGCAGAGCAGATCAAGCGCTTCCGACTCCTGACCGAAGCGTTCTCCGAGGAGACCGACACGCTGACGCCGACGATGAAGAAGAAACGGGGCAACATCCTCGACCGGTACGCCGAACAGATCGACCTGCTGTACGAGTGATCCTTCTCTGACTCCAAAATTTTACAAATTAGAATCTAAATCCGGTAATAATATTATATATTTGTTCCGTCTGCGGGAATGACCCGAACGGAATGTGTGGTTTTATACCTCGTCGGCGACGACCCGACGGTATGGAGGTGACAGAGTGGCGACCGCCGGCGGGGCGAACCTGATCTCGATCGTGGCCGCGATCATCGGGATCGGCGTGGTCTCACAGATACTCGCAGACCGCTACCAGATTCCGAGCGTCGTGTTCCTCATCGCCTCGGGGATCCTCCTCGGGCCGGAAGTCTTCGGTGTCGTCGGACCGAACTCGTTCGGGAACGCCCTGAGCGCGATCGTCGGGCTCTCGGTGGCGATCATCGTCTTCGAGGGCGCGTTCCACCTCCGGATCCAGAAGCTCCGGGAGGCGCCGGCGGCGACGCTGAAACTGGTCACGGTCGGCGCCGCCATCGCGCTCGTCGGAACGGCCGTGGCGGTCCACACCCTCTTGGCGGCGCAGTGGGACGTCGCGTTCCTGATCGGTGCCCTCCTTGTCGCGACCGGGCCGACGGTCGTCACGCCGATACTGGAGGTCGTCCCGGCCCGGGACCGCGTCGAGGCCGCCCTGGAGACCGAGGGGATCGTCAACGACGTGACGGCGGCCATCCTCGCTGTCGTCATCTTCGAGGCGATCATCACGGGCGTCACCGAACCGGCGGCGCTTCTGACGCTCTTCGCCGAACGCCTCGGGGTCGGCGTCGTCATCGGCACCCTCGTCGCGGCCGTCCTCTACTACAGTCTCCGGCACGTCGACCTCTCGCCCGGCAACGCCCCGCAGAACGCACGACTGCTCGTGCTCGCCGGGGCGCTCGTGGCCTACGGTCTCGCGGACTTCATCGCGACCGAGTCGGGGATCGCCGCGGTCGCCACCGCGGGCGTGCTCTTGGGGAACACCGACGTGCCCTACGAAGAAGAGATCTCCGCGTTCAAGGGCGACGTGACGCTCATCGTGCTTTCTTTCGTCTTCATCGCGCTGGCGGCGCTCCTCGAGTTCGAGATCCTCCGCGTGATCGGCTTCCGCGGCCTGCTGGTGGTCGCGGTCGTCGCGCTGGTGTTGCGCCCGACGCTGGTCTTTCTCTCGGCGGTCGGCGACCGGTTCAGCACGGGCGAGAAGTGGTTCATGAGCCTCGTCGGACCGCGGGGCATCATCCCGGCGTCGGTCGCGACGCTCTTCGCGATCGAACTGCGGAACGCGGGACTGACCGGCGCCGCCGACACGCTCGTCGGCACGGTCTTTCTCGTCATCCTGGTGACGGTCGTCATCGAAGGCGGATTCGCTCGACAGATAGCCGAATACCTCGACATCATACCAATGCGCGTACTCATCGTCGGAGGCGGGAAGGTGGGCCGATCGCTCGCCGACCGCCTCGAAGACCGCGGCGAGAACGTAGTGCTCATCGAACAGGACGTCGAAATCGTCGAAACCGCCCGGAACGACGGCCACACCGTCCACCACGGCGACGGCACCGACACGGAGGTCCTCCGGTCTGCCGGCGCGGAGAACGCGCGGATCGTCGTCGGCGCGACCGGCGACGACGACGTGAACCTCCTGGTCTCGCAGTTGGCCAGCTCGAAGTTCGATCCCGAGACGATCCTCGCGCGGGTGAACAACCCCGACAACGCGGCGGCCTTCGAGGAACTCGGCGTGCGAACCATCTCGGCCACGCTGGCGACGGCACAGGCGATGGACAACTACATCGAGCGGCCCTCGATGATGGACTGGATGAGCGAGATCGGCCGCTCCGGCGACGTCCAGGAGATCGAGGTCACCTCCCAGGAGCTGATCGGCCGGACGGTCCGGGAGATCGGCCCGGAACTCCCCGACGACTGCCTGCTCGCGCTGGTCCAGCGCGACGGGGAGACCCGCGTCCCCGACGCCGACTTCACCTTCCAGGAGGGCGATCGGATCACCATCATCGGGGGACGCGAGGAGGTCCAAGAGGCGATCGAGTACGTCCACCCCGACAAGTAGCGTCGTGGACCCGTTGTCTCTCATCTCGTTTCCCCGGCCACTCTCCGCCCCGCTCAGCGCAGGAACTCGATCGCCTCGCCCTGGCCGAAGCCGACACAGAGCGTCGCCAGGCCGCGATCCACGTCGCGCTTTTGCATCTCGTGGAGCAGCGTCACGGGGAGTCGCGCGCCCGAGGCGCCGAGCGGGTGGCCGATCGCGATCGCGCCGCCGTTGACGTTGAACTTCGCTTCGTCGATCCCGAGTTCCCGCCGCGAGTAGACACACTGGGAGGCGAACGCCTCGTTGAGTTCGACCAGCCCGTAGTCGTCGACGGCCGTGCCGGCGCGGTCGAAGAGCCCCCGCGTCGCCGGCACCGGTCCGATCCCCATCACGGTCGGATCGACGCCCGCGACGGCGTTGGTCCCGACCGCCGCGAGGACGTCCAGCCCGTGTGCGTCGGCGAACTCGCGGGAGGTCACGAGTACCGCTGCGGCGCCGTCCGAGACCTGTGAGGAGTTGCCCGCGGTGACGGTCCCGTCGCCCGTGAACGCGGGCGGCAACTCCGAGAGCGCTTCGAGTGTGGTGTCGCGACGGATCCCCTCGTCTTCTTCGACGACCCCGTCTGCCGTCTCGATCGGGACGATCTCGTCGTCGAACCGTCCCGAGTCGGTCGCCTCCGCCGCCCGTCGATGCGAGCGGAGCGCGTACTCGTCTTGGGTCTCGCGGGAGACGCCGTACTCTTCGGCCACCTTCTCGGCGGTCATCCCCATCTGGAGTTGGAAGACGTTGTACTCCTCCTGGAGGTCGGGATGCAGCGTCCGGTAGCTCTCTTCGTTCATCGGGACGGTGCTCATACTCTCGACGCCGCCGGCGACGATGCACTCCCGGTTGCCCGCGGCGACGGCGTCCGCCGCGGAGACGATCGCCTGCATCGACGAGGCACACCAGCGGTTGATCGTCGTCGCCGGCGTCGACTCGCCGAGTTCGGAGAGGAGCGCGATCACGCGGGCGACGTTGTTGTCCTGCTCGTCGCGCTGCTGGGCGACGCCCCACATCAGGTCGTTCACCTGGTCGCTGTCGAGACCGGTCTCCGCGAGGACGTGATCGATAAGCGCGACCGAGAGGTCCTCGCTCCGGAGGTCTGCGAAGGCGCCGTCGGCCTTCCCGAACGGCGTACGGTACGCGGCGGCGATGACTGGCGTGGGCATACCGTCCACTCGGACCCGCACGGTGATATACTGTCGGACGAAACCGTTGATAACTCGTCCCCCTCCCGGGGGTACGCAGGAGTATCAGGACGTTCGTCCGACAGTATAAAAGGGCAGCACGCGAGGCGGGGACGAACGTTTCGACGCGCTTATGCGCGTGAATCGGCAAGGTAGCGGGGATGAGTAACCGGGCTCTCGAAGTTGTCGAGTTTCTCCTCACGGCGCACCTCTACACCGAAAACCGTGACCTCGACGAGAACGACCTGCCGCCGCGGTACCGCCGCGTCTTCTGGTCCGAACCGGAGGGCGAAGACGGCGAGAACGACGACGAGGGATCTAACGTCGTCGGGATCGAGCGGCCGCTCGTGGTGACAGACAGCGTCGCGCGCAAGGCGACCGGCGTCGAACACCCCTGGGACGCGGTGTCGGACCTGCTCTTCACCCAGCGCGATGACTTCTCCGGCCGCATCACGCTGACGCAACCGGATATGGCCGTCGAGTGGTTCCTCGACCGCGCGGACCGGGAGCGCCTGGCCACGAACCCGACGATCGCCGCGGCCGTCGAAGACCACGACGACGTCGACGTGACCCACGCCGACGCGCGCGAGCAGACGCGGCCGATCCAGGCCGACCGCGTCTGGATCGACAGCCTCCTCGACGAGTACTTCGACGAGGAAGAAGACGCCGAGATGCTCGACCTCGTGCAGGTCCGCGCGCCCGAAGAGATCGAGATGACACTCGACGACCTGGTGTTGACCCAAGACCAGGAAGGCGAGATCCAGAAGCTGATGAAGGCGATCGAACACCGGGAGTACCTCGCCGAGATCGGCCTCCGCGAGATCGGGAAGATCCTCTTTGTCGGCCCGCCGGGGACCGGCAAGACGACGGTCTCGCGCGCGCTCGCTCACGAACTCGGGCTGCCGTTCGTCGAGGTGAAGCTCTCGATGATCACGAGCCAGTACCTCGGCGAGACCGCGAAGAACGTCGAGAAGACCTTCGAGGTCGCAAAGCGGCTCTCGCCGTGTATCCTCTTCATCGACGAGTTCGACTCCGTGGCGAAGACGCGTCGCTCCGACGAGCACGCGGCGCTGAAACGCGCGGTCAACACGCTCCTGAAGAGCATCGACGACATTTCTCTCATCCGCGACGAGGTGATCCTCATCGGCGCGACCAACCACCCCGACCAGCTGGACTCCGCGGCGTGGCGCCGCTTCGACGAGATCGTGAACTTCCCCAAACCGGACCGGGAGATGCGCGCGGACATCCTCCGCATCATCACCCAGCGGATGGACATCGCGGACTTCGACCCCGCGGACGTGGCCGAACGCACCGAGGGACTCACCGGCTCTGACCTCCGGATGGTGCTCCGGGAGGCCGTCCTCGAAGCGCTGACCGAAGAGCGCACGACCCTCACCCAAGAGGACATCGTCGCGGCCGTCGAAGACTTCGAAGAGCGGGACAACCTCAAGAATATGGACATGATGTCCGACGGCGAGCAGCTCGTCGCGGGCGACGGCGGCGACGGTCACTCCGATCACGCACACGAGCACTAGCCCGCTGCGTTCGGACGCGGAGCCGACAGTATATCAGCCGCCGGCTCCCTACCCCGAGGTGATGCGGGTAACTCTCCTCGGTACGGGCGATACGACCGGCACGCCGACCGTCGGCTGCGACTGCGACACCTGCGCCGAAGCGCGGCGGCGCGGCGTCGAACGCACCCGGTTCTCGGTCCACGTCGAGAACGAGCGCACCGGCGAGTCGCTGCTGATCGATTTCAGCCCGGACTTCCGGCACCAGTTCCTGACACAGGACGTCTCGCTCCCCGATGCCGGCATCCTCACCCACATCCACTTCGACCACATCGACGGTCTCGGCAACGCCTACCGGCTGTTCGACGAGCTGCCGGTACACGCCGCCGACGAGACCGACCCCGAGACCGGCGAGAGCGTCGCCGAGACCGTCGCGCGCAAGTACGACTACCTCGATCAGGTGCGCGTCCACGCGCAGGCGCCGCTCGACCCCTTCGAGGTCTGCGGGCTGGAGGTGACGCTCGTGCCGGTCGACCACCCGCCGCTCGTCTGCTATGGGGTCGCGATCGAGGACCCCGAGACCGGGGCGAAGCTGTCGCTGTCGGGCGATACGAGCTATGGGATCCCCGCGGAGTCGGTGGCGGCGCTCGCCGATCCGGACCTGCTGCTGGCGGACGCGATCGTCCCGGCGTCGCTGTGTACCCACCACCCGCTCGGCGGGACACACCACGACGACGACGGCGTCCCCCGGACGTTCGGCACGAAGCACATGACCCGCGAGGGCGCGCTCGACCTCGCGGCCCGCCTGGACGCGGCCGAAACGCGACTCGTGCACACGGCGCACTTCTATCCGGTCGAGGAGGCGTTCGCCGAACCGCTGGCGGTCGACGGCGAGGTCTACGAGATCTGAGCGATTTCGTTAGTGGATCCAGATAGTGGAAAGAACTTTGATCTCTCACACGAGCACGTACTGTAATTATCGATGATTGATATCCCCGACCGCGATCTTGGTCCTTTGTGGACGGTCGCGGGTCTGGGCGTCGCGCTCGTCCTCGAGGCGCTAGTCGAGGCGGCTGTCCTCGTCGTGCGGGGCGGCCCGCTCCCAGACGGCTACCTCGTCGGCGTCCTCACCTCCTTCCCTTTCGCGCTCGGGCTCGCCTACGGGAGCTACCGGCTCGCCGCGAGCCCGCTGTCGGAGGGCCGGTACGGGCGGCTCACCCGTTGGACCTTCGCCGGGAGCGGAGTCTTCCTCGCCATCAACGTCGGGCTGATGCTCGCGCTCCCGCCCGAGACGGCGCTCATCGCGGTCAGCTGGGTCCGGTGGGCAGTCGCCATCGGGGCAGGCGTCGGCTTCCTGATCGGCGTGTTCGAAGCCAGGGCCATCGAGCGCGAACTCGCGACCGAGCGCATCCGGCTCAAGCAGGAGGAACTCCAGCGCGAGCGGGACCGCCTCGAGGAATTCGCCAGCGTGGTCTCCCACGACCTCCGGAACCCGCTGAACGTCGCGAACGGCCACGTCACGCTCCTCAAGCAGAAGGAACACCCCGAGTGCGACGACTACGAGGACCACCTCGAAGCCATCTGCTCGTCGCTCGATCGGATGGAGACGATCATCGACGACACGCTCACGCTCGCCCGCGAGGGACAGACCGTCGGCGAGAAGAGCGCGGTCGATCTCGCAACGGCCGCCGCCGAGTCCTGGGACGTCGTCGACACCGGCGACGCGACGCTGGTGATCGACGCCGACCTGACCGTACAGGCCGATCCTACGCGGCTCCGTCACATCTTCGAGAACCTCTTCCGGAACGCCGTGGAACACGCCGGCGACGACGCGACCGTCGAGGTGGATTCGCTCGACGACGGGTCGGGGTTCTACGTCGCCGACGATGGGCCCGGCATCCCGGAAGAAGAACGTGACTGCGTCCTCGATCCCAGCTACACGTCGCGGGACTCAGAGAGCGGCTTCGGTCTCGCGATCGTCGAGCAGATCGCCACGGCGCACGGCTGGGAGGTCGCGGTCGTAGCGAGCGAGGACGGCGGCGCGCGCTTCGAGATGCGCGGCGTCGACATCGAGACGTGACCCACAGCGGCGAGTACAGACCGGAGAAGTCGGCTCCCGACCCGAGATCAGCGCCAGCGGTGGCGCCGGGATCGACGCCCTCGACTCATCCGAGGACGTACTTCGCCGCGCGGTTGTCGGCGAAGTCCGTCTTCTCGATGATCGCGTCGAGTCCGAGGACCCGACCGGCACCCAGGACGCCCATCGTCGCGAAGAGCAGCAGGCCCATCAGGTCACCGTTGACCAGGCCGTGGCTCCACGCGGCGTTCCCGAGGTAGAAGAACACCATCAGGAAGGCCCCGAAGAAGCTCGCGAGTCTGACGAGCGCGCCGACCACGAGACCGAGCCCGATGAGCGTCTCCCCGAGCGGAATCATAACGTTCGTGAATTCGAGCATCCAGGGGGTCTGACCCACCCACACGAAGAACCCGTGGATCGGACTCGCGCCGGTGGCGTTGACGAGCCATCCCTGAGCACTGAACGGTTCGGCGGCGAGGTACTTGCTCACGCCCGCGTGGAGGAACCAGTAGCCGGTCACCACGCGCAGGATCGCGACCCAGTAGCCCGCCATCGTTCCCTGGAGGTCGAAATCGAGCGGATTCGCGACCGTCGTCCGGGTCGAAGTTGCCATCTTGATTCACCTCACATTTTCACGTAAGTCCGGGCATATGGTATAAGTTCAGATCGATTTTCAGAAATCAAGAAACGAACGTTCGATTCCGAGTGAAGTAGTCACACACTTCCAGTTACCGAAATCGATCCAGCCCGGCCTGTCGGCGTCGAACGCCCGGCGGGTCGGGGTCCCAGGCCGTCCGCGACGCCCTGAGCGCGTCGAGGTCGACTTCGGGTGCCGTCCCCGGTTCTCGCGCCTCACAGTCGCGGCAGTCCCGACCCGGATCGACGACCCGGTCGAAGTGGGCGCAGTAGGGCCGTCCGTCGTCTGTCGCGTCCGCGTGACCGCAGGCGGGGAAGTCGTAGGTCCGCCAGCCCTTCCCGTAGGCGCGTTCGGCGATCCGCCGCCGCGCCCGGGCCTTCGCGTCCCCGTCGACGACCGCGATCTCGGTCTCCAGGGGCCGCCGGTCCACCAGTTCGATCCCCGCCTCCTCGGCCGGGAGCGTCGTCGGCTCGCGGATCACCGTCCGCTCGCCCGATCCGGGGTCGAACCGCCAGACGCCGACGGCCTCGGGGATCCGGTTCAGGTGCGCACGAGTGACGTGGCTCGCCGTCGCCAGGACGACCTCCTCGAAGACGCCGAGCGAGACGTCGGTCCGGAGCTGTCGACCGAGGTCACCCGGTTCGCCCAGGTCGGGCTTGTTCTCGATCCCGACGAGACCGGCGAACCACCGGTCGGGATAGCGCGTCGTCTGGCGGAGGTACTCCCGTCCGTTTCGGCGTTCAGTCGCGAAGAAGCCGGCCCCGACGGCCGCGTCGACGAGGCCCTCGTGCATCGCGTCCTCGTTTCGGACCCGGACCCGCGGGACGGCCTCGCCGACCCCGACGTCGCTCTCGACGGCGCGGCTCGGGATCCGCCGGTCTGTGATCACGGCTCGATCGTCGAAGTCGGGACCGGGCACGACGCCGACGACGTCGACGATGCGGCGACCCGGGCGTTCGACGGCCGCGCCGAGCTGGCGGCTCACGACCCACTCCGTCGTCGCTTCGAGGTGCGCACAGAGCGCCAACTCGAAGGGGAACTCCCGCGGCGTACCGCGTGCGACCACGCGCGGGTCTTGGCGCGCGGCGACAAAAAGTGCCTCGTCGGCGAGGGTCGGCGGACGGGGCGATACGCCCGATCAGAAGTGCCCGGGGTCCGCGCTTCCGTACTGGAGTTCGCCGCCGCGGCCGCCCTCGACGGTGCTGTTGCCGTGGTCGCCGGAGCTGGGGACCTTCACGCGCACTTCTTCGACCTCCTCGAACTCGGTGATGAGGTCGGACCTGAGGTTGTCGGCGGTGATGTTCGAGATGCCGCAGCCGGCGCAGGCCCCGCCCAGTTCGACGACGACCTCGCCGGTGTCCGGGTCGGCCTTGCGGACGACGCTCTCGCCGCCGTGCATCCGGATGATCGGCATCTGCCCCGCCATCCACGTCTCGATCCGCTGCCGGAGGGAGTCCTCGGAGTCAGTCATTGCCGTCAGTTAGCACTGGACGCTTTGGAACCTTGCGGTTGTGCTCACGGCCACACACCCCCGACAAAAGTGTGTCACGATCGATCACGCGGGCGCCGCGGCGGTCGCTTCCCCGGTGGGCGAGCCAGCGCTGCCACCCGATCACAGCCGCGTCCGGTCGCCGGTACCCGCCGTCATCGCGCTCGCCAGCGCGCCCTTGACGACCACCTCGTCGCCGAGGGTCGTCAGTCGGATCTCGGGGATGTTCGCCGTCACCATCTCGTCCATCCGCTCGCGGACGGGATCGAGCGTCAGTTCGGGGTTGTTGAGCGCGACCGCGCCCCCGACGTAGATGACGAGCGGGGCGTAGGCGTGGACGATGTTGGCGACGCCCATCGCGTTCCAGTGGGCCAGCCGTTCGACCACGCGCGTCGCGAACGCGTCCTCGCCGGCCTGGGCGAAGACGTCGACCGCCGAAAACGACGGCTCGTCGATCGGGAGCGACGTCTCGACGTCGCCGGTCCGATAGAGGAACGCCGCGTATCGAGGGATGTTGCTGCCCGCGCAGTAGGCCTCCCAGTGCCCGTCGTGTCCGCAGCCGCAGGTCATCCGACCCTCGGGGTCGAGCGTCATATGCCCGACCTCGCCGGCGTTGCCGTCCCACCCCGAGAGCACGTTCCCGTCGACGCAGACGCCCGCACCGATCCCCGAGGAGATCGTGAGATAGACCATATCGTCGGGGTTGCGATCGGCGTAGAAGCGCTCGCCGATGACGCCCGCGTTCGTGTCGTTGTGGAGGTAGACCCGGTCCGTATCGAGGAGGACCGAGAGCGGACCAGTGAGGGGAATGCGATCGACGCTGTCGGGGAGGTTCGCGGGGTTTTCGACCGCGCCCTCGGCGAGGTCCAGCGGTCCGATCGCGCCGATGCCCGCGGCGGTCACCGCCTCCGGGTCGACGCCCGCGTCGGCGCACGCCTTCCGAACGACGCGGAGGACGGCCTCGGTGACGGTGATGCCGGACGGAGCGTGCGGCGTGTCGTCGTCACTGCGCCCGACGATCCTCCCCGCCCCCTCGGCGACGACCGCGCGGACGTTCGTCGCGCCGAGGTCGACGCCAACGTAGTAGGCCATCCTGTCGGTCTCCCGGAGGTACTGTTACTCCGCCGCGGTCACGCGTCCGGGCCGACGGCCCGGTTCGCCCGCGACCACACCCACCGGAACACAGTTACAGCCCTCAGTATCATTCCGTGTCGGCCCGCACGAAGGTGACCGGACAGGGCGCGTTGAGCATCACCTCTTGGGCGACGCTCCCGAAGACCGCTTTCCCGGTCGGAGAGCGCCGGCGGCCGCCGACGAGCACGCGATCGGCGCCGGTCTGCTCTGCGAGCCGCACGATCGCGTCGCCCCGATCGCCGACCTCGCCGCGGACCTCGCTTTCGATCCCGGCGTCGTCCAGTCGGCGGACGATGTCCCGGACGCTCGCGTGGCGGCCGGCGACGTCGTCCGGCGACACCTCGCTGGCGTCGCGGTCGAAGTCCAGGTCCTCCAGTGCGGAGTCGTACCCCTCGCGCGTGAACACGTGTCCGATCACCACGGTGGCGCCGGTCGGTCCGGCAACGTCTATGGTCTCCGTCGTGAGCCGCTCGATTCGATCGCTCTCGTCCGCTCCGACGGCCAGTAGGATCGTCTCGATCGCCATTTGTGGTCCGCATCTACGCCGCCCGCCGACTTAAATTAGTGGGACTTACTCCAGCTGTAGTAAACTATCTGCCGCCGGAGCCGGGCGATCAGTAGTCGGGCGCGTCGTCTTCGACGGCACGCTTCATCGAGTCCCGGCGGGACTTCGCGTCGCGGCCGGTCGCTTCGAGCAGGAAGTCGTTTTTCGCGTCGACGGCGTCGCCCGCCGCCGACAGGTCCTCCGGAGCCAGTTCGTCCGGGTCGCGCTCTTCGAACTCGACGCCGAGTCGGTCCTTCTTTCCACTGTAGGCGACGGTTCCGGCGACGACTCGCTGGAACACCGGATTGTCCGGCTCTTCGACGACATAGAGGTCGCTTCCCTTGTACTCGGTCGTGTCGGTGACCGGGCCGAAGTACTCTTCGACCGTCGCTTTCATATCCGGAATCCGCTCTTCTAAGGTCTCCCCGCGACGCATCTTGTACTCCTTCATAGACGGTGATTCGGCAGGTGGCGGTTTACTTGTTTCGTCACCGCTCGCGCTCGGCGATGTACCCCTGCTTGCACTCCGGACAGATGTCGCCGGCCCGCATCGACGACTCGCCCGCGACCCGGGCGTACCCGCAGTTCGGGCAGTAGAACTCCACCCGGTCGTCGGGGACGTCCGCCTCCAGCGTCGTCGACTCCCCAGCGCGGGCGAAGCCGTCACCTGTGGAATCCGCGCGGCGCTGCGTCCGGCGGGACTCCGCAGGAGCGACGCCGTCCAGCGACTGCGAGCGCTCGCCGCCGGCGGTCGCGGGCGCCTCGCCGTTGGTCTCCGGATCGGGCTGGCCGTTGACCTCCGGCGTCAGTCCGTTGCCGCCGAACTCCATCTCGGTCGCCGCGTCGGCCTGGGCGGCGAAGCCCTCGTCTTCGCGATCGTGTTCCGGCCACTCGGACGCAGACGACTCGTGGCCCTCGCGCTCCGGCCAGTCGCCGCGATCGCGATCGCCGCTCGCGTCGTCGTGTGCATCCGCCGACGAGCCGCCGTGCGCGTCGGTCTCGCCGTGGTCGGCGTCGATGATCTCGGCGTCGTTCGTGACCCGCTCGTCGTCGCCCGTCTCGGCCGGCGACGCCTCCGAGGTGGCGGGGGCCGCGTTCTCGGCCGCTCCGGACTCCGCTGCGGCCCGGGTGGGGTCCGCGTCGGTCTCTTCGGGCCACTGCGTCTCGTCGCGTTCCGTCTCGTCGGTGTCGAGGATGACCGCATCGTCGCCGTCGCCGTCGCCGTCGACGTCGTCCCAGTCGTCGCTGCCGGTCTCCCAGCCGTCGCCGCCAGCGTCCGGTTCCGCCTCGTCGATCTGCGCCATCGCGCCGTCGCCGTCGCCGTCGCTGGCAGCGCCGTCGCCGGTGCCCGCGCGCTCGGCTCGGCCGCCGGGCCGGTCGCCGCTGGCTTTCGGTTCGGCCTGTTCCCACTCCTCGGGCGTCGACGCCGGACTGGCGGCGTCGCCCCGGCCGGACGGCCCGTCGCCCTCGCGCTCGGGGGCGGTCCCGCCTTCGGCCGCGTCTTGGGCCCCGGCCTCGGGCGTCGGCGTCGCCCCGCCCTCGTCGGCCGCCCCCTCGTCGAGTCCGACCTCGTCGGGCGACCGGATCGACGTCACCTCCTTGTTCTGACTCACGACCTGTTCGGCGCCGCACCGCTCGCACGTCTGTACCTCCCGAATCGTGACGACGACCTCGTCCCCCTGTTCCTCCCGGTTGCGTTCGACCTCGGGTTCCCCGTATGCGTGCCCGAGAAGACGGCACTTGAGTCCCATTACCCGCTGTTCCGGCACTCAGCGTCAAAAGTGTACCTCCTGCGTCAGACGGGCGGCAGACGTTCCG
Organism: Haloquadratum sp.; assembly: GCA_042215815.1. Lineage (GTDB taxonomy): Archaea > Halobacteriota > Halobacteria > Halobacteriales > Haloferacaceae > Haloquadratum. Next base: position 33,303 of record JBDGUP010000024.1, on the reverse strand, counting down.
TCGCGTTCTCCATCCCCGGCGGCGGTAAGCGTATACCCGACGGGGGCGAAGACCCGCCTATGAAAGCGCGGCGGGAGTTCCGGGACCGACGCGACGTCGAGGTAGCGGTGCTCGACGCGCTCGTCGACCGCGCGGGCGACGGGATGACCGTCTTCGAGGTACGCGCGGCGGTCGACGCAGACATCGACGAGATCGAAGAGGCGCTCGCGGCGCTGAAACGTGACGACCTCATCTCGGTCGACAACGGCGACGAGCGCGTCGTCATCCACGTCGAAGAGAACGTCGTGCCGGACCCGAGCGAGGCCCCCAACGAGGAACGGGGGTTCGTGGACGCCCTTCGCGACAAGCTCGGGCTGTAGCCGTCGCGGGCGACGGTCTCGGTTCCGGCTCGGCGGTCGCTCTCGACGGACGCTGCGATCGGGAAGGACTGCTCTCGGCTCGTTGTCGTGGGATGCGCTGCGGTTTTCACCTCAGGGCGCGGACGGACGGACGATGACCGTCCTCAGGGGACTCCACGAGGCACACGGTGCGACGTTCGAAGAGCGCGGCGGTCGCCAGGTCGTCTGCGAGTACGGCCGTCCGGCGCGGACCCACCGCGCGGTTCGCAACGGCGCGGGCGTGATCGAGATGGGCCACGGCGTCGTCGTCGTCGAGGGCGAGGACAGAGTCGAGTTCGTCGACGACACGGTCTCGAACCGGGTGCCTCGCGAGGACGGCGCGGGCGTCTACGCACTGTTGTTGGACCCACAGGGACGGATCGAGACGGATCTGTACGTCTACAACGCCGGCGAGCGCCTGCTCTGTTTCACCCCGCCCGAGCGCGCGGGCCCGCTCGCGTCGGAGTGGTCCGAGAGGGTCTTCATCCAGGACGTGACGGTCCGCGACGCCTCCGGCGAGTTCGCTGTCTTCGGCGTCCACGGTGGGAAGGCCACAGAGAAGGTCGCGAGCGTCCTCAACGGCGCGGGCGCGCCCGAGCCCCCGCTCACGTTCGTCCGCGGCTCGATGGGCGACGAGGGCGTCACGGTGATCGCCGGCGACGGACTCACGGGCGAGGAGGGTTACGAGGTCGTCTGCGCCGCCGGCGCCGCCGAGCGCGTCTTCGAGACGCTCCTGACCTTCGGGATGAACGCGGTCCCGTTCGGCTACCGGACCTGGGAGACGCTCACCGCGGAGGCGGGGACGCCGCTCTTCGCGACCGAACTCGAGGGGCGCGTCCCGAACGTCCTCGGACTCCGGAACGCGCTCGACTTCGAGAAGGGCTGCTACGTCGGCCAGGAGGTCGTCTCGAAGGTCGAAAACCGCGGCCGACCGAGCCAGCGGCTGATCGGCCTCCGCATCGAGAGCGACGCGGTGCCCGACGCCGGGGCGGACGTGATCGCCGGCGGCGACGCCGTCGGTGCGGTGACGCGCGCGGTCGAGAGCCCCACGCTGGAGACGCCGATCGCGCTCGCGCTCGTCGATTTCGACGCCGACCCGACAGAACCGACCGTACAGGCCGACGGTGGAGACGACTCGCAGATCGACGCGACGCACGTCACGCTGCCGTTCGTCGAGGGGAGCGCGACGTCGGCGCGACTCCCCACGTATCCGGGTCCCAGCGACTGACCGGCG
>JBDGUP010000024.1:0-31592 GCA_042215815.1 Haloquadratum sp. | reverse complement strand
GAGCGCGACGTCGGCGCGACTCCCCACGTATCCGGGTCCCAGCGACTGACCGGCGACCGGCGACCGGCGACCGGCGACCGGCGACCGGCGACCGGCGTCCCTTCCGTCCACCGTTCGCATCCCGCTCACCGCCCCAGTAACTTCCCGAGGTGTTCGCGCGAGAAGAACGAGGAGGGCCTGTCCATATGGACGCCGATCTCGCCCGAGAGCGCTCGCAGACCGAGCCGCTGGACCGGCTCGGGCAGCGAGTACGCCCGCCGGATCCAGCGGCCGAGCGCGATCTCCCGTGAGAGTTCGGCGCGCCACGCCGACTCGTAGTCGCGGAGCGTCGCCGGATCGTCGGGGTCGATCGACTCGGCGGCACAGTCGGCGGCGGTCATCCCATAGAGGATCCCGCCGCCCGTGAACGGCTTGGTCTGCGCGGCGGCGTCGCCGGCGAGGAAGACGCGACGGCTCGTCGTGCGCGCGGGCGGGCCGATCGGGATCGCCCCAGAGCAGAAGTGCTCGGTCTCGACATCGTACGCGTCGGTCAGCCGATCGAACAGTTCGGTGACTGACTCGCTCGGCGGCGCGGCCAGTCCGTACTCGACGCCCGCCTCGCCGCGGGGGATGCGCCAGGCGAAGAAGCGCGGCGCGGTGAGGTGGACGTCGACGAAGTCGCCGTGGTCCGGGTCGGGGTCGAACGCCAACACGCCGTGGAGCAGTTCGTCCGGCTCCGGGAGGTCGCACTGCCGTCGCACGCGGGATGTCGGTCCGTCGCAGCCGGCGACCATCCGGGCGTCGATCGTCTCGGTCCCGTCCGCGTGCGAGACCGTGAGGCCGACCCCGTCGTGGCGCTCTTCGACGTCGACGACAGTGTGTCCCTCGCGGACGTCCGCCCCCGCCGCGCGCGCGCACGACGCGAGCGCGCGGTCCAGTTCGACGCGGTCGATCACGTTCGAGACCTGCTCGCGCTTGTAGAACGGATAGGCGGTCGAGCCGGGGCCGCCGACGTGGAACCGCGCGCCGTAGACGCGGTTCTGGCGGAGTGCCGCCTCCGCGTCGTCGGGGACGTACGCCCAGACGTCGGTGCTGACGTGGCCCGAACAGGCCAGCGGCGTTCCGATCTCGCCCTGTTCGAACGCGACGACGTCGTGGCCCGCCTCGGCCGCCCGCCGAGCGAAGCGTGCGCCGGCCGGACCGACACCGACCACCGCGAAGTCGTACATCACCCGTCGGTACCGGACGCGCGGGCAAATACCTTCCCGGTTGGGATCCACCTCCGGGAAAGACCCAGGCGTATCAGGACGTTCGTCCGACAGTATACCTCGGATCCGGGAGGACCGCGAGCCCGTGGGTCGTCTCACCTTCGAACGCCTCGGGCCACGCCACGTCGAGTTCGGTGAACGACTGCCCGCCGTCGCGCGTCCGGAACAGCCCCCGATCGGTGAGGACGAACAGGTCGCCGGCCGCGACGCCGGCCGCGAGCGTCTGTCGGAGCACGCCTTCGCCGCTCGGAACCGCGACGTCGTCGAGCCGCTCCCACGCGTCGGAGCCGTCGCCGGTAGCCGGGGCGCTTCCGGTCCGCCGGTAGAGGTACGACGCCGCGGCGTCCGGCGTGTGTGCTCGCTGCGCGCTCGCGGCCGCAGAGAGCAGCACGCGGTCCGGATCGCCGGGGTCGATCGCGACGTTCCAGCAGTAGCGATGCTTCAGGCCGTCCTGCGGGAACGTCCAGGTCTCGCCGCCGTCGTCGCTCTCGGCGTAGCCGTCGCCGGCGGCGGCCCGAACCCGACCTGGGGCCTCCGGATGGATGGCGATCGAGTGGGTATCGCGGCGCATCCGGGGTGCGCGCTCTTCCCACGTCTCGCCCCCGTCGTGTGTCTGGATCAGCGCGCCGGCCTCGACGGCGACGTAGAGGTGGTCCGGGTCGGCGGGGTCGACCTCGATCCAGCGGACGTGGTGGGTATCGGGCCGCGGCGGGAACGACCACTCCGACGCCGAGGGGAGCACCGTCAGGTCGGAGAGGGGCTCCCACGTCGTCCCGCCGTCGGTGGATCGATAGACTGCACTGGGTTCGGTGCCGGCGTAGACGACGTCCGGGTCGTGCGGCGAGACGGCGACGCTCGTCACCGACTCGGGGACGGTCTCGCTCCCGACGCGTTCCCACGTCCGTCCGGCGTCAGTCGAGCGGTGGAGCCCAGCGTCGAACGTCCCACAGAAGACGCGGTCGGGGACGGCGCTCGCGGCGTCGAGACACTCGACCTCGTGGTCGGTCAGCGTCGGTCCCGTCGAGGCGGGGCCTTCGTCGCTCTCGGCGTCCGACGCGCCGGCGTCGGTGACGACCAGCACGCCCGCGCGGGAGGCGGCATAGCAGGTGACCATAGTGTGACGAACGCGACGCAGCCACTTGGTCTCGGCGGGCAGTGGTGATCTCCGGTACGAACGAGAGTATACTGTCGGACGAACCCGTCGGGACCCTCGCACCCCGCCGGGAGAGACCCGGGAGTATCAGTCGTCGTCGGCCGGCTTCGCGGCCTCGCGCCGGTCGGACCGCGGGCCCTCGGCGTCGACCGCGGGCAGGAGGTCGCGGAGGTACCGGCCGGTGTGTGACTCTTCGACCCGCGCGACCGCTTCGGGGGTGCCGGTGGCGACGACCTCGCCGCCGTGTTCGCCGCCTTCGGGACCGAGATCGACGATGTTGTCCGCGTTCTTCACCAGATCGAGTTCGTGTTCGACGACGACGACGGTGTTGCCGTTGTCGGTGAGCCGCTGGAGGACCTCGATCAGCTTGCGCTCGTCTTCCTTGTGGAGACCGGTCGTCGGTTCGTCCAGCAGGTAGAGCGTGTCGCCGGTCTGTTTTTTCCCCAGCTCTTCGGCGAGCTTCACGCGCTGGGCCTCGCCGCCGGAGAGCGTCGTCGAGGGCTGCCCGAGCGTCATATAGCCGAGACCGACGTCCTCCAGCAACTGGAGGCGGCGCCGGAGCTGTGAGTTGGCCTCGAAGAAGTCCAGCGCCTCGGAGACCTCCATATCGAGCACGTCGGCGATCGTCTTGCCCTTGTAGGTCACATCGAGCGTCTCGTCGTTGTAGCGGGCGCCGTCGCACTCCTCGCAGGGGACATAGACGTCCGAGAGGAAGTTCATCTCGATCTTCACCGTCCCCTGGCCGCTGCAGGCCTCACACCGGCCGCCCTTGACGTTGAACGAGAAGCGGCCCTTCTCGTAGCCGCGCTGCTTCGCCAGCTTGGTCTCTGCGAACAGCTCGCGGACGTGGTCGAAGACGCCGGTGTAGGTCGCAGGGTTCGACCGGGGCGTCCGACCGATGGGCGACTGGTCGATCAACCGGATGGTCTCGATCTCGTCGCTCCCTTCGATGGCGTCGTGGTCGCCGGGATCGACGGAGGTGTTGTCGTTCATCTCGCGGGCCAGGCCCTTGTAGAGGACCTCGTGCATCAGCGTCGACTTGCCCGACCCGGAGACGCCCGTGATCGCGGTGAACTGCCCGATCGGGATCGAGACGTCGATGTCATCGAGGTTGTGCTGGCGCGCGCCGCGGATCGTCAGTTCGGCGTCCGACTCGCGTCGCTCGTCCGGGACCGGGATCTGCTTTCGCCCCGCGAGGTAGTCGCCCGTGATCGACTCGTCGGCGTCGCAGACGTCGTCGAAGTCGCCCTGGACGACGATCTCGCCGCCGCGCTTGCCGGGACCGGGGCCCATATCGATGATGTTGTCCGCGCGGCGCATCGTCTCTTCGTCGTGCTCGACGACGAGCAGGGTGTTGCCGAGGTCGCGGAGTCCTTCGAGCGTGTCGAGCAGCCGGTCGTTGTCGCGCTGGTGGAGACCGATCGAGGGCTCGTCGAGGACGTACAGCACGCCGACGAGACCGGAGCCGACCTGCGTGGCGAGCCGGATCCGCTGGCTCTCGCCGCCCGAGAGGGTCGACGCCTCCCGGTCCAGAGTGAGGTATTCGAGGCCGACCTCCTCCATAAAGCCGAGGCGCGCGCGGATCTCCTTGAGGATCTCCTCGGCGATCGTGCGCTCGCGCTCTGTGAGTTCCGATTCGAGCCCCTCGAAGTGATCCAGCGCGTCGCCGATGCTCATCCGGTTCACCGCCGTGATCGAGGTGCCGGCGACCAGCACGTGTCGCGACTGCTCTTTCAGCCGCGTGCCGTCGCAGGCCGGACAGGTGGTGACGGCCATATAGTCCTCGATGTGCTCGCGCGTCGACTCGGAGTCGGTCTCGACGTGACGGCGTTCGAGGTTCGGGATCACGCCCTCGAAGCGCTTCGTCTTGCGACGCGTGCCGTTCTTGGTCTCGCGTTCGAAGACCACCTCGTCGTCGGTACCGTAGAGGAACTGCCGTCTGACCTCCTCGTCGAGGTCCTCGAAGGGGGTGTCGACGCTCACGCCGAAGTGCTCGGCCACCGAGTCGATCCGGGTGCGGTAGTACGAGCGGTTGTACGACCACGCCTCGAAGACGTCCTTCAGGGGCTTCGAGGGGTCGCGGACGACGAGGTCCTCGTCGACCTCCTTGGTCTGGCCGAGACCCTCACACTCCGGACAGGCGCCGTGCGGACTGTTGAACGAGAAAGAGCGCGTCTCGATCTCCGAGAACTGGAAGTCGGAGTTCGGATTGCCCAGTTCCTCGGAGAACTCGACCACCAGCCGGTCGTCCTCGTCGCCGGCGAGCGCACCCGTCGACCGGGTGTTCGAGGCGAAGGGGACGTCTTCGGGCGGGTCCGGGACGATCACCTTCAGGACGCCGTCGGCCTCGTCGAGTGCGGTCTCGACCGAGTCGGCGAGCCGGGATCGACCGTCCGAATCGATCTTCACGCGGTCGACGATCACGTCGATCGTGTGGTCGTAGTTCTTGTCGAGGTCGGGGCGGTCCAGCGTCAGGTCGTACTGCTCGCCGTCGACCTCGACGCGGGAGTACCCCTCGCTCACGAGGTCCTCGAAGAGGTCCTCGAACGCCCCCTTCTGGTCGCGGACGACCGGCGCGGCGATCTTCGCGCGCGTGCCGTCGGGGAGTTCCAGCAGCTGGGCCACCATCTCGCTCGCGGACTGCTCGCCGACCTCCTCGCCCGTCTCGGGGTCGTACTGCGTCCCGACGCGGGCATAGAGCAGCCTGAGGTAGTCGTGGAGTTCCGTCACCGTCCCCACGGTCGACCGGGGGTTGTTGGCGGCGTTCTTCTGGTCGATGGAGATGGCGGGCGAGAGCCCCTCGACGGCCTCGACCTGCGGTTTGTCCATCTGGCCGAGGAAGTTGCGGGCGTACGCCGACAGCGACTCGATGTAGCGGCGCTGCCCCTCGGCGTAGACCGTCTCGAAGGCGAGCGACGACTTGCCCGATCCAGAGAGACCGGTGACGACGGTGAACGTCTCGCGCGGAATCCGGACGTCGAGGTCCTCGAGATTGTGTTCTTCGGCACCCCGAACCTCGATGAAGTCCTTGCTCATCTGCGCTGGCGTAAGGAGAGCGGAGAGGAAAGTTCGTCGGTTCCGGGGACCGGTACTGCCCCCGTCGCTGACGAGGGTCGGTTATCCTGTCGGACGGACCCGTTGGGACCCTCGCTCCCTCCGGGGGAGACCCAGACGTAGCAGGACGGTCCTCCGACAGCATATCACGTCGACCGAGAGGCCAGAGCGATTCTCCCGTCAGTCGGCCGCGATCTCTGTTCCACACTCCGGACAGAAGTTCTCCTCGCCCGTGAGTTCGTGCCCGCAGTTGGAACACGTCGTCGCCGCCCCGTCGGAACCGGCTCCAGCGGTGCCGGCTGGCTCCGCATCGGATGTGGCCGCCGTCTCCGGCTCGTATTCGGGCGGGACCGGAACTTCGGTCGGCGAGAGCGAGACGTCCGCGCTCAGCCCGCTCTGTCCTCCCAGCCCCAACTCGTCCAGCTCCGCTGCGACGTGCGCTGCGATCTCGGCCATCGCTGCGGACGCGGCACTCTCGACGAAGAGGGTCCCGTTTCCGAACAGCACGACGACGGTCTGGTCGTACTCCGGGGGCCGATAGATCACCCCCGGGAACCGCTCGGGCTCGTACTCGATGGTTTCCAGTCCGAGACCGATCGCGATGGCGTTGAGGTTGAGTTGGCTTCCGAGATCGGCGGACGCGGTCGTCGTGGTCCCCTCGGGGACGTCGGCGTCGACCGACTCGAGGTCACTCACCAACGCGTCCGGCGACACCGTCTTCTGTGACATAGTTTGACGTTCCGCATAGAAGACAAAAACGTTTGGGCGGCGGCGACGGCGCCCCCATACTGATTGTACTGTCGGACGAAACCGCTGTTCGTGATACTGTCGGACAGACGGTCGTGAATCAGTTCAGCTTCTCGCGGGCGACGCCGACGCCCGTGGGCGCGATGATGATCTGGTCGTCGCCTTTCAGGGCGATGTCGCCGTCGACCTCCTCTGCGACCTGCCGGAGGTCGTCGACGATGTGTTCCATCGTGCTGTCGCTGGTGGTGTGTCGCGTGATGTCCGCGATGACGAGATCGCCGTCGTAGACGGCGTCCTTGATGTCGACGACGTCCTGCTGCTCGCTGATCTTCGCGATCCGGACGTTCATCTGGGCGTTGCCGTGGGCGGCATCGACCCCCTGGACGTCGAGATCGAGGTAGTCGTCGGTCGTGTGCTGTCCGCCACCGCTGACGATCTTGCTCATAATGCCCATACGCCCCACGAGTGCGACCACCACGTTAGTTCTTACGTCAGACGCGCGTCAGACGCACAGGATCGTATAGATATTGTGGTGAAATGTAAAAGAACGTCCACTCAGACAGAGAACTCGAAGAGATCGTCACCCACGTGGTGAATCGACTCGACGACCTTCCCGGAATCGCCGGCCATCTCGTCGCCGTCCACGAGCGCACGCCCGATCGCGAGGACTTTCCCGTGTGTCTCCTCGGCGACGGTGACCAGATCGCCCGCCGCGATGTCGTCGTCGGCCTCGACGATCCCCGGCCGCATCACGTCGGCGCCGTCGCTGACGAACGAGATCGCGCCGGCGTCGACGGTGACGACGCCTTCCGTCGGCTCGTACCGGTTCGCCCCCTGGACCGTCAGGAACGGCTCGTCGTCGTACTGGACGACGTCGGGCGCTCCGTCGACGAGGACGACGTCGAACGGCTCGTCCGCGAGTTCGACCATTTCGTAGGTGTCGCCGTCGAGAGCGACGCCCGTCTTCGTCTCGATGTCGGCCTCCAGCTCGTCGATCTCGTCCGCGCGGAGATGGTGCCGGGATTTCACCTGCATACCCCAACGCACGACGGGCCGGCCGATAAATGGCGCGACACTGGCGGGAAAACGGAGACGGCTATCGCGCCGTCGTCGACCGCGTCGGTGCGGACCGGGATCGCGTCGGTTCGCCGACCGGCGCAACAAACGCTAAGTGAGGGTGGCGCGTCGTCTCCGGTATGTGGAGTTCCCGGAACAGCCGGGAGGGGACGACGGTCGTCTGTATCGCCTGCGGGTCGTCGATCCCGCGCTCGGAGGCGCGCGAGTACGACAAGCAAGGCGACCGCTGGGAGCGTCGCGGAAAGTCCTTCGAGCACCTCTGTAAGGAGTGCTACCGCGACCTCTGTCACCAGCCGCGCGAGGGGCTCGAAGCCCTCCTCGTCGAACTCGAAGAGAGCGACCGACCGACAGCGACAGACGCCGACCGCGACGCCGTCGACCGGGACACCGATGCAGAGCGTGACCAGTCGCAGGCGGCGTTCCTCGCACGCTACTTCCGGGCCGTCGCGGAGCGATCGGATTCGACCGAAGAGACCGAACGGGGTTCGTGATACTGGCCGCTCTCGCCGCCGCGTGCGGTGAGACTACGCCGTTTCTGCTGGGCCACCGACGCCGATCACGACCGCCTCGCGGATGTCGAGCGCGGTCTCCAGTTCGTCGCGGCGACCCCGCTTCGTCCCGAGTCGGCGGAGCTGCTGGTCGTGGGCGCGGCGGACGGTGTCTACTTCCCGGGCGTCGAGGTCGAGGTCGTCGCCCACGTCGGCCCAGTGGCCCTCCCGAGCGAGAAAGACCGCGCGTTCGTCGCCGTCGACGACGCACTCGTGGGCGCGGCGGTACGCGTCGAGCCGCGGCGCGAGATGGGTCTGCACGCGACGGAGCAGCGGCGCGATCCGCTTCGGTGGGACGCTGGCGGTCGCCGCCGTATAGCGCAGGACGTCGCCGTCCAGCGGGATCGGCGGCTCCCGGTGGTCGGTCGCGTCGGTCGCGTCCTCGTCGTCGGTCCGGTCGGCCGCCACCTCGGCGGGAGTGTCGTCTCCGGGCATCGCGTTCGCTGTCAGCCGCCGGCGCGCATCGCCTTCTGGGCGAACCGCTCGATCACACCGTCGAGCGTCTCGGGGTCGCCCTCGAACCGCACAGTCACCTCGGTCAGCGTGAGCGTCGGGCCGATCGAGACGCTCTCTGCCGAGAGGGAAGCCGTCCACCCGTCGGCGGTCACGCGGTCGTCGTCGACGACCTCACCGCCGAGCTTTTCGAGGTACTGGCGGGCCAGCCGGAGCGAGATGCCGCGAAAGGAGCGCTCCCGGGTCTCCCGCTCGGGCGGTGCCTTCGGATCCCCCTCGCCGGCGTCGCTCACGCCGCCCTCCCGCGTGCTCCGCCCGCGACCGGGGGGAAGATGCTCAGCGTGTCGTCCGCTTCGATCGGCGTGTCGAGACCCGCCTCGTGCTCGACGTCGCGTCCGTTCAGGAGCACGTTCACCTGGGGTTTCACGCCGCCGTCTTCGAGGATCTCGCCGGCCAGTCCCTCGAACTCGTCTTCGAGCGCGACCAGAACCTCGCCCACCGTGTCGGCGTCGTACTCGCGGGTGACGGTCTTCGAGCCGACCGCCTCGCGAAACGTGGCGAAGAACCGCAGTTGAAGCGACATACCCGACACTGGGGGGCAGCGGACAAAAAGCTACGCGGCCGGGGACGGGAACCGAGTCGCCGACAGTCACTCGAACCGGATGCCGTCTTCGACCAGCCGGTAGTTCCGCTCGCGGTCGATGTGCGTCGCGAGCCACTCGTGTTCGTAGATCTGGGCGATCAACTCCGCATAGAGGTTCCGCCAGGCGATGGCGTAGATCGGCGACTGCCCCCACGCGCGGAGTTCCGGGACGAACTCGTCGTAGGTCTCCATCCGGTCTTCGAGGTGTTCGATCGCGTCGACCGCGCGGCTCGCGGCCTCCGCGTCGGAGTCGGCCGATTCGATCGCGTCCTGGAGGCTCCCTTCCAGGCCGGCGACGGCCTCTTTCATATCTGCGGCGGTGCTGTCGCCGTCTTCGGGCAGGGAGTCGAGGACGCCCCGGGGGACGCCGAGCGAGAACTCGCGGTCGGGCTGTGACGCGTCGTCGGACATATCCCCATCGTGGACGGCCGGGGTGAAAAAGTCGCCGTCAGCGGAACACGCCGATCAGCTCCCGCTGGGCGTCGACCGCCTCGGGATCGAGATCGACGACCAGGTCGTCCGCGCGGCGGTCGAGCGACGCGTGGGTCCCGCCGTCGGGACGGGCCGCGATCGACCGGCCGGCGTACGCGACGGCGGGGGCATCGGGCACGTCGCGGCGACCGGTCCGGCTCGCGCCGACCACCCACCGGACGCCGTCCAGCGCCCGGGCGCGCACCAGCAGCGTCCAGTTCTCGCTGTAGGCGCCCGGCCAGGCGGCGGCGACGAACAGCGCGTCGACCCGTTCCTCGGTGAACGCCGCGCTCTCGGCGACGAAGTTGAGGTCGTAGCAGGTGAGGATTCCGGTCGTTCCGACCGGCGTCTCGACGGTCACGCGATCGTCGCCCGCGTCGAGCAGCTCCCGCTCGCTTCCCCACAGGTGCCGCTTCCGGTAGTAGGTGACCGCCCCGTCGGGGTCGACGTAGGCGGTCGCGTTGTAGAGCCCCGTGTCGGCCCGCTCTGTGAACCCCACGAGGAGCGCAGTCGCCTCCGCGCTCGCGAGGTCACGCAGGCGGTCGATTGGATCGCCGTCACGGGGTATCGCGGCCTCGGCGATCCGCTCGTCGCCCACGAACCCCGTGAGCGCGTGCTCGGGAAACAGCGCGACCGCGACCTCGTCGGGGAGGTCCCGCGTCCGAGCCTCGACCGTCGCGAGGTTCGCTTCGACGTGGAGGTCTGCGACGTCCATCTGACAGGCGGCGACGGTCGGCGACATCGGTTACCGCTCCTCGACGTGGCGCACCTGCACGGCCTCGCCGCGCGTCGACTCCCGCATCTCCGCGCCGAACATCTGTGCGCGCCCCACCGCGAAGGCCTGCGGTCCCTCGACGACGACCTCGTCGCCGACGCGGATCTCCTCGTCGGCGTCGACGACGCCCGGTGCGAGGACGCTCCCGTGCGGCACGAAGCCGTCGATCTCGACGCGTTTGGTGGGCACGTCGGACTCCTCCCAGACTCTGGCGCCGGCGAGCGTCAGCGAGAGGACGCCGTACTGCGGTACCATCGTCGCGAGCTGGTCGCCCTCGTCGTTGCCGTCCCCGTGGTCGCCGTGGCTGTTTCCGTCGCGAACCTGGAGCTTCGGATAGCGGCTCGTCGTCCGGAGGTCGACGTCGGCGAAGAGCGCGTCGCCCGCGTCGGGACCGAACTGGTAGTCCGCGAGCGCCTTCACCGTGTTGTGCTGGCGCTCTCGCTTCCCGTATTTCAGCTCGCCGTCCAGCGCCGACAGCAGGTTCCCGATCGATTCGGTCGTCGTCGGGTGCTCGTCGACGGTGTACTCGAAGGGGACGTCGACGTCGCGCTCGACGCGCTCGCAGACGTCGCGGTAGCCCTCGTCGGGGACGTGCGCGATCACGCGCGGGTAGTCGTTCCGCTGCAGATACGCGCGGAGGACGTCCGCGACGAACGCCTTTTCGTCTTCGGACCACCGACCGGTCACGACGGCGTCGTAGTGTTGGGCGGGGTAGGTGAGTTCCAGTTCCATCGGGACGACGCCGATCGGCGAGGTCACCGACGCCAGGTGGCCGCGGTACTGGATCGCATCGTGGAACTGCGCGTGGCTCTGGGACTCGCTGTAGGGCTTCGTCGCCGAGCAGGGGACGAGCACGAGCGGGTTGGAAAACCGGTTGCGGTAACGGCTGGTCACGCGCTCGGCGAAGCGCTGGATCTCGACGCGCCGGAGGGTGTCTTCGCTCGCCGCGGCGAGTTCGGTGTCGCGGACGACGGGCGTCCGCGCTTCCAGGTAGCCGTACTGCTGGTCGAACCGTCGAAACGCGGCCGTGAGCCACTGGTCGTGGCGCGCCTGCCCCTCGACGTAGTCGCGGAGGCGGCCGTCGCGGATGCGCCGGCGGACCGTCGCGAGTTCGGCCGCCAGCGCGTACTCGTTGTGGTCGGCACAGTCCCGGCGGTCGAACTCGTCGACGGCACCCTCCGTTCGAGGGCCGGGTTCGGCGTCGTCTCCCGTCCGGGGCGCGTCGCGTCCGCGACACGCCGGACACGAGCACGGCAGTTCGTCGAGGTCCTCCAGGAAGTACTCGCCCTCCCGGGTGAGATAAAACCCCTGCAGACCGCGGACGTGTGCCCGCTTCGCGTCGAGGAGGTCGACGCCGGCGTAGGCGAGCGTCGCCGCGTTCCGGGGGGTCGCGACGCCCGAGAGGTACAGCGCCGTGTCGGCGGGCAGCGCCTCCCTGGCGGCGATCACTTCGTCCCGGAACGCCTCCGCGTGGCCAACGAAGCCCTGCGCGTTCGAGAGGGCGTAGGCGTCCGCACCGTAGTCGGTGGCCGTCTCCGGGGTGACGACCGCCGCGCTCGGGTACTCCACCGCCGGGTAGTCGACGGCGAACGCCTCCTGGACGCGCTCGTCGGTCCCCGCCGGGAACGCCCGGTGGGGGAGGACCGTCAGCACGTCCGCCGATCCCTCGGGGAGGTCGCGGTCGCGCGCCCAGAGGCTCCCCGCGTCCACGACGACGTCGTCGACGAGCGCCGGCGTGGTCACGGCATCGGTCAGGCGAAGTTCGCCCAGGCGGGCGGCCCCGTCCCGCCCGTGGACCTCGAAGTACTCGGTCATACACCCGTCTGCGCCGCCGAGGGTGAACTATCTGTCTCTTCGCGCCGCGCGGGCCGACGGGGTGGCCCGATCGGATCCGTCATTATCGGAGCGTCCCGCCGCCGTTCGCGCCGCCCAGCCGCTCCAGGTCGACGCGCTCTGGCACCCGTTCCAGGGCCGATTCCGGCCACCCGTCGTGGGCGAGCACGAACGACGAGTCGGGATTCGCGGCGACGAGTCGGGCGACGCCCGTCGCGGCGGCCTCGTAGGCCGCGCGGTCGGTGCGCTCTGGAACCTCCGCGGTGAACGGGTAGGTCTCCGAGAGCGCCCGCGGAAACGGGCCGAACGGCGGGACAACCCGCCAGGCGGCGTCGTACTCGTCGCCGGAGGGCGCGCCGCCCTGGGTGAGCAAGACCTCCGCCCCGGGCGTGAGTCGCCTCACGCGGTCGTGGTGCCGTATGACCTCGGGCCGCCTGGCCGACTCGGTCGAGAGGTAGAAGAACGAACCTTTCGAGACGGGGTCTTCGCGTTCGAGCTGGTCGGCGTGATCCAGCAGCGCGCGGTAGCCGTCGAGCATTCTCGGGTGTGCGCGCGCACGCGATTCCACCAGTTCGAGGAGGTTCCCCGATCGGATCGCCTGTTTGATCCGCCGGATCTCCGCGAAGGAGACAGAGAGGTTGTGTTCGGCCAGCTTCTCCTCTCGCGCTCTGTCGTCGAGCGCGCGGAGGTCCGAAGGCGTGTGACTCGAACAGACCGCACACGAACACGGGACGTAGTCGAGGTCCTCTAGGTGCTCGGTACCGCGGACGGTGAGATAGCGGTCGTCGCGGGCGTAGATGGCGTAGGCCGCGGAGTCGAAGAGGTCGCAGCCGGCCGCGACCGCCAGCGCGAACATCATCGGATGACCAGCGCCGAAGAGGTGGACCGGCGCGTCGCGGCCGAGCCCCCGCTTCGCGGCCGCGACGACGTCGATCACGTCGGCGTACCGATAGTTGTTCATCAGCGGGACGACCGCCCCGATCGGGAAGACGTCGAGATCGGTCTCGTCGGCGTGTCGGCCCGCCGCCTCGCGGAGATCCGGAAACGTCGATCCCTGCACGGGGGCGTTCACGAGCATCTCGCCCGTCTCGACCTCCTCGGCGTCCGCGATCGCCTCCTCGGTCAACCGTAACTCGCGCTCTGCCTGTTCGGGAGTGACCTCCGGCGGCGTCGGGATGTCGACCGGCGTCCCGACGTCGGAGCCGATGTCGCGCTGGAACCGGAGGATCTCCCGGGTCGTCACGTCGATGTCGCCGTACTCCGAGAGCTGGAACGAGCCGGAATCGGTGACGATCGCGCCGTCGAACTCCAGGAGGTCGTGGAGTCCCTCCTCGAGCGCCGCCTCGCGGAGGTCGTCGTTCCGGTGGACGATGTAGGCGTTCGTGATGAGGATCTCCGCGCCGAACGCCGATTCGAGCCGCGCGGGCGAGACCGTCTCGATGTTCGGGTTGACGACCGGCATCAGCGCCGGCGTCTCGACGGTCACACCGGCCCGGGGGACAGAAAGCTCCCCGATCCGACCGGCGGCGTCCCCGTCGCGGAGCTCGAAGTGGTCGCGCATACCGGTGCTCTCGGGATCGATCGGTAAGTATCGTCGCTTTCGCGGCGGCGAACCAGCGGTACACAGTGACATAGACAGTATCTCTTCCCCGGGTCGGTGTGCCCGATGTGACCACCGGATATTTGTGTCCGAACAGACAACGGAAGCCCGTATGCGACACCTCGGACTCAAAGCGCGGATGGCGATCGTCGGTTCGATCCTGTTCGCGTTCTACGCCGTCGCGGCTGTCGTCGTGATGGGCGTCTTCGGCTGGCCGCTGTGGCTCGTTCTCGTCGGCAGCGTCGCCTTCGTCGGCGTCCAGTACAAGGCCGGCAAGTGGATGGCGCTGCGCAGCGTCGGCGCCGAAGACCTCCCCGAAGACCGCTACCCGGAGGTTCACCGTCGCGTCGCGTCGCTCTCGGAGTCGATGGGCATCGAGAAACCCCGGCTGATGATCGCGCGGATGGGCGTCCCGAACGCCTTCGCGGTCGGCCGCAAGGGCGCGGGCACGGTCGTCGTGAGCGAGGAACTCCTCTCGCAACTGGATATCGACGAGGTGGAGGGCGTGCTCGCGCACGAACTCGCGCACGTCCGCAACCGCGACGTGGTGATGATGGTGCTCGGCCAGGGCGTCGCGTCGATCGTCGCCATCGTCGCCCAGTGGGTCGTCCTCCTGACCGGCGACAACGACCTCGCGGACTTCTTCCTCGCGATCGTGGTCGGCCAGCTCACCCAGATGCTCGTGATGCTCTTCGTCTTCGCCATCTCGCGGTACCGGGAGTACGTCGCCGACAGCGACGCCGCATCGGAGATCGGCGGCGGCGAACCGCTCGCGAGCGCGCTGGAGAAGATCAGCCGGGGGAACGAACGGCGCGACGACTCCGCGGTCGACGAACAGGTGAACGCGCTCTGTATCTTCGGCGAGGAGCGCGGTCTCGCCCGCCTGTTCGCGACCCACCCGCCGATCGAGAAACGCATCGAGCGGCTGCGGGACTGATAATGACGGTTGTCGTCTCGTCCCGGTGCTCGCCGGCACCGGGGATGGCGAAGAGAGGATGATAGTCGATCTCCGGACGCTCGCGGCCGCGGTCCTCGGCGTCGGTCTCGGCGTGCTCTTCGTGGCCGCTCCCGAGGCGGTGATCCGAGTGCAGGCCGCGGGTCGGCTGCCGCGGGACCGGCACGGCCGATACGGCGAAGACGGGCGGTCGACCGCCGACGACCGCTCGGGGGTCGCCTCTCGGTGGCGGTGGCTGGTCCGGGGCGTCGGCGTCGCGTTGATCCTCGGCGGGCTGTATTTCGGCTGGACGCTCCTGTAGCGACCCGCTACAGGGTCACGAGCGCGGACGTCCGGGCGAGGTCGGTGCCCGCGTACTGGAGGGTGAGGTACAGAAGCGAAAACAGCGTCGCGTTGTAGGTGCCGTGGATCAGCGCCGGCACGACGATGTTGTCTGTGAGTTCGTACACCGTGCCGAAGACGAGCGTCGGCAGGACCAGCACCGAGATGCTGACGATCCGGGCCTTCGGTGCGCCCGAGAGCGAGAAGAAGTGGATCGACGCGAATATGAGGCTCGCCAGCACGATCGCCGCGGGCGCGGGCAGCGCCTCACCCAGCCGGTTCTGGACGACGCCGCGGTAGAGCAGTTCCTCGCCGGGACCGATGAGGAGGAACGACGCCGGGATCAAAAGCAAGAGCACTTCCGGATGCTCCGTCCCGATCTCGGCGGCGACGTTCGGCGCGGTCTCGACGCCCAGCGACGAGATGACGACGGACGCGACGACGAGGAGCGCGAGCGCGCCGACGTAGCCGGCGACGACGTACGCACCCTCCCACAGCGAGGGGACCGCGACACCGACGTAGTCGAGTCCCACGCCGCGGTACCGGAGGTAGCCGGCGGCGACGCCGCCGAAGCCGACGCCGGTCGCGAGCGTCAGCGAGAGGACGACGCTCAAAAGCGGCGTGACCGAGACGCCAGCCGATTCGAGGGCGACCGCGGCGGCGATCACGAGGAACGCGCCCGTGCCGATCCCGACGGCGGCGATGAGGATCGCGACCGCGAGCGCGCGGAGGACCCGGCGGGGGGCGGAACCGGTGGGACCGCCGGCCCCGTCGCGGGAGTCGTATTCGGAGGACACACTCACGTATTGGCCGGGGCGTGTCAAAATCCTTCTTCTATCGGGACCGCCGCAGCGGCTCGGAATCCCCCGCCCGGAAGCCTCCGCCCGGAAGCCTCCGCCCGAAAACCCCCGGTGCCGGCACCGGGACGAGACGACAGCCGTCGTTATCACCGCCACCGCGCGGTGAGTTCGTACCACGTCACGCCGGCGACGGTGCGCCCGTCGCGGATATCGCCGTCGAGGACCGCCGCCAGGAGGTCGTCGTAATCAGTGACCGAGACCCGGATGCTCTCGTTGAAGTCGAGGTCCCGCTCGGCCGTCGGTTCGCAGTCGCGAGCGACGTAGTAGTGGTGCACGCTGTTCAGCAGCCCGTTCGAGGGCTCGATCTCGAACAGGTACTCGAGCGAGCCGGCCTCGTAGCCGGTCTCTTCGGCGAGTTCGCGTCGCGCGACCGCGTCGAGATCGCCGTCGGCGGCTTCGGCGCTCCCGGCCGGCAGCGCGCGGTTCGTCCGATCGACGGCCTGGCGCCACTCCTCGATCAGGACGACGTCGCCGTCCGGCGTGAACGGGAGCACGACCACGGCGTGCGGCTCGTCGACGTAGTGAAAGTCCGTCTCGGTGCCGTCCGGAAGGACCACGTCGTCGCGGCGGACGTCGAACCCGGGACAGGTGTAGTCGACCTCGCTCGCGACCGTCTGCCACGCCAGTTCGTCGTCCGTCTCGGGTCGGGGTGGATCCTCGTCGGTCTCTGCCATACCGGAGACACCGTCCGGACCGGTAATAGGGATGGGGATTATCGCACGTCACCGGAGATTTCTCGCCGGACGGGACGGCGAGAATCCGTCACTCCGGTGGGCCTGTCCGGAGCGCGACTACGACGCCGCCGAGCACGCAGCCGAGCGAGACCAGCCCGATCGCGACGTGGACCTCGGTGAACCAGAACGGGGTCTGCAGGCCGGTCTGGAGGACGACGAGGAAGAACGACAGGACCGGGACGTCGCCGTCGGATCCGATCGTGGTCCGCTCGCCGGTGGCGTAGGAGACGCCGCCGACCGGCTCGCCGGCGGGCAAGCGGTCCGCCTCGTAGGGGACCTGCGGCGTCTGGTAACTCCAGACCGCGGCGCCGGTCCGGTTCACGACGACGATCCGCTTGTTCAGCGAGTCGGTGATCAGCGTGTTGCCGTTCGGGAGCCGGTCGGCGTCGCGCGGCCAGTTGAACCGCACGCCCTCGGTCCGGTAGAGCGCCCACGCGACCTCCCACTCGCCGCTCTCTGTCCGAGTGAGTTCGACGATCCGGTCGTTGTGGCTGTCGGCGACCAGCACGGTCCCGTTCCCGAGCCACTGCGGGTTGTGTTGCTGGCGGAGCACCGCGGGATCGCCGCGGCCGTCGCCGTCTTCGTCCTCGTTGATCACCTCGACGACGCCCTCGCCGCGCTCGACGATCACGAGCTGGTTGGCGTTGCGGACCGAGACAAGGTAGCGTCCCTCCGAGAGGACGTCGACGTCGTTGATGTGGAGCCAATCGGTCGTGGTCGGGTCCGGCGGCGCCTCGTAGATCGAACTGGCGTTCCACTGCCAGACGACCTCGCCGCCCTCCACGACGAAGATCCGCTCGTACTCCATATCGGTGAGGAGAAACCCGCCGGAGTCCAGCGGTTCGACGTCGTGGACCTCGCTGTTCTTCCGGGTCCGCACGGGAAAGGAGTACTCGGAGACGATCGCGGGGTCGGCCGCGCTCTCCGCGTTGGGGTCGATGATCCGGAAGCCGGTGTGGACGCAGGGCGACGCGTACGGGCCGCAGTCGGTGTAGCCGCCGTCCATAAAGCCGGCGACCACGCTGCCGTTCGGGAGCTTCGTGACGTCGAAGTAGCTGTCCGTCCCGTTCGCCCGCCACGCGATCTCGCGGCCGTCGAGCAGGTAGACAGACCCCTTCTCGTGGAGACCGGGACCGCCTCCCTGCGACCCGACGAGCGTCCGCGGCGTGTCTGTACTACCCGCGGCACCGATGTCCGGCGCGAGCGCGGCACCGAGGACGAGCGACGAGACGAAGAGGCAGACGCCGACGGCGGCCAGGGCGACGCCGCCCCGCCGGCCCGTCGGGAGGCGAACGCGATCGGCTGCTCGGAGGACCTTCTCTCGCATCGGCTGCGTGAGGCAAACACGAGCGGCGAGAAAAGCCGTTCGGTGTTCGGTTCCGTTATACTGTCTAGTGTCACTGTGTACCGCTGGTTCGCCACCCCGTTCCGGCGACCCAGCGGTACGGACTGATAATGACGGTTGTCGTCTCTTATCAGTGCTCGCCGACACGGGGCGGCGAGCACCGGTACAAAGTTACAACCGTCATGATGACACTAGACCGTATTATACTGTCGGACAGAACTATGTGAATCGTCTCGGCACCTCGGGGTGCCGAGCTGATTCACGAACTTCTGTCCGACAGTATTAGGCCCGCTCGGCTTTGAGTTCGAGCCGGTAGCCGAACGGGTCGGTGACGTAGACGGCCGGTGCGACCCCCGTCGCGCCGAGCGGATCGAGCCGGCGGTCGATCCCGACGCCGGCGGCGTCGAGCGCGGCCTCGATCCCGTCGATGTCGTCGTCGATTCGCACGGCCACGTGGTCGTAGGCGTTCCGCGCGGGCGGCTCGAACGACGCGTCGGGTTCGAGGTGGATGACCGCACCGGGCGCGAGCCGGACCGAGAAGAACGGCTTCTCGCCCGACTCGTACCGGTCCATCCCCTCGATGTCGAAACCGAGCGCGTCGCGGTAGAACGCCAGCGCCGTCTCGATCCCGTTCGTGGGGATGCGGAGTTTGACGTGGTCGATCGCGGTTCCGTTCACGGCGGAGAGTTCGGTGCGGACCGCAAAAAAACCCGACCGCTCGTCGTCGGTCGGCAGAAGACCTATTCCGTCGCAGGGGAACCCGAACGTGAGAGATGTTCGTCGGTCACGAGTTCCTCGCGTTCGCGCTCGCGGCCGGGGGTGCGGTCGCCCTGGGCTGGGAGGACGCGACGTCGCTCCGCATCGGCGCCGTCGCCGCACTCGCGGCGCTGTTACCCGACCTCGACGTCGTCTACGCGGTCGCGACGTACGCCGTCGCGGTCGCCGAGGGAACGCCTCTCGGCTGGGAGGCCTTCTGGGGCGTCGCCAACGGCGTCCACCGCGTCGTGACGCACCCGCTCCCGGTCGGCCTCGTCGGCACCGCCGTCTTCGGCACCGCCGTCCTCGCCGCCGTCGCGGTCGACGACGTGCGGCTCCGGCGACGCGCACTCGCCGCGGGCGCGGCGCTGGTCTCGATCGCTGGCGTCGGCGTCGTGGTCGGAGCCTTCCGGGCCGACCGCGGCGTCGCCGCCGCCGTCGTCGCCGTCGCGTTTCTCGCTTGCATCGCCGGATTCGGGGCTCTCGTCGGTCGTCGGAGAGACCTCCCGCCGGCCGCGTCGACGGCGGCCGTCGCCGTCGGACTCCTCTCGCACCCCTTCGGCGACGTGTTTCTGGCCGCGCCCCCGCCGCTGCTCGCTCCGTTCGGTCCCCGGGTCCTCGCGGACCGCGTCGTGCTCGCGACCGATCCGACGCTGAACCTCCTCGCGATCCTGTTCGTCGAGGTCGGCGTGGTCTGGGCCGGCGTGGCCGCCTTCTGGCGGGTGCGCCCGGCCGGGTTCGATCCGGGACAGAGAGACTGGCGTCGACTGGGTGACGCGGTCGACCGCCGTGCGGCGCTCGGAGCGGCCTACGTCCCGCTCGCGTTCTTCCTGCCGCGGCCGACGATCGCGGACGCGCACGTCCTCGGCTTCACGATCGTGCCGCTGGCGGTCGCCGTCGG
The DNA here is from genome assembly GCA_042215815.1 of Haloquadratum sp. Classification (GTDB taxonomy): domain Archaea; phylum Halobacteriota; class Halobacteria; order Halobacteriales; family Haloferacaceae; genus Haloquadratum. Next base: position 12,119 of record JBDGUP010000024.1, on the reverse strand, counting down.
GGTCTGGGTCGGCGTAACGTCTTCCGCGGAGTCGGACCGGACCACAGGTGCGCTCTCGGGATTCGTCGCCGGTCTCGGCGCGCTGAGCGTCGGAGCCGCCGGCTACGCGCTCGCGTACCTGTTCTCATACCCTCTATTATCAGTCGCTTGAAGACTCGAAGTGCATCTCCTCGACGGTGATGACACAGATGCTCTCGGCCGTGTCGAACCCTTCGACCACGCCCTCGACGACCAGTCCGGATCCCGGCGTCGGGCCGATTCTGACGTTGTCGCCCTCACTGAGTTCTCGCATCGACCCTTGCACGTAGATCTCCGCCTCCCGGCGGTCGGGGTGGTGGAGGTTGATCAGGTCGAACTCCGTCACCGTCACCGCTTCGAGCGGATCGCCGTCTCGGCGTACCGGAACGGGCGCGAATTCGCTCGATCGTTCGAGATCGATGACCTCGTAGGCGTTCGCCGTCGGTTCGTATCCCCCCTTTGGTCCCGGAATCCCCGTGACCAACTGGAGCGATTTCAGACTCTGCATCTGCGTGCGGATCGTCCCGGGATTTCGACCGAGCGCAGCGGCGATCTCTTTGCCCTTGACCGGCGTACCGCTCCGGTCACCGTAGATATTTATCAGTTCCGCAAGGATTTTTTCTTGGGCAGTGGATAGTTCGATCGTCGATGATTCGATCGACACCATTGAGTCAACATTTTTCCCTCCCCTATATACGAGTGTCGGCGCCTCAGATCCGGCGTCTCCGATGTATCTAACGTACATAATCGATAATTATTGAACTTCGTAGTTCGTTGAATAATGAACAGACATTATATCAGAAATTTAATATTAATGGGGGTGGGGAGCATATCACCGCGCCGTGAATGACGATCTGGCTGTTCGCGCCGGTGTCGGTCAAACGCGTCTCTGAGGGGATATCCGCGCTCAAGGCGTGGCCGAGTGTCCTGAACGTGATCGGTGCCCTCGTGTTGATCGCGGGAGGAGTCGGGATCGGCGGGATCCGTCTCGAACGCCTGGACGCGATAGTGAGTGGGGCCGTGATCGGAGCCGTCGGCCTCTACAACCTCTATCGTCTCTATCGAGGCCATCTGGAGCACCCTGACGGACCTCGCATAGCCGTGCTCGTCGGCTTGTGGCTCGTCGGCTCCTCCCTGGATGTAGATCCGATTCCCCTCCTGGTTTTGACGGACATCATGCTCCTGGTGGGCGTGTTCACCGTCGCCGTGAACCTCCTCGACTTCGTCCGTCGGTTCAGAAATCAGCCCGAAAAACGAAAGCGGGCCCGAGATCACGGACCGCCGCTCCGCGAAATCGGGTCTAGTTTCCAGCGAGAACTCGACCAGCGGACAGAATACGGGATCGAACACACCCGTCGTTTCCTGTTGCGAGACGAGTTCCGGTTGAACTTCATCGCGATCGTGATCGGCGTCGTCGCCGGTTTGGGTGCCGTGGTGTTCAGGCTCACGATCTACCTCTTTCAGGAACTCTTCTTCGGAGCCACGTTGAACCCCGGTGCGGTCAGTCTTCGCCCCGTCGCGGTCCCGAACCTCTTCGGTGTCGTGGCGTCGTTCGGTCCCGTTCGGTATCTCGTCGTCCCGGCCGTCGGCGGACTGTTGGTCGGTCTCGTCGTCAGGCACACGACGACGGCCATCCGCGGACACGGGGTCCCGGAAGTTCTGGAGGCGTTGATGACAGAAAGCGGTCAGATCGACCCGAAAATAGCGCTCTACAAGGCGATCGCGTCGAGTATCGCGATCGGAAGCGGGGCATCCCTCGGTCGCGAGGGACCGATCGTCCAGATCGGCAGTGCCGCGGGCTCGTACTTCGGGCAGTTCGTCGATTCGCGGTATACGCGGACGCTCGTCGCCGCCGGTGCGGGTGGCGGAATCGCCGCGACGTTCAATACGCCCCTCGCGGGTATGCTGTTCTCCCTCGAGATCCTCCTCTCCGAGTATTATCTCATCAACGTCGTCGTCGTGGTGCTTTCGGCCGTGACCGCGACCGCCGTCGCACGATCGCTCCTTGGTTTCACGGCTGCGCCGGGCGTCCACGAGTTCCTCGTCCCGATCGATTATCGGCTCGTTTCCCCCTCGGTGGAATTCCCCCTCTACATTCTCCTCGGTATCCTCGTCGCGTTCGTCGGCGCCGGTGTGGTGAAACTCCTCTATGCGACCGAGCACGTCTTTCGAGACCGTGTTCCGCTTCCGAGTTACGCCAAGCCGGCGGTCGGAGGCGGACTGCTCGGTCTCTCGGTCCTGTTCGCTGCGGTCGTTCTGGGTGTCGATCCCCTCCGGAGCGCAACCTGGCTCTTCGGCGTCGGCTACGGAACGATTCACTCGAGCATCGCCGGAAAATTGACGGGAGTGGTGCTCGTGGTGCTGGCGGCGATGAAGGCGATCGGATTCGCGCTATCGATCGGGAGCGGAAGCTCCGGCGGCGTCTTCTCGCCATCCCTGTACGTCGGCGCGATGACGGGGGGCGCGTTCGGCGTCCTCGTCAACACGGTCCTCCCAGGAATTGCGGGCGCCGGCGCGTACGCGCTCGTCGGGACCGCCGGCGTCTTCGCGGCGGCGGCGGGTGCACCGCTGACGGCGACGCTCGTCATCTTCGAGCTCACCGGACAGTACACGATCATCCTCCCACTCTTGGTCGTTACCGTCATCGGCAGTGAGGTCGGCCAGTCGCTGCTTAACCGCGGAACGATCTACACTCAGAAACTCAGAGAAGAAGGAATCACCGTCCAGGAGCGCCGAATCGGAAGCCTAGAAGACCTCACGGCGAAGGACGTGATGACGCGCGATCTCGATACGATACACGTCGATGCCCCGATCAGCGAGGCCCGAGAACGCTTTCGCGGTACCTCACACCGCGGGATACCGATCGTTGACGACGAGGGCGATCTCGTCGGCATTCTCGTCAGGTCCGACCTCGAAGACCGTCTTGTCATCCCCGATGCCGACGACGCCGACAATACCTCGATGACCGGGTGCGACGACGTATCGAGTCCCGAGCGCGGGGAAGAAAGAATAACGCCGGACACTCCGGTCAGAGAGATCGGCGTCTGCGACGTCGTTACGGCCTCGCCGCACACCAACCTCCTCACCCTCCTCGATCGGATGGTCCGGGCCGACATCGGCCGGGTTCCGATCGTCGACGACGAGCGGTCCGTGGTGGGTATCGTGACGCGAACCGACGTGTTGGCCGCGTACGATCAGGTCCCGACCGAGGAGTTCGCCGAGGTTCGCCGCCCGATCGAAGAGTGATACACTGCCTCGACCCGCGTTCGAGTGGATTTCGTCTTTCTCGCCCGTGTACCGTGACGAATGGACTGATTTGCCGCGTCTATCGGCGTGTCGTCCTCGTTGTCGTCGGTCGTCTCGCCGCGAGCGACCGTGTACAGGATTTCCCGAAGGGCGACGATCTCCAAATCGGAGAGCGAAGGCGTATTGCTCTCGCTCATAGTGGAAAACACCTCCCCGGAAGTTGCCGGCACCCCCCGCGACCGGGTCACGGATGTGCTTCTTGACTGCGTCGCGGACGGCCTGCTCGCCGACGCGCATATGATCGATCCAGAACCGATCGTTGTGGCGTTTGTTCACCCGATAGTAGGCGACGTCACCGTCGTCGACGCTCACAGCCGACCACCCCAAATTGAAGGGTTCGGTTACGTTTCCTAGCGGAAGGTTCAGGGGCGCTATGGGCCGGCTCAGATTCGAACTGAGGTTACGGCCACCCGAAGGCCGAAGGATACCAAGCTACCCCACCGGCCCGCATCCGAATAGTCGGCGGTGGCTCTTTTAACGCTTCCGGACCGGGTGCGGAGCGGTTCGCCCGTCGTCGGTTCCGTCGCCGCCGTCGTCGCGGCCGGTCTCACAATGTCTATTGTCACTGTGCATCGGTTCTCATACTGACGGTTGTAACAAATCTACGGTGACTCGCGATAATCACTATCAGTCCCGTCGAGTTCGAGGTACCGGTCCCGATGACGACGACAGCCGGGGTTGAACGCCGCGCCGCACTCCGGGCAGACGTCGTCGGCGGCGAGATAGGTCTCGGCACTCAGAGTCGTCCCGCAGACGCCACAGAGGACCGCGGGCTCGTCGAACCGCTCGCGGGGCCACGGCTCGGGGTCGTGGTCCGCCGTCCGAGCGTGACACTCGTGGCACGGCGAGAACGTCTCACAGCAGCCGAACCGCAGCGCGACCACGTCCACGGGGTCGTCCCAGTGAGCACACCGCGTCTCGGGGTCGACCGCGACGCCCCGGAGCGGGACCGAAAACCGCTCGTCGAGTGCGGGCGCCCGAGTCGTGCGGCGCTCTCTCTGCCCGCCGTCGGCGTCGCCGTCGCGCTCGTGCGGTCGCTCAGTCATAGGACCGACACCATCAGTACGTGGCGTATCCTTCGGTGTCGAGGTAGTTGTGCGCGACGGTGACGGCGTGGTCCGCGTGGAGGACGCGTGGACCGAGCCTGACGCGTTCGTCTGCCGTCGCGGCCAGCAGCTCCGCCTCCCGGTCGGTGAACGCCCGGTGGTCGGAGAGCACGAAAAGGGGGTCTTCGGGCGGTTCGACCCCGGTGACCGGGTCCCCCTCTTCGTGGAGTCCGACGACGGTGGCCGTCTTCGCGAGGTCGTCGAGGGTCGCCTCGACGCCCATCCGGCGGATCGAGACGCCGGGCGTGCTCTCGGCGGGCATATGCCCGACGGCGTCCTCGCGGTGCTCCAGCGCCGTCCGGATCAGCGCCGCGGTACTCCGCTCGTCGGGGTTGAGCCGGCGGAGTTCGGCGCCGTCGAACGTGACGGTGAACTCGTCGCCGAGGACGAGATGGGCGCGGACGTCCTCGCGGATGGCGTGCGAGAGGAAGAACGCGCTGTTGACACAGCGACAGAGGACGTCGAGCCGTCCCGCGCCGCCGGCGATGTCGTCGAGCGAGAAGTCGGGCGTCGTGGGCGCGTCGTGGCCGATGACGAGGAACTGTCGCATAGGCCGTCTCCTCGCTCCGGCCTCATATGGATTATTAGTCGGTCAGGCCGTAGCCGCGTCGGAAGAGCGCGATGTCGGCGGCGACGACCGCGAGAGTGAGCAGCGTGAGCACCGCCAGCGACGCGTCCGGATCGACCTCGCTGACGCCGAGGAAGCCGTACCTGACGCCGTTGACCATATAGATCATCGGATTCAGAAGCGACACCTGCTGGACCGTCTCCGGCAGTTCGTTCAGCGAGTAGAAGACGCCGCCGAAGAAGACCAGGGGCCGGAGGATGAACTGGTTCAGCATCGTCAGGTCGTCGAAGTCGTCGGCCCAGAGACCCCCGACGACGCCGAGGGCGGCGAAGAGCAGCGTGATCACGACCCCGAACGCGACGAGGTACAGCGGTCGTGCGACACCGACGGCGGTGAAGAACGCCCCGATGAGCGAGATCAACACGCCGACGATCGCACCGCGGATGGCCGCGGCGAGCACGTACGCGCTCACCATCGTCCGGTACGAGAGCGGCGACGTCAGCACCTCCTCGATGTAGCGGTTCCACCGGCCGTGGAAGATGGTGAACGACGCGTTCTCGAAGGCGTTCGAGATGGCGCCGAGGACGACGAGTCCGGGGAGGATGAAGAGGATGTACGGCACGCCCGCGATCTCGTTGATGCGCTCGCCCAGGATCACGCCGAACACCGAGAAGTAGAGGACGTTCGTGATGAACGGCGGGACGAACGTGTTGCGCGGTCGGCGGACGAACCGGAGGACTTCGCGGCGGAGGAGCGCGACGAAGCCCGTCGTGTCGGCGCCCGCCGGATCGGAGGCGGACTCCGTATCGGCACTCATCCGGAAGACACCTCCGGCGTCGCGCGGCCTTCTCCCTTGCGCGTCATCTCGACGAACACCTCCTCCAGCGAGGTCCGCTGGATCTCCAGGTCGACGATCTCGTGGCCGGCCTCGTCGAGTTGACGGACGACCTCGGGCGCGACGAGCCCGCCCTGTCGCGCGGTCACGACGAGCCGCTGGCCCTCGACCTCCACGGCTTCGACCCGGTCGTCCCGGGCGGCGAAGTCGGGCACCGACGACGGTTCGTCCCGCAACTGCACGACGACGTCGTCGGTGCCGCGGTCCATCAGCTCTTCGGGGCTGGCGACGTCGAGGACGCGCCCCGAATCGAGGATCGCGACCTCGTCACACAGGCGCTCTGCCTCCTCGATGTAGTGGGTGGTGAGCAGGATCGTCGTCCCCCGCTGGTTCAGGTCGACGATCGTCTCCCAGAGCTCGTGGCGGAGCTGCACGTCGACGCCGGCGGTCGGCTCGTCGAGGATGAGCAGGTCCGGATCGGTGATGAGCGCGCGCGCGAGCATAAACCGGCGCTTCATCCCGCCGGAGAGCCAGTCGAAGCGCGTGTCGCGCTTCTCGTAGATGCCGACGCGCTTCAGTACCTCGTCGGCGCGCTCGCGGGCGCGTTCTGCCGGAATGCCGTGGTAGCCGGCCTTGTGTTCGAGCACCTCCCGGATCGGGAAGAACCGGTCGACGTTGAACTCCTGGGGCGCGAGTCCGATGGCGTCCCGCGCCGCCCGGTACTCCGTTTCGACGTCGTGGCCGAAGACGCGCGCCTCGCCGCCGGTCTTCCGGACGAGCCCGACGAGGACGTTGATGAAGGTGGTCTTGCCCGCCCCGTTCGGGCCGAGCAGTCCGAAGAACGACCCCTTCGGAACGGTGAGGTCGACGCCGGCGAGCGCCTCTATGTCGCCGTAGGACTTCCGCAGGTCCCGTGTCTCGATCGCAGATTCCATTCGTCGTCCCGTTTCGCCTCCGCGGCCCTAAGGACCACGAAGCCGGAGCGGATTTCTCGTTCCCTCGTGTGTCTCGCGTCGTGGGGTCCCCCGACCGCCGGGCGACGCGGAGACCTCCGCGACAAAGGGCAAGACAGAAGCGACAGCCGCGAGAGGGTCCGCTATGAACCTTCTCGCCGACGCCCGCGAACTCGGGGCACAGGAGCCCGTCTGTGACGCCTGTCTCGGCCGGGTCTTCGCCGACCGGAGCTTCGGGCTGACGAACGCAGAGCGGGGCGAGAGCCTCCGGATCGCAGCCGCGATCGACGCGGACGAGCCGTACGAGCCGGTCGACACCGCCGAGTGTTGGGTCTGCGAAGGCCGCTGCGGAGAGTTCGACGAGTGGGCCCGGCGGTGTGCGGAGGCCGTCGAATCGGTCGAGTTCGACACCTATCAGGTCGGGACGCGAACGCCGCCGCTCATCGAGGAGAACGAGGTGTTGCTCCGCGAGGGGGCCGGTCTCGACCCGGACGCCGGCGAGGAATTCAACTCCGAGTTCAACCGCGAGGTCGGAAAGCGGGTCGGACAGCACACCGGCGCGGAAGTCGAGTTCGGACGCCCGGACGTCCAGTTCACGCTCGATCTGGACGCAGACCGCGTCGAGGTCGACGTCCACTCGGCGTTCGTCTACGGCCGGTACCGCAAACTCGAACGCGACATCCCCCAGACCGAGTGGCCGTGCAACGCCTGCGACGGCTCCGGCTACGTCGGCAGCCAGCCCTGCGAGAAGTGCGGGGGGACGGGGTACCTCTACGAGCACAGCGTCGAGGAGCTAACGGCGCCCGTGGTCCGCGACGTGATGGACGGCACCGACGCGAAGTTCCACGGCGCCGGACGCGAGGACGTCGACGCCCGGATGCTCGGCACCGGCCGCCCGTTCGTGATCGAGGTGATGGAGCCGCGGCGGCGCGACGTCGACACCGATCGCCTGGAGCGCGACATCAACGCCTTCGCGGCGGGGAAAGTCGAGGTCGAGGGGCTCCGCCTCGCGACCTACGAAATGGTCGAGCGGGTCAAGGGACTCGACGCCTCGAAGCGGTACCGCGCCGAAGTCGCGTTCGGCGACGCGGTCGAGGCCGACGACCTCGAGGCCGCCCTCGACGAACTCGAGGGCGCGACGGTCGAGCAGTACACCCCCCACCGCGTGGACCACCGCCGCGCGAGTCGCACCCGGACGCGCGAGGTCTACGAGACGGCGGGAGAACTCGTAGACGAGACGCACGCGACCGTGGAGGTCCACGGCGAGGGCGGCCTCTACGTCAAGGAACTCGTCTCCGGCGACGAGGGGCGGACCGAACCCAGCCTCGCCGGGCTGCTCGGCGTGGAGGCCGCGGTGACCGCGCTCGACGTGGTCGGCGTCTACGGCGAAGCGGAACCCTTCGAGGACGAGGCGTACTTCCGCGACGAGCCGACGGACGGCGACGGCGGATGACCGAGCGACGTCCGGCGGTCGGGTGCGACGAGGCCGGCAAGGGACCCGTCCTCGGGCCGATGGTCGCCGCCGCCGTGCGCGCGGACCCGGATCGGCTCCCCGACGCGGTCGACGACTCGAAGCGGCTCTCGCCTGCGAGACGAGAGGAGATCGACGCGGCGCTCCGGGGGGACGACGCCGTCGCGGTCGGCGTCGCGGTCGTCTCGACCGATCGGATCGACGATCCGGCGACGGATATGAACTCGTTGACGGTCGCCGCACACGCCGAGGCGGTCGCGAGCGTGGCCCGCGACGGCGACGCCGTGCTGGCGGACGCGGGCGACGTCGACGAGGCGCGGTTCGCGCGTCGCGTCCGCGAGGGCGTCGCCGACGCCGGCCCCGCGGTGGCGGTTGATGCCGAACACGGGGCCGACGGGCGCGACCCGCTCGTCGCCGCGGCGTCCGTGGCGGCGAAGGTCGAACGCGACGCCCGCATCGAAGCGATCGAAGCGGCGTACGCCGCTCACGCGCCGATCGGGAGCGGGTACCCGAGCGATCCGACGACCCGGGACTTCCTCCGGCGGTACGTCGACGACACGGGCGAACTGCCCGACTGCGCGCGGGCGTCGTGGGCGACGGCCGCGGACGTGCTCGCGGCCGCCGAGCAGTCCGAGTTATCCAATTTCTGATAAGTGAAATAGACAAAACATTTTTGGTAGAAGTACCGAGACTCGAACGTATGCGAAGAGACAGGACAACCTCGGCCGCGAAACTGATCGGCTGTGTCCTCGTCGCCGTCCTGGCCGCGTCGGCGCCGGTGACAGCCGCGAGTGATACGGTCGACGTTCGGAATCCAGCGGCGGGAGAGACTACCACGCACGCGTGGAACGTGACAGTCTCGTCGGGCGGAAACGGGACGCTCGAATACCTGATCGTCAACTACACCGGGACCGGCGGCAATCTTTCTTTTGCGGGCGTCGACGAGGGGACCCTCACGGTGAACGAGACGACGGTCGACGTTACCGCCTCGCGATCGACCGGCCGGCTGAACCTCTCGCTCGATTCACCGACCAACGTGTCCGTCTCGCAGGGCGACCGCGTCGATGTGACACTCTATGGCGTCACGAACCCCGGTTCGAGCGGCACCTACTCGGCCGAACTGGAGCTGAACAACAGCTCGACGACGTTCGCGACGGCGCCGGGCTCGTTCGACATCGTGCAGGGCGGGTACATCAACGGGACGGTGCAGAACAGCACCGGCGCGGATCTGAGCGGCGCGGACGTCTCGGTCATCAACAACAGCACGGGGTCGTTCGTGACGTCCGTCGGAACCGGCCCGAACGGCAAGTACTCCGCCCACGTTCCGGCCGGCGACTACGACGTCCAGTTCTCGAAGAGCGGGTACACGACGAACACGACGACCGTGACGGTCAACACCGGGGCCGAAACGACGGCGAACGCGACGCTCGTCCGGGTCGGCTACGTCAACGGGACGGTGTTCAACCGCAGCGGGGCCAAGATCGGCGGTGCCGACGTGAATCTGATCAACCGATCGACCGGTAATGACGTCGATCATAACGCCTCGGCCGCCGACGGGGCCTACTCGGTCGCCAGCGCCCCCGGGAACTACACGCTCCGGGTTCGCGCCCCCGGCTACAGCACGAACGAGACGACGGTGAACATCACCGCCAGCGGCGCCACGACCGTCCAGAACATCACCCTGACCAAACTGGGGACGATCAAAGGCGTCGTCCGGAACCAGAGCGGGGCGCGGCTCGGCGGCATCAACCTCGTGGCGAACTCGCTCACGGGCACGCGTGACAAGGTCACCACGTCCGCGGCCGACGGATCGTACTCCGTGCAGGTCGCGCCCGGCCGGTACGACGTGATCGCCTTCAACAACTCCGACTACGAGTTCAACCTCACGGCGAACGTCTCCGTCTCCTCGGGGACGACGACGGTCGCGAACGTGACCCTGACGGCGGTGCCGGACCGCGGTACGATCACCGGGCGCGTGGTGAGCGAAGACGGGACGCCGTTGAGTGGCGTCAACGTCACTGCCGGCAGCAGTAACTACGAGTACTACAACCGAACCCAGACCAACAGTTCGGGGTACTTCACGCTCCGCGTCCCCGAGAGCACGTACCGCGTCTGGACGGACGCCGGCTCGTATGCGACCGTCCGGATCGACGGCGTCGACGTCACGGCGGGCCAGACGACGTCGGTCGAACTGACCCCGAAAGCGACGGCCTACATCACCGGCCGCGTCACGAACGCGAGCGGTGCCGTGACAAAGACGCCGGTCGTCGCGATGAGCGGCGAGCGGTTCTTCGTCGACCGAAAGACGAACGCGACCGGCCACTACAACATCAGCGTGCCGGCGAACAGCACCTACTCGGTGTCGGTCTTCGCGAACCAACAGACGAGCAAGACGAAGTCGGTCACGGTCGACGGGCAGGGAACGGTCTCGACGGCCGACTTCACCCTGCGGCCGACGAACATCCCGGTCGCGGCGGTGAACATCACGGACGGTCCGGGGTCCGAATCCAACCTCGGCGTCCGCGCGGAAGTCCAGGCGGGCCTGTTGCAGGTCCAACTGGTCAACGAGAGCGCCACTCCCGCCGACAGCGGGGTCGGCAAACCGCAGGAACTCAAGAGCCTCGGACTGCGCTCGAACACGACGGTCGCGATCAACCTCACCGTGACGAACTTCAGCGCCGACTCGCTGCTGTGGGCGCTGAACGACGCCCGCTTCGAGACGTCGCCGAACGAGACGCTGCAGAACGGGACCGACATCACGATCCGCGGTTCGCCGGTGACGTTGCAGGCGACCTACGGCGGGCGGATCGGCCCGCTCCTCTTCAAGGATCCCGACGAAGTGCAGTGGCCGACCGGTCGCGCGTCCCAGGCCGACTTCGGACGCAACCAGACGGTATACGTCGGCGTGTTCGACCTAGCGAAGGCGCCCGGCAGCGTGCAGGACACCCTCAAAGGGATGAGCGTCACCACGAACGCCCAGTCCTTCTCGGCGCCGATCGTGAAGAACGAGAGCCTCCGCATCTGGATCGCCGGCCCCAGTAAGACGGTCGCCGGGAACGATCACACCGGCTTCTATCAGGCCACCATTCCCGACGCCCAACTGGACGCCTGGGGGATCGACAATCCCGAGTCGGAACTGAACGCGCTCTGGAAGGGACGGGACCGAGCCTTCACCGTGACCAACACGGCAGACGGCGTCCGGATCCGGCTCAACGACATCGGCTACTCGGCCGGATACGTCGAGATCAACGCGAACCCGGAGAGCGGCGGTGGCGACACCGGGGGCGGTGGCGCAGACGAGGACGACGACGACGCCTACTCGGTCTCGTCGACGGAGACCCCCCAATCGACTGCGACGCCGGCTCCGACGGCCACGCCGACGCGGACGCCCGAACCGACGGCGGCGTCGACAGCGACGCAAACGGCGACGGAGACGCCGACACCGACCGCGACCCCGACCGCAACGGCAACCCCCGCACCGACCGAAACGACGACGGGAACGCCCGGGTTCGGCGTCGCGGTCGCCGTGTTCGGTCTCGCCCTGGCCGGACTGGTCTTCGCACTGTCGGACGGACGTCCGTAACGATACCGACCGCGCTCGGGCCGTCCCGGTGACGCCACGCGTGCCGATCCGTGGAGGAGCTATCCTGTCTGTTGTCAGAATAACGGTTGTGACTTTTTACCAGTGTCCGCCACTCCCGGTGCTGGCGAGCACCGAGAAGAGACGACAACCGTCAGTATCGGTCAGTACCGTTGGTTCGCCGGAACGGGGTGGCGAACCAGCGATACACGGTGACAATAGACAGTATCAGCGGTCCCGGGTGGTCAGCGACCGGAGGATGTCGCCGTACGCCGGGCGGGT